>NZ_JBITCT010000076.1:0-33150 GCF_044453465.1 Streptomyces sp. NPDC051677
GCCGAACAGGCGACGGCCGAACCAACGAATCTGAACACCCATCAACCCCTGCTGACCAGCTGATCAGCACATCCCGCATGACGGGGGAACCTCAGATCGTAGAGGAGACCAGGCCGGACGCTCGTTCCAGTTCCCGCTGACCCTGCTGTTGGGCCAGGTGACCCCGCTGTGGTCGAAGTTGATGACGAAGTGCTCGCGGGCGGACCCGTCGTCCCTCTCGCGGTGCGGGGAGTGGTTCGCGCGCAACAGCCCGATAAAACTCATCTTGTGGGAGCGGGCGGCCGCGTCGAGCAGACGACGGAGGTGAGCCGCCGTGGACCAGGTGCTCGAGGGGCATCAGTCGGCACCGATACCAGGGCGAGCCCGGCAGTGGCAGCTGGAAGCCCAGGGCGGCCAGATCCGTGATCACGCGCACGCTGTCGTCGTCGCAGGTCTCGGTCACGTGCGCGAGGTAGCGTCGGGCGGTGTTGCCGCGCAGTGCGGAGCGCGACTGAACGTCGCAGGGAGCAGACCTGCGGCCCGGTCCGCCGACTGTCCGACTTTCTCGCGACGCAGCGCACGGCAAGATCCGCGCGGACGTGGTCCACAAGAGGATCGTCGCGATGGGCTTCACCGGCGGGGAACGCACCACCCGCTGCACCGTTGCCGAGGCGAAAGCCCAGTTCAGGGCTGGCCGACGGCGGGTCTATCGGCCGTGGGTGACCGAGCCGGGGCTGTGGATTCAGTACGACTTCGGCGACGGGCCGACCATCGCCGGCCGCAAGACCATCCTGTGGTGCGCCTGGCTGGCCTGGTCCCGGTTCCGGATCGTGATCCCGATCTGGGACAAGACGCTGCCCACGGTCACCTCGTGTCTGGACGCGACGTTCCGCCGGATCGGCGGAGTGCCGGCCTACGTCCTGAC
The DNA here is from genome assembly GCF_044453465.1 of Streptomyces sp. NPDC051677. Classification (NCBI taxonomy): domain Bacteria; kingdom Bacillati; phylum Actinomycetota; class Actinomycetes; order Kitasatosporales; family Streptomycetaceae; genus Streptomyces; species Streptomyces sp. NPDC051677. Next base: position 905 of record NZ_JBITCT010000076.1, read on the forward strand.
GGACAACGAGAAGACGGTCACCACCGACCACGTCGCCGGGATCGCGGTCCGCAACCCGGAGATCGTCGAGGTCGCCCGGCACTACGGCACGACCATACGCACCTGTCTGCCCGCGGACCCGGAGACGAAGGGCGGTTCCGAGGCGACAGTGCGGATCGCGAAGGCCGACGTGGTGCCGAAGGACGTCAACCTGCGCGAGCACTACAAGACCTTCGGCGAGTTGGAGGCGGCCTGCCGGGCGTTCTGCGACGAGGTCAACTCCCGCACCCACCGGGCAACTCGGCGCAAGCCGGCCGAGCGGCTCGCCGAGGAATAACAGCGGCTGCACCCGCTGCCCAGACGGCCGTTCACCGCCGCGTTCGGCACCACCCGCAGGGTGAACTGGGAGTCGACGATCTCCGTCGAAGGGGTCCGCTACTCAGTTCCGCACGAGCTGATCGACAACCGGGTCTGGGCCCGGTTCCACGGCGACGAGCTGATCGTCACCGCGTTCGGCCAGGACGGCTCAGCCCGCGAGGCCGCCCGCCACCGCCGCGGCCAGCCGGGCGCCCCGGTCCTGGACGACGCCCACTACCCGCCGCGGGAGAACAAGGACAACGACCGCACTCCGAAGGCCACTTCGGCAGAGGAGGCCGCCTTCCTCCAGCTCGGTCCCGGGGCAGCGTCCTGGCTGGTCGAAGCCGGGGCCGGCGGGGTCCGCCGCATCAAAGCGAAGATGGCCGAGGCCGTCGCCCTGTCCAAGCTCTACTCGGTGGCCGAGGTCGACCGGGCCCTGGGCACCGCCGCGGTCACCGGCCGGTTCGCGGACAAGGACCTGCTGTCCATCGTCGACTACCAGGCCACACGAGAGCACACCGAACCCGTCCGCCGCAGCGAGGAACACTCCCTGCAGCCAGGCACCTCCGCCTGGTCCTCCTTCGGCCTGCCCACCCAGCCCGCCTCCGACGTCTCCGAGCACGACGAAAGCGATCCCGCCTGATGGCCACCCCACTTCGCACCGTTCCCGGCACCAACGGCGACCCGCTCGCCGAGGCCATCGAGCTGACCCGGCGGCTCAAACTCCTGCACCTGTGGCGGGTGTTGGCCGGCCTGATCCCCACTGCCAAGGCACAACGCTGGGACCCGGCCGAGGTCGTCCGCGTCCTGCTGGCCGAGGAAGCCGCCGGCCGGGACCGGGCCAACCTGCACACCCGCCGCAAGCGGGCCGGTTTCCCCACCGGGAAGACCTTCGGCGACTGGGACGAGACCAAGTCCGCCATCCCCCGCCCCACCCAGGACGCCCTCAAGTCCCTGGAATGGATCGGGCGACGGGAGAACTTCTGCATCTGCGGGCCCTCGGGCACGGGCAAAAGCCACTTCACCGAGGCCCTCGGCCAGACCGCCATCGAGGCCGGGCTGACCGTCTCGTGGTTCACCATCGAGGACCTCGGAGCCCTGGTCCGCCGGCACCGCGCGGACGACTCCATCGCCCGAGCCCTCGCGAAGATCATCCGCTCGGATCTGATCATCGTCGACGACATCGGACTGCTGCCGGTCTCACCGGACGCTGCCGAGGGCTTCTACCGCCTGGTCGATGCCGCCTACGAACGACGCTCGGTCGCCGTCAGCAGCAACCTCCACCCCTCTGGATTCGACGAGATCATGCCCAAAACCCTGGCCACCGCGACGGTCGACCGGCTCATGCACCACGCTCACGCGCCTATTTGTACCCCTCGGCACGCCTCTGACCAGGTGTTTTGTGCGGTTGGTCGAGAGTGAGGTCAAGCGGCGGCGGTGAATAGAGTTAAGAACGGCAATCGAAGCATGTCTCAGTAGGCGCTGCGCCAGCTTGTCGGTTCTTGACCTGACGTGAACGAGCGCCCTGCCCCTGCATCTCGCGGGGGCGGAGCGCTCGCGCTCGACGGAGGGAAGACGCTGCCCTTGCCGAATGCCTCGTCCGCCCTGGTGGGGTCGGTGTGCGGGGTATATGGGATCTTGACGCTGGCCGCTCGGGTCGGTGCTCTGGCGTGATTGCCGACGGCCGCGGCGGCATGATCGATCGTGCTGATGCGACTGGCCTGCCTGTGCGTGGCGCATGCGTTCGCTCTGCTGCGTCTGTCGGCGGTGTGCGAGTGGCAAGGAGGTGGGAGGGACCCGGACGGTGGTCGTACCCGATGCGTCGGCGAACCGGTCGCGCAAACCGACGATCAGCTGCGCCGGTAGGGGTCGGCGAACGGCTCCAAGGACTGGCGGACCTCCTGTTGGGCGGCGTCCAGGCGCGGACCAGGGCCGTAGTGACGGGCGCGGGCCTTGCCGTGTGGGGCCAGCCAGCCGATGCGGACCAGATCGCGGATGTCGCGGATGGCCTGCTGGTCGGAAAGGTCGGCGTCCTGCTGGTAGACGGTGCGGCGGACCTTTGAGCCCCAGAAGGCGGGAAGCAGGGCGTAGACAACGCGTTCGTCCAGGCCGTCAGCGGCGGTGGCCTCGCCCAGGTTGATCCAGGCGCGGGCAAGCAAGTCGGTGCGGCGCCGGGCCTGCTGGGCCTGGCGGTGGTGGGCGCCGAGGCAGAACCGGATCCACGGATGCGTGTCGCGTCCGGGACTCCACTTCGGGCCACCGACCTGTTGGAGGACTTGGTAGTAGGCGTAGGTGTTCTGACCGCGGCCCAGCCACTCCTCGATGCTCGAGAACTCCGGCGGCAGCATCTGCTCGGCCTCCCGGGCGAACACCAGCGTGGACAAGGCGCGGGACATGCGCCCGTTTCCGTCCTTCCACGGGTGGACGTTGACCAGGTTCAGATGCGCCATCGATGCGCGCACGTGCACGGGCGCGTCCAGGTCGCCGTCATTGAGCCAGTCGATCAGCTCCGTCATCAGCCCCGGGACGTGTTCACTATCGGGGGCGGTGTAGGCGGGTACGAGCGGGTCGTCGGGGCTGGTGACATACACCGGCCCGTCCCGCCAGCGGCCTGGGCGCTTGTCCAGGTGGTGTCCCTGGAGCATGAAGTGCAGTCCGCCAAGCAGGCCCGCGTCGTACCGGAACTCCGGCCCGGCATCCGCCAGGGCCTGGATGTAGGTCATCGCACGCTGGTAGCCCTCCAGCTCCACCCGGGTACGGTCTGCGGTCTCCAGCGGCTCCTCGCCGGCCATCAGCGCCTCGACATCGTCCACGGTCGCGGCGTAGCCCTCGATCGTGTTCGACCCGGCGATCGCCCGCGCCGTCAGGTTTCGCCGCAGCTGCCCCGACCACCGTGGCTGCGCACGCAGCTGATGCCGCAGCTTGCGCCGCATCTCCTCGATCTCCGCCAGGACGCGGTGGTCGTCGACCTCCAACGCCGGAGTCTGGTACAACATGACTCGATGACACCATGACTACATCATCATGTCAAGCAGGGTTGCCTTGCTGAATCCCCGTCCGTACAGGTCATGCCGCATGTTCGTACTCGTGGAGGACGCCGGCAAGGCGGTCTCGTCTGCGTACATCGAGGCGAGCTGTCTCGTTCGGATCCGTGATTGGCGCGGGTAACGAGTGCAGCGTCCGGGCCTTCACGATGCCCTGATGGGGCCGGTGTCTGTTCTAGAAGTCTTCGAACTCCCGTAGGGCGTGGAGGAGATGGCGCTGGCTTCAGATCAAGGTCCGGTCCAGCAGCTCGCGACGGCAGGTCTGTACCCACCGTTCCATGATCGCGTTCATGCAGGGCATCCGAATCCCGCTGAGCACACCTCGATCCCCGCATCGGCCAGGACGGCGTCAAACAGAGCGGGGAACTTCCCGTCCCGGTCCCGGATCATGAACCGCACCCCGGCAGTGCGCGTCCTCGAGGTTCATGACCAGGGGCGGCCTGTACCGCCCAGGCGGCGGTCGGGTGCGCGGTCGCGCCCGGCATCCGGATCCGACGACCGGCATGCTCGATCACCGCGAACACATACAGTCGGACCCCGGACAGCGTGACCGTCTCCAGGAGGTCACAGGCCAGGAGGGCCTCGGCCTGGGAGCGCAGGAAGTCCGGCCACGTGCCACCAGCCCGCTCGGGTCGGCGGCGCCTGCGGTGTCCGTGGCGATCTCGAAACTCTCAACGCCAGGCCCTGGAAGGCCACTTGGCTCGAAGAACCGGCGGTCCGCCACCCGCTACGACGTGGGCAGGACCGTGAAAGATGGTCATGTCGAGCACGATCAGAAACAGATGCAGCGTGGGAGGGGACCGGATGCCGACCGGAGTGGCTGTCGCATGCGATGGCGATGAGTGTCTCGCCATCTACCTGGGTGTGGAGACCGGCGACGACGAAGACGCACGGTCCGCCTCCGAGGCCTTGCAGATGGCGCGCGACTTCCCGAACATCGGCACTGCCTATACCGGCACTGGATCACTCCGGGAGGCCCAGCGGCCACGTGGCGTACCGCCGCAAGCCGTACAATAGCGGCGCGGCGGCGGCCAGGGGTGTGGTCACCTCCTGGACCTCGCCGAACACCACGGTGTGGTCGCCCACCGGCTTCGTGGCCGTCACCTTGCAGTCCGCCACCGCGCGGGCATCGTCAGGCAGATGCGGACCGGCCGCCGCGGGCGGGACCTTCCAGAGCACCCGGTCGAAGCGGTCCGGTGAGCCCGAGGCGAACAGCTCTGCCACCAGCCTCCCGCCACCGTGCAGCAGGTTGACGGCGAAGGACCCACGCTGCTCCACCGCCCGCAGAGTGGCGCTCCCCTGCCTCATACAGACCAGCAGCGTGGGGGGATCCAGGGCCACACTGCACAGCGAGGAGCAGGTCATGCCTCGTGGCCTGCCTTCGAGGTCGAACGTGGTGACGACAACGACACCGGTCGGAAAACCTGACATCAGCGAGCGGAAGTCCTCCGCCTGGGCCGACTCGACGGACCTGGTCATCGCCGTGCACTCCTAGGGGATCGCAGCGGCCCCTGGCCGCCGGGCTTCGTGATCGCATGAGCCGAGGGCCGGCGGCAGAACTGCCGTACGGCCGGCCTCGGCCCGGAAGGGCCCTGTCTTCGGAATCCCGCCGGAGGGTGAGGGGCTCACCGGCTCAGGAGGACGTCTCCGGACGGAGTTCCACCGCCGCGGGTACCGCCGTCGTACCGCTGTCCTGCCGCCGCAGCAGTACGGCCGCCGCGACGGCACCCAGCACCGCGCCCACCGCCGCCACCAGCACCGCCGTGTGCAGCCCGTCCGCCATCAGGTCGCCCACCGAGCGCAGCACGCTCTGCCGGACGTCGGTCGGCAGAGCGTCAGCACCACGCGACTGCCCGTGTTCGATGGCATCGGCCAACTTCTCCCGGGCGGGGTCCGGCAGCGGGAGCTTGGCCAGCACGTCCGGCAGACCTGAGTGCAGCTGTTGCTGGACCAGGGTGCCGGAGAGGGCCACACCGAAGACGGCCCCGATCTGACGGCAGGTCTGGGACATCCCCGAGGCGACACCCGCCTGTTCCGGTGGCACCGCCGACAGCAGCGCAACCGTGGCCGGTGCCCCGACCACGGACACTCCGGTGCCAATCAGGACCAGGGGCCACCAGTAGGTTCCGAAACCACTCTCGGCATGCATGCCCACCAGGCCCACGAATCCGCCTGCCGCCACCAGGGAGCCGGCCACGATGGCGGGCCGGGTTCCCAGCCGGGCGGCCACGGCCGGCGCCAGCAGCGACGCCACCGTGATGGACGCGGTCAGCGCCAGCAGCCGCAGACCGGTCTGCACGGGGGTGAGCCCGCTCACCTGCTGCAGGAACAGGGTGAGCAGGAAGATGACCCCGTACAGGCCGAAGAAGCTGAGAAAGTTCACCGAGCACGTCATCAGCACGACCCGGTGACGCAACAGGGTCAGCGGCAGCATGGGGTGCGAGGTCCGGCTCTCCCAGCGCAGCCACCCACCGAGCACCAGCACCGAGCCGACGAACAGCCCGACGATCAGCGCCGACCCCCAGCCCCGCCGTCCGGCCTCGATCAGGGCGTAGGCCATCACACCGATGCCGGTGACGAACAGCACCTGACCGATCCAGTCGGCCTTCCGCCCGGGCACCGCTGTCCTAGGCTCCGGCCGGGCCGACCCGAGCGGCAGCAACCACGCCAGAGCCCCGAGTGCCAGGACACCGATCGGCAGGTTGATCCAGAAGATGCTCTGCCAGGAGTACGCGTCCACCAGCAGCCCGCCGACGATCGGACCGGCGGCCAGGGCGACGCCGCCCACCCCGGCCCAGGTCGCCACCGCGGACGCCCGCGCCCGTTCCTCGGTGTAGAGCTGCCGGATCAGGGCCAACGACACGGTGATCATGACAGCGCCGAAGACGCCCTGCACGGCCCTCGCCACCAGCAGCGCCTCAATGCCGGGGGCCAGCGCACAGGCCACCGACGCGGCGGTGAAGCCGGTCAGACCGACCAGGAAGACCCGGCCGCGCCCTAGGGCATCACCGAGAGTGCCGGCCGTGAGCAGGAAACAGGCGAAGGTGAGGACGTAGATGTCGAACACCCATTGCAGGTCCGAGACCCCGATGTTCATCTTCTCCTGCATGTCGGGGAGAGCCACCCCAACGACCGTGCTGTCCAGGTAGACCATGACGACTCCGGCGCAGATGAAGGCCAGGCGCAACGAGCGCGGGCCGCGCCCCTGAGGCTCCTGAGCCGTCACAAGCCGACGACCGCGGTGTCTTTGCTGCTGCTGGTCAGCTCGATGTCATCTCCCAGCAGACCGCGCAGGATGAGCCCGATGCTGTCTATGAGGGCGCGCATGGCGACCGGGTTGATGATCGGCTCCAGACTGGGGATGCCCATGTCGAACTCGCAGGAGAACAGCACCACGACGTCGTCGTCGGTCTGCCGAACGTCCCAGCTCCCGACGAACCGGGCGAAGTCCCCGGTGAGTTGTTCGAAGGTGATACTCCGGGCGACGGGGTCGATCACGTCCCGTTCGGTCCACTGCAGGACGCCGCTGCGGAAGTTCACCGCCCAGGCGGAGTCGACGGTGCCCGCCTCGTCGGCGACTACCGTTACCTCGCGCACGGCGTCGGTGTGGTCGGCGTACCGCTCGAAGTCACGAACGCGGTCGAACACCTCGTCCGCGTCCCGACTGGTGAGCAGTCCCTCGACACGTATCAAGCAGGGCATTGCGGATTCCTTCCAGAGAAGTCGATCGCTCCAAGACCGGCCGGCGGCGGGCCGGTTCAGCCCAGGACCAGCGGTCCGTCGGCGAAGGCCGTGCACAGCGCCTGAGCGGACCAGGCGCGCGACGGCGGGTGGAACTTCAATGCGGCCGCGCACGCGGCCAGATACGACGTCTCGTCGCTGGAGACGTACGACATGCCGCCAAGGGCCTCAAGACAGCGCGGCACCACCCGGTCGATGGTGTCGTGTACCGAGAACCGGACCACAAGAGACTGCAGCAGTTCCGCCTGCCCCGCGGGACCATCGCCGTCCAGCGGCGAGGCGGCGCCCACGATGGCGCCCATCGCGGCCTCCAGCTCCACCAGGATCCTGGCCCGTTCGGCGGCGTCTGTCCGGTCCCGGGCGAGCACCTGTTCCGCCAGCGCGCTGGCCATGCCCAGATACGAGGCCGCCATCATGAGCTCGAACCAGATGAAGCCCACGGTCTGGATCCGGTCCAGACTGCCGTCCTCGCCCAGTTCGGTGCGGACCACCATGTCCGCGGGCACCCGGACGTCCTCGAGCCGTACCTCGTCGCTCTCGGCACCGGCCAGCGCGGTGGTACCCCAGAACGGGTGCACGGAGATGCCAGGAGTGGAGGCGGAGACCAGCGCCACGGCCAGCTGCGGACCACTGTCGGTGTCGAGCGTCACGGACGCGGTCAGCAGATCCATCGACGCGGACAGGCTGCAGGGCTTCTTGACTCCGTTGAGGACGATGTCGTCACCGTCCTGGCGGGCCGTGATGGAGGAGGCCAGGATCGACTGCCCCGACCTTCCCTCGGCGAACCCGGAAGCCATCAGCAGCTTCTGGTCGGCGACGGCTTCCAGGAGCATCCACTCCAATCCCTTGGTGGCCTCGTACGCCTGAATCAGTCCCGCGACCGAGAAGTGGTGCATGGTGGTGGCCACCGCCAGGGACGGGCTGCGCGAGGCCACAGCCCGCTGCAGTCGTACGGCTTGCACGGCGCTCGCTCCCAGGCCCCGGTGCTCCGAGGGCACCACGAGCCCGGGACCGCTCGCTTCCTTGAACAGGGTCAGTGCGGGGCCCTGCGGCCGTTCCCGCTCCTTCAGGGGAAGAGCGGCCAACCGCTCGTCCAGGCCGGGCAGGAACGTCTCCAGCGTCTGGCGCTCTGGCTCAAGAAACCGCATTGCTGTCTCCTACGGGTCCGTGCCAGGGCTTGCCCGCGAGCGTGCTGTCGATCCATCGGCCGATCTCCCTGGCGATCGGCTCGGGACGGTTGACCCAGGCGGTGTGGCTGAGCCGTTCGGCGTGGTGCCAGCGCGACACCTCCGCGTCTTGCAGCAGCCCGCACAGGGCGTCCACCGCGCCGGGCGGGGCCAGCAGATCGTTGCCGACCGATACCGCGAACACCGGCAGGCGAAGGTCCGAGATCAACTGTTCGTAGTCGACGTCGGCGCCGGCCGGGCGGTAGCGGCCGGTACGGGCCATCCGAGCCCAGTCACCGACCAGGACCCGGGATTGACGTCCGGCGAAGCGCAGGACGTCGCCGGGCCAGTAGCCGCGCAGCCGGGCGACACCCGCGACGGCGTTGGTGCCCAGGAGCGGGATCAGCCCGGTAAGCCCCGGATAGGTGCGGAAGTGCGGTGTGCCTGCCGCGACCAGCAGGATGCCGTCCAGCTCGGACGGATTCCTGGCCGCGTACATCAGGCCGATCTGCCCGCCGATGCTGTGCCCCAGCAGGAACACCGCACTGCCCGGCGCCCGCTCGCGAAGGGCGCCGAACACGGTGGGGTAGTCCACGGTCGCAAGCTCGTGGTAGCCGTACCGGGCCGAGGCGTCCGGTCGTGGCCGGCTGTCGCCGTACCCGCGCAGATCGGCCACCGCCACGCCCAGGCCGTGTGCCGCCAGCGCGGCGGCGAAACGTCGGTAGAACCGCGCCCGTACGCCCAGCGCCGGCCACACGACCACCAGTGGGGCGCCCACCGGTCCCGGCCAGCGGAGCACCGCCAGCTCGGCGCCGTCCGGCAGCGGCACCGTCAGCCGGTCCGGCACAGCGTCCGCTGCCGGACTTTCGGCCCGATCGGTCACTCGCCCATCCCCATGTAGGCAAGGCGGGTGGTCTGGGTCTCGGCGGCCCACTGCAGGGCGGTGGCGATCCGCTCGTCGGGCGTGGTGTCCAGCAGCCGGCGACCCGCCCAGATCTCGTGGTCGCCGATGACGTCGGCGACCTGCTGGATGCCCTCCTGGAACAGCTCCTCCCGGCGTTGCAGCACCGCGAGCACCGGCAGCGTGCCCCACAGCTCGTTGCCGCGCCGGACCACGCCCGCTAGATGCTCCTTGACTGACGGGTCACGCTCCAGGTGCCGTTTCACGATCTCGCTGCCGACGGTCAGATGACGGATCTCGTCGATGCCCGCTCCGCGCTCCACGCTCGCCGCAGCCGGGTCGACGATCTTCCACTTGTGCTCGCTGAGTTCGCCGGTGGGCGCCAGCACCCCCTCGACCAGGATGGTCAGAACGGCGACTCCGGAGACGAAGGCGTGCGGCCCGTTCATCACCTCCAGGCCGAACTCCTCGAGCGGGTCGAGGACGTTGCGCTGGTGCTCACCCGCGCACTCCTCCATGACGTCGTCGAGTTCCGCCTCCGGGATGCCGACCTCCACCATGTGCGCACGGAACGCCTGGGCATGCCGCGCCTCGTCGATGAGCTGAGTCGCGTAGAACTCCATGCACTTGACGTCGGGAGCGTTCTGCACGAGGGAGGTGATGGCTCGTGCGGCCTTGTCCTCGGCGATGGAGCGGAAGGAGAACTCGAAGAGGAGGGCGTCACGCAGCGGGCCCGGCTTGCTCATGTAGTCAGGCGTCACGGCGTCCGGGTGATGGCCGTTGACCAGCCCTTTGAGCGTGCCCTGGGCGACGTTGGCGATCCAGTAGTCCAGGTCGCAACGCTCGGGGCTGAGCCTGAGCTCACGGGCCCCCTCCAGGACGTTGGGGGCCAGGTCCCAGTCCGCCTCGGGCGCGATGTTCGTCGTCATCCTGTAGTCCTCAGGGTTGTCGGGTCAGATGGCGTTGGTGATACGGAACAGTTGCCAGAGGGCAGCCGGCCGGAGCCCGCCTCGGAAGGCCACATACTCGGGTTCGATCGCCTGCGGCGCCCATTTGAGCTTGAACGCTTGCTGGGACAGGGCCGGGTAGACGAAGGCGCCCCGCTCAGCGATCAGCCGCACCATCCGGCTGAGGACCGGGCTGGCGTTGGCGGGCTCGGCGCCCAGCCCGGCGAACGGGGTCAGTCCCAGGTGGAGCCACTCGGCTCCTTCCTCGGCGAACGTCTGCAGGGCGGCGAAATTGATCAGCTCGATCGTGCCGACCGATGCCTCCGGGGTGCGCCGGGTCAGGTCGTACAGCCAGCCGGGACGGCTGCCGTACGAGGGCGAGTAGGAGACGTAGCCGATGACGGCTCCATCCCGCTCGGCCACGAACAACCGCCGGTGCGGGGTGCCCCGGCCGGTGCGTTCGCCCACCAGGAAGGTCATCCGTTTGACGTGCCAGCCCTTGTCGCGCAGCCATCTGCGGTCGATCTCGTCCAGTTCCGGCGGCGGGTCGGCGGTCGGCACCTCACGGACCGACACCTTCTCTCGTTTCGCCCGGGCCATGTTCTGCCGGATCTTGGCCAGTGCCTTGCCCTTGAGCGAGAAGCGGCCCAGGTCGACGCTGTACGAGCTGCCCAGTTGGTTGACCGTCCAGTCCCGTCCGGCGAACAGGTCCAGGTCCGTGGCCCGTACCTGCACGGCCACCAGCCGCTGCCGACCGCCGACCACCCGCTCCTGGAACTCGGCCAGCAGCGCGCCGCGGTGCTCGGGGGGCGCGAACGGCCCGCCGAAGGTGAACACGGTCCCGCCGCGCCGCCGGTAGGAGATGACACCCGGCACGGATGCGGAGGTGAAATGCTCGACGCCGTCGTTGTAGGCGAGGAACCCGCTGGGATGATCGGCGTACGTGGCGATGCTCTCCAGCGCGTCCATCCGCGCGGCCGTCATACGGGCTGCACCTCGCCCTGCTGTGCCGCGAAGGCTTTCTGACGGCCGGTCTCGAAGTGCTCGAACGGCTCGCTGATCGGCTTAGCGTAGTTGCCCAGCAGGCCGCGGTCGCCGAACAGATGCAGGGGGACCACCAGCAGGGCCCACTCCGGGCCCACCAGCCAGGCCCACAGGAGGATCACCGCTCCGGCGGACAGCCAGGTATGCATGACGTTGTACAGGATGTGGAACACCGGGTGGATCCGCCCGTCCCTGGACAGGGTGTAGGCGATCAGGCCCGGGATGTAGCCGATGATGTCGATGTAGGCGAACAGCAGGATCGCCGGTCCCCAGCGCACCTCATCCACGTGCCACAGAAAGGCGACGGCGGCCACGGCGAGGACGCCGAGGTATTCCGCCCGCGTGGTGCGGTAGTTCTGCTGGTGCCCGAAGGCTTGCTCCGCGCTCATGGTTTCCTTCCCACACCCGCGCGGTCAGGCCGCGGCGTAGACCTGGTACCGCTTCTGGATCATGTGGCGGATGGAGGCCCGCCACGCGTTCTCGCTGGCCTTGACGTCCGCCGCGGACTCGCAGCCGGGGATCTCCGTCAGCGAACTGGGGATCGGGTGCTCGTGGAAGAGCACGGCTGTCATGTCGAGCAGCCGGTCGAGCCGGGTCTTCGCCCAGTCGGGCACCACGTCGAAGAACGCGGGGCGCACCAGGCGTTCCACGATGTCGGGGGCGAGGACCCGCAGAGGGTTGACCGTGATGCCCTGGGCGGCGGCCTCTTCGATGATCACTTCGGTCAGCCGGCCGGAGGTCAGGGCGTAGAACCCGCTGCTGAGCCAGTACTCTCCGTGCCGGACGTCCTGGTCCAGCAGCGTCACGATGGCCCGGGCCACCACGTCCTGGGGGACGAAGTCGACGTACCCCGTGGGATGGCTGGGAACGAAGGGCAGCCGGTTGCGCAGGACGTTGTGGGCGAAGTTGTGCAATCCCTGTATCTCGGAGATCTCTCCGGTGACGGAATCCCCGATAATGATCGAGGGCCGTACGATCACGGCCTCTGCCCCGCTCTCCCGGACGATCTTCTCGCCGGCGACCTTGGACGTCACGTACAGCGAGGGGCTGCTGCCGGCCCGGCCGGTCTGCTCCCCGCCCGCCGCCCGGATCTCCTCAGCGCGTGCGACGTAGGCCGTGCTGACGTGGATGAGCCGTGCGTCGGCGTCGACGGCGAACTGCGACATCCCCCGTGCGCCCTGCACGTTGAGGGTTTCCATCTCCTCCGCGGTGCTGCTGAACTTCACCATGCCGGCGGCGTGGATCACGACGTCCGCCTCTGCGCAGAGCTTGCGGTAGGTGGTTTCATCCAGCCCCAGCAGAGGCTGGGAGACGTCGCTGTGCACGACCTCGTCGCAGCCGGAGGGGGCGGTTCGGTGGACCAGGGCGATGATGCGGTGGTGCCGTAACTGGGGTATGAGCGCGGTGCCGAGTACTCCGGAGCCGCCGGTGAGCAGGACGGTCTTGTTCGTCGTTGCCATGTTCGTGCTCTTTCCGAGCTGTCGGGTCGACTGGGGGAGGGGACGGTCTCAGAACGTCTTCGCCATAGTCGTCAGCGCCCCGTCCACCGCTTCCAGCAGCTGGGTCTCCTCGTCGGGAGTGATGACGGCGGGCGGAGTGATGCGCACCACCGGGTGCGCGTTGAGGGAGTGGTTGACCACCACATGACGGTCAACAAGCTCTAGCAGCAGTTCTCCGGCCTGGCTGGCGTCGACGAGTTCGATCCCGATGAGCAGGCCGGCGCCGCGCACCTCGCGGACCAGGTGCGGGGCCCGGGAGGCGGCGATGGCGCGCAGACCTTCCAGCAGCCGAGCGCCTGTCGCGGCGGCTCGGTCGACCAGTTGCTCGTCGCGGATCACCTCGATGGTGGCGCGTGCCGCGGCCATCGCGATCGGCGCCCCGGAATAGGTGGACGTGTGCAGAAAGGGATCGGCGTCGAAGGGCGCGAACGCCTCGGGGGTGGCCAGTGCGGCCGATACCGGAACCACGCCCCCGGACAGGGCCTTCCCGATCAGCAGGACGTCGGGCTGCACCTCCGCGAGATCGCAGCCCCACCAGGCGCCCAGCCGTCCCAGCCCGGTCATCACCTCGTCGACCACCAGGAAGGCGTTGTGCTTGCGGCACAGGGCCGCTACTTCCTTGAGGTAGCCGGGCGGCGGTATGATCACGCCGGCCTCACTCTGTACCGGTTCGAGCACGACGCAGGCGTCACCGTCGCCCGTTCGGAGCGCGGTGGCCAGCGCCGTGGTGTCGCCGAAGGGGACGTGGCCCACGTCGGGCAGCAGCGGCCGGAACGGATCCTGGTAGAAGGGCTTCGCCGTCAGTGACAGGGCTCCGAGGGTCTTGCCGTGATAGCCGTTCTCCATCGAGATCAGCCGACGCTTCCCATGGGCCCTGGCCAGTTTGATGGCTGTTTCCGTGGCCTCGGTGCCGGAGCCGGAGAAGTGGACCCTTTCGAGCCCGGCCGGTGTGACCGAGGTCAGCGCCTGTGCGGCGAGTCCGACCACGGGGTCGAGGAAAAGACGGGTGGAAAGGGCCTGCCTTTCCGCCTGCTGTTGTACGGCCGTAACGATGTGCGGGTGCCCGGCTCCGGTGAAGAACACTCCGTAGCCACCGCAATTAAGGAATTCCTGGCCGTCGGTGGTGGTGATGCGGGCACCAGACGCGGATTGCTCGACGAGGCTGCCGAACATCGCGGCGAGTTGGCTGCGCCCTTTGCTGAGGTGTGCCCGGTGCAGGGCGATCGCTTCATCGTTGGAAATATCGCTGGATAACGCGGATGTATTCATTCTGGCGTTCTTCTCCAGGAAGGTAGCTCGTTGTTCGCCGCAAACACAGAGGGCGTCATGTTCACTCCATCGCAGCCTTGAGCCTGGCCAGCGTGGCGCGAATGCCCTCCCGATTGACCGCGGGGCGGCGCTTCGGCGGGGTGCCCGTGAAGACCAGGCCCAGGAGTTTGGCGGCCGGGGCGCTGCGGCCGGTTCGCAGGTCCTCCCAGTACTCCGTCACCAGGCAGCCGCCGTCTTGGTCCTCGAAGCGGTAGCCCCACAGGGCGACCGGCATACCGAACGTGCTCACCGTGAAGGCGAAGTCACGTGCGTACTCGGCGCGTACGACGGTGCACGAGGTGAACCAGCACCACAGTCGCTTGCGATTCCATCCGATGAACCATGTTCCCGGCTCGAACTGTCGACTCCAGGACCAGGCACCCAGGCATTCGGGGCTCCACTCGCCCATGCGCCTGACATTGCTCACCGCACGGTAGACGAACTCCGCGGAAGCCATGACGAGAATCTTTTCCTCGACCCTCGCAGGGTGATTCATCGACGCTCCAAAAGCGGCGGAAGATTTCATTTTTGGATCAAATTGGACAATCCGGCAGGATGTTTTGCTCAATGCGCGGATTGTTAAGTAGAATCCGGCGGGTGCTGGTCCCTGGCGGAATTCATGGTGTCAACTTTAGCGGCTGAACTTGAAGAGTCAAGAGGTATTGGTCGGGTCCAGATTCTGTCGTCAAATGATCTTGGTGTTAACGATCAATTTTTTCCCGGGCGAATTCTCTGTCACGACACTAGCCAAAGCGGCAAGCGGCAACATTCTGCGCACTCTCGCCTACGCGGAGGTCTGCGAGGGCAGCGCACAGCACCCTGCAGCGTCTTGCGGTCATCGATCCGCTTGCGCCCCGGCAGCCGCAGAGGTCAAGCGGCTATGTGCGCTCGGGGCAACGATTCATGCCGAGCGCGAGGCACCGCGTGGCGGCCGCGGTAGTTGAGGTGTCGTCCGAAGCGTTGGAAGATCTGGGCGAATCCCGGCTCGACCAGAGCACTGCGTTGACGGTACTGGGCCCGTCCTGTCGGGGTGGCAAGGCGGGCCGCCATGTCCTGCTGGCCGGCAGGGGCCTGCTGGCGTTTCGCGGGAAGGCCTGCCTGGTCGGCATCGCTGGTGACCGAGACCAGTAGCGGGAGGTCGGCGAGGGTCTCGAAGGACGCGTCGGAGGCGTATCCGCTGTCGGCGAGCCAGAGTTGGATGTCGCCGGGGAGCCGTGCGGCCCGGTGATTGTGCTGCGTCTTCTTCACCCTGGGAACGAGGGCCGTCCTGTCCGAGGGATTGTCGTGCGCTTCGATGACCAGCAGGAACTGACGGCGGGCGCAGACGATCTGGATGTTGTATCCCTGCAGGTAGCCGCCGCGTTTGCCGGGAATCAGCCTGGAGTCGGGATCGCTCAGGCAAGCACGGGACTCCGGGGACGGGACGGGTCGGGGTGTGCGGGCCCGCTCCAGCCAGGCCCCCATCTTCACCAGTCGCGTTCGCTGGCGCACGAGGACGGTCTTGCGCACCATCGGGACCGGCGGACCCAGGCGCTGGAGCCGCTGGTTGGCGTCGCGCGAGGCGTTCGCCTCCATCGGTGAGCCGTCCACAGCCACCGCCGAAAGATCGACCAGGCCACGCCGGCCGCACAGCGCCAGCACCTGCACCTGCACGAACAGTGAGTTCAAGGCGGCACGGTGGCGTCGTGCGAACTGCGCGACGGCGGAGTGGTCCACTCGGCGGTTCGCGGTGATGATTCGGCAGCCCATGTCGTCCCAGCAAGCCTGCTCGATGCGATTGGAGGAACGCACTCCCTTGCTGTAGCAGTACAGGAGCAGCGCGATCAGGCTCGCGGGAGGGTAGGCCACCACGCCGCGCCCGTCGTCACGGTAGGTGTTCTCGAACGCCGATAGGTCAAGTAGCTCGACGATGTGGAGCGCCTTCCAGCACAGGTGCTCGGGCGGCGTCAGGCAGCGGCCGTGATCAAGGTCGGGGTGATCGGCGCCCGTGCCGGCCGCCGTTTCCTCCCACACCCCGGCTTCCTGCCACTCGGCCAGCCGCCGCCAGCAGGTAGGCCCGGAACCGAACCCCAACTCCTGTGGCAGGTACTCCCACTGAATGCCGGTGGGGTGCATCAACCGATGCCGCCGGAGCAGTCCCGTACGGCTCCGTTCAAGGTCTGTTGCATCCAGATGACGGACGCGTGCAACAAGTTGGCGATCCGTGTAACGGTGTATCCCTCCAAGGCCAGCCTCAGGACCTGGCCCTCAGACCCGGTACAGATTGGTGCGAGGGCGGTTGCGGGTGTGGCAACTCGGCGTAAGGTGACCGCCGCCGACACCGCGCTGGCGATCACAAGCGCACAGGAGGTGACTGCGCTAGTAAGCATGATTCGGGATCGGCGCGTGCTCTGACTGGATGACTTCATCAGTGCTCCCTTTGATCGTTTTCGATTGATGGCCCACATGCGTAGGAACACGACCTGCGTGGTTGAGCCTGGCCTACGCCTCACTGGCCGCCACGCAGGTAACGACGGTGCTGGGCGTGAGCCGCTGTTTCGGGTTTCTCAGCAGGTGAGCCGCCTTTTGCAGTTCGGGGGCAATCGAGCTGCCGCCTTGGTGCTGGGCGCCGCACGGACTTGGCGCAAAGATAGGGTGAAGCATCTGTGCAGCACATCGGCCAAACGGAGTAGGACGGGCCTTGAGCCTTGGTCCTGGATCCACGGGACAGTGATTCCTACTGAGCTCTTCGGGTTGTTGTCGGCCGGTGGGTGAGCGTGAGTCCGGTGCCGGCAAGGCAACCATCGATCAGGTCGGGCCGTAACTGGATGTGACGCAGGCCTCGGCGGAGGGTGCGTTCGAGGTGTTCGTCGTCGGTGAAGGCGGCGTTGGCCAGTGGACCACGCCGTAACAGCGACCAGATGCCTTCCACTGGGTTCAAGTCGGGTGCATAGGAGGGAAGTTGCACGATGGTGAGCGAGTCGTGTTCTGCTGCGTAGTCACGCATCCCGGCGGCCCGGTGGGTGTTGAGATTGTCCCAGATCAACACGACGGGGGCTTTGAGCTGGACGTGTGCGCGCACGACCAGGTCGCGGTAGTCGCTCCACGCGAAGGTGTCGCGTCCTTGGCCCCGGTGCTTGCGGTGGCGGCGCGGCCGGTAGATGAGCCGGGAGGTCTCACCCGGCTTGTAACAGCACATCGCCGCGATCGACCAGCGGCGCCAGGAGCGGCCCCGCACCCGCACCACCGGCGTGTGCCCACGCCGGCTCCAGGTGCGCGCACGGGGCGGCGTCATCGAGAACCCGGCCTCGTCCTCGAAGACGATGAAGGCTCCCAGCGCCGCCGCAGTCGTTCCGCCTGCGGCCACACGTCCTTCTTCCATAGGCCAACCCCGTCCTCGTCGCGCTCCAGTGCCCGGCGGGCGGGACACTGCCAGGACCAGCCGTGCCGGTGCAGCAGCCGCCACACCGCGGCCGACGAGCAGTCGATCCGAAACTTGAAGGCGATCAGCGCTCTGATCCGCGCCAGGGTCCACCGCTGATCTTCCCAGCCGTACTCGGCGGGCCCGAGAGCCAACTCCATCTCCAGCTCGGCGAACTGGCCGTCCGCAGCTTGGGCAGCTTCGGCGGCCCCGTGGAGGCGAGCGCGGCCGTCCCGCCGTCCCGCCAGGCACGGAGCCAGCGTTCCACCGACCGCTCACTCACCCGCAGATCCCTCGCGATCACCACGGTCTTCTCACCACGAGCGAACCGCTCGCCAGCCTCGTACCGGATCCGTTCACGAAACTGCCGCCGCTCCGCGGTCAGCCCACCACCCTGCGCGTACCGCATATCACCGGCCTACTGCAGGGATCACCACACGTCACCACCCCCGACAACAATCCGAAGAGATCAGTGGGACGTTGACGCGGCGGCGGGCAAGGGCGAGGACGGGCTGGGTGTGACGCTTGCCCTCGGCGCGTTTGCGGTCGTAGAACTGACGCGACTCATCGCAGTGCCGGATGCTGAACAACGCAGAGATGTAGAAGACGCGTTGGAGGCGGCGGTTGTAGCGCTGCGGCCGCCGCAGGTTGCCGCTGATCTTCCCGGAATCGCGGGCCACCGGGGCGCCGCCGCCGAAGCCGGCGAGACGGTCAGCAGTGCCGAAGACCGTCATGTCGCCGCCGGTGGCCGCCAGGAACTCGGCGCCGAGGATCACACCGAAGCCGGCGGCGAGCTGCGCCAGAGCGTCGTGCCGATGCAGGTACACCAGATCGGTCAGAGCATGCTGGTACGGCGGGAGCTTGAGCGGCGTCACCCTCGCGGGTGACGATGAGCATGGTGACCCACTCGACCAGCGCATGGGATAGCTCGAGTGCGGCAGCACGCTACGAGAAGGGCTCCATCATCCTGACCTCGAACAAGACCTTCAGCGAATGGGGCCAGGTCTTCGGTGACGAGGTCCTCGCCACCGCCATCCTCGACCGACTCCTCCACCACTGCGAAGTGATCTCCATCAACGGCCCCAGCTACCGGCTCAAGAACCGCCTCCAGGCCATCGAGCGAGAGAACGACGTGGCCTGACCAACTGCGATCAAGACACCGGAACCTCGCCCGGCGGGATGAAGGCGTCGGCGCCATCGGCATCCTCGACATGCCCCTGAGCATCGACCGTGATGGCCGTCGCCCGCCCCTGCGACGTGATGAGCCAGGCCAGCACCTGTTCCGTCAACGGTGTCCCCCCTGGCCCCTCATCCTTCCAATGCACCCGCCACCCTCCACCAGGCACCGCGGCCACGACCTGGTCAGCTCGCTCCAGGTGGGAAAAGTCCTCGTAGTCCGTCACTGGACGCAGGGCACCCCGCTTGGGATCGACGACCAGGGCCGTCCCGGTCGCCTGGTCCCAGCCCTCCACACGCACCATGCGGCCGATCTCGGTGTCGGTACCATTGAAGATCGCGGTCCAGCCGGTCTGATTGAAATAGCGAAGAGACACCACCCCATCATCTCGAACCACGACGCCCGCGCTTCACAGGTCTCTTTGCTCTGCACGTTCATCCGTACGCGGCTCTGCACATAGGCGGCCCTGGCAAGATTTCCGTGAAGCAGGCGCATGCCACCGTGCGGTGACGCTCCGTCACAGGTTGCTGCACTGTCAGCGAGTGTGATGACCTCGTACAGATCTTGTCTCCGCATCTGGATGCGGTGCGGGTGGAGCGAGTGTGGGTGGCGGGCGGCGTGGTCCGCATCGCAGCCTGCACCCGCGAGTTGATGGTGGCGTGCCCGGACTGCGGTCGCGGTTCTGCGCGGGTGCACAGCCGGTACTCCCGCACGCTGGCCGATGTCGCTGCCGGTGGCCGCCCGGTGCTGATCAGTCTGATGGTGCGGCGGTTGTTCTGTGACAGTGCGGACTGCGGTCGGCGGACGTTTGCCGAGCAGGTGGAGGGGCTGACGGTGCGCTATCAGCGTCGCAGTCCGCTGCTGCAGCATCTGGTCGAGATGGCCGGGGTGCTGCTCGCCGGCCGGGGCGGGGCCCGGCTTCTGCGCATCTTGAAGACGCCGTTGTCGCGGACAAGTGTGCTGTTCCAGTTGATGCGCATGGGACTGCCGTCGGCCGTGACACCGCGGGTGCTGGGCGTGGATGACTTCGCGTTGTACGCGGACGTCTACGGCACGCTGCTCGTGGATGCCGACAGGCGGTTGCCGATCGAGTTGTGGGCCGGGCGCGATGCCGAGCAACTGGCGTCCTGGCTGCGTGCGCATCCCGGCGTCGAGGTAGTGTGCCGGGACGGTTCGCTGGTCTACCGGCAGGGCATCACAGATGGAGCCCCGGAGGCGGTGCAGGTCAGCGATCGTTTTCACCTGTGGCAGGGGCTGTCGAAGCGGGTCTCGGACATCGCCGCGGCCCACCGCGACTGCCTGACCGCCGCGGTGCCTGAGCCCGAACCGGCCCCACCGCCGTCGCACGAACCGTGTGAGGCGGCCGATACTCCCGCTCGCCGTCACGCGAAGCGACTGTTCGAGACCGTCCAGGGATACACCGGTACAGCCCGCAGTCTCAGCGCGATAGCCCGCGAACTCGGCTTGAGCCGCCGCACCGTGGCCAAGTACGCACGCGCTGGATCCTGGCAGGAGTGCATACGCCGCACACCGCCCCGCCGGTCCACGAGCCTCGACCCGTATCTGGACTACTTGCGGCAGCGGTGGGAGGAAGGCGAGCACACCGCGACCGTGCTGCACCAGGAGATCGCCGCCAAGGGCTACCGCGGCCATTACCAGCGGGTCAAGATGGCCATCGCGCCGCTCCGTCGCGGTCTGCCGATCGACACACCGCGCGAGCGGCCACCCTCGCCCCGCCAGGTCGCCCGGTGGATCACCACCACACCGCCCCGGCGCGGCCTGCACGCCACCGAGGCACTCCATCGACTGCTCGAACACTGCCCGGAGCTCGACCAAACCCACACTCTGGTAAGGCAGTTCGCGGCCATGCTCGATGCCTGCGACGCCGCCCCGCTGCCGGACTGGCTCGACCAACTCGCGGACTCTGGCCTGCCTGCCTTGGCGAGCCTGGCCAACGCCATTCGCGAAGACCAGCCAGCAGTCGTGCAGGGGATCAGCACCCCGTTCAACTCCGGCGTCAACGAAGGCCGCATCACGGATCTGAAGCTCCAGAAGAGGATCATGGCTGGCCGCGCCGGTGTTCCGCTCCTGCGCCACCGCGTCGTCCTCATGGCGCACCTCCGACGCTGCTACCCGTGACGGAGCGTCACCGGCGCACGGTGGCATGCGCCTGCTTCACGGAAATCTTGCCAGGGCCACATAGGCGAGTACGCCGACAACCGCAAGAAATACAGCGGGAAACACAAGGTCCATGGCCTGCTCTTCCTCGCACCGACCGACGAGAAGGGAAACCTGATCTGGATCTCCTTCGCCCGCCCTGGCCGGGCCAGCGAGATCACCGCCGCCCGCCACGACCCACATCACCAGGCATCTACGCAAGGGCCGCCGTCACTTTCAAGCGGACAAGTACCGTGCCACGACAGCGAGAACGTCCCCGCCAACCACACCGTCGCGCACATAGCGATGGCTTGCGACATATCCCCAGGACCGGCATCCTTGGCCACCGCGCCGAGCAGGCCCGGACGGACACCGAAACACCGACCGGGCCTGCTCGGCGGGGTGGGTCATTCGGAGAGCAGGCAGATCGCGAGGATGGTCGCCATCGCCTGGATCGTGGTCGCCCTGAAGTCCACTTCTGGCGTCTGGGGGTCGTCGATGGTGAAGTCGATCGCTGATCCGGTGTTGAGGCTGTCGAGTGCCTGCTTGGACGCCTTGCCCCAGTCGGTCATCAGCTTGCCCTCGGCCGGTGTGACCACGTGACTGTTGCTGCCCTGGAAGGTCGGGGCGAAGGATGTCTGGATCGGGTCGAACCGAGCACCCTCCGCGATCGCGGGAATGAACATCAGCATCGCCCGGGCGACGGTCTGCTCGTCCGACTCCCCGGCTGCCGTGGCGATCATGTTGCGGTAGGCCTCCTCCCATGTCCCTGGATTGGCGTTCACGCCGACACGGCCCCGGCCGGGGCCGGCCGCCCTCTCAATCTCGGTGTAACTGCCGTTGAACGAGACGGCGTTGGGTGTGGCGTTCCCTGTCTGTCCCCGGTAGCCCGTGTCGTCGTCTCTGAAGAAGAAGACCTGTTCCTGACCCTGGGGCGTCGCCACGAGCCAGCCGACGACGAACAGGTCGCTGGCGCGCATGAGAATCCGGAAACCGGCCGGAGTCGTCGGCGACTGGCCGATGTTGCGGTTGGTCACATCGATCGAGAACAGGTCCCTGTTGGCGGGATTGGTGCGCAGGATCCCCTCCCGCAGCGTCGGGGATCCCTGACCCGACGCCCGTTCTGTGGCACGCTTGCGCACGGCCTCGATCATCGCGTTGTAGGCGCTGGTACCGCCACTCATGTCCCAGCCGATGTCCTTGTCGTCGTCAATGGCGCTGGCCTTCTCCTGGAACTGGGGGGCGACCAGGGCGGCGCCGCCCAGGAGCGTGGCAACGGCGAGGAAGAGCGTCAGGAACTTCGTGTTGAGCCATCGGGAGCCTCGTCTGTGCCCGCGGGCACTCCTTTTCGGTGACTTGGCCGAATCCATGTCCGGATGCATGCGTGTGTTCCTTCTGTTCGGTGGGCTGTCCTTGCCTGGCGGATCCGCATGTCCGCATCGGACGCTGCGGAACCGGCAGGAGCAGCGGGCCCGGGGGGCGGGCCGCTCTCTGCTTTCATTAAGTTTCCTGGTCGATTTGCGGTGTACACCAGAGTCAAACGTCCCTACCGGTCGGTTAGCGCTCCAGTCGCAGTTTGCTATCGCCGCTGGTCAGGGACCGGGTTTCTGAGTGCACTCGGCTGATATGCCGTCAGGTGGCTGGAGTTCGTGACCTCGGGTGTGGCGGCGGTGGTGGCAGCAGTCCGGCGATGGCCTGGTGGCGCCTGCGCCAGTGGGACCAGCTCATCGCGTGGCCCGTGCGCCAGTGGCGCGTCGGCGAGAGAATGGTCAAACGCAGGTGCGGATGGGCTCGCGCGAGTTCGATCGCGTTGACTCCGTGTCCGCCACCGCAGTCCAGCAGAGTCGAGACCCCCGTCAGGTCAAGCCGCTCCACCAGGTACCGCTTGACCATTTCCGACCAGGAGGACATGAAGTCGTAGAAGACGCGCTGGAGTTGCGGGTGCTCCCTGAGCGCTGTCTACCAGGTCGCGGCCGCCCACCCCACGATCCGCAAGGTGTGGGTCGACGGCGGCTACCGCCAGCACCTCGTCGAGCACGCCGCCACCCTCGGAATCGACATGGAAATCACCGCCCGCGCCCCCGGAAGCAGAGGCTTCACCCCGATCCCGAAGAGGTGGACAGTCGAGCGCACGTACGGCTGCTTGGTGCTGCACCGTCGCCTGGCCCGCGACTACGAATTACCCCGAGCTCGGGGTAATTCGTACTATTCCGCGCTTCGAGTTATCCCGAGTCGACGCTATACGTGCAGGTAGAAGCGGTAAGCAGGCGTAGAACGATCGGAATAACGCAGGGGTCGCGTTCGGCGGCTCGGCCTGCCTGACTGGTGGGAGCCCAGTTGGGAGGGCGGTCATGTATGAACGTGATCCGTCGCGAGTGGTGGTGACCGGGCCGCTGGCTCCGTACGCGGCCGGCCTGTGCGTCGCAGTGCTGCACCAGGGCTATACGGCCAAGTCCGCCTGTGAACTGCTTGCAGCTCACGGCCCACTTGAGCCGCTGGATGGGGGTTCGTGGGCTGGGGCCGTCCGCGTTGACCGAGCAGGTGATCGCCGAGTTCCTCGTCGAGCGTCAGCACCGTTACCGGAAGCGGACGACCCCGCGCGCTCTGGTGCCGTTGCTCACTGGCCTGCGGGCGTCCGGAGCAGTTCCGCAGGGGCTCGTTCCCGTCGGCGACAGCGAGGTGGACGTGCTGCTGGGTGAGTACCGGCGATATCTGCGGGAGGAGCGCGCGCTGGCTGCGGTGTCGGTCCGCCGCTACCTGCCGCCGGTGCGGGCGTTCTTGTCCACGGTGTCCCCACCGCTGCCGCAGGGTCTGGCCGAACTGACCGGCGAGCATGTCACCCGCTTCGTCTTGGAGGGAGCCGTGCGCCGCAGTGTCCCCGACGCCAAGAGCATGGTCACCGCTCTGCGGTCGCTGCTGCGGTTCTTGTTCGTCACGGGCCGGATCAGCAGGCCGCTGGCCGACGCGGTGCCCACCGTGGCGAACCGGAGGCTCGCCACCTTGCCCGGCCGGCTGACGGCCGGTGAGGTGAGCGCACTGCTGTCCGGCTGCGACCGGAGCACTCCCGCCGGGCGGCGCGACTTCGCGATCCTGACCGTTCTGGTCCGGCTCGGGCCGCGCGCCTGCGAGGCCGCCGCCATCGAGGTCGGCGACATCGACTGGCGCTCAGGTGAACTCACGGTCCGCGGCAAGGGCGGGCTCACCGACCGCTTCCGCTGCCGACCGATGTTGGCGAGGCCGTGGCCGACTACCTGCTGCACGGACGCCCTTCCGACTGTTCCACCTCCTGCTTGTTCCTCTCCGAGCGTGCCCCTCACCGACCCGTCACCGCCGACGGCGTCCGCGCTGTGGTCGCTCATGCCTGCAAGCGGGCCGGCCTGCCGCGGCTCGGCGCCCACCGGCTGCGGCACACCGTGGCCAGCGACCTGCTGGCCGCCGGAGCGCCATTGCCCGAGATCGGCCAGGTCCTGCGGCACCGCTCCCAGCTGTCCACGGCGATCTATGCCAAGGTCAACCGCCTCCGGCTCCGCGAGCTGGCCCGGCCCTGGCCCGGACAGGCGCCATGACCGGCCTGCGCGAGCACGCGGAGGGCTATCTGGCGATGCGGCGGAAGCTGGGGTTCGCGCTGGACGGCCACGGCAGGATGCTCATGGGCTTCATCGACTACCTCGAAGAGACCGGCGCCACCACCGTGACCACCGACCTGGCGGTCGCGTGGGCCACGCGAACCGCGCCCGGCGCGAACCCGGCCTCCTGGAACAAGCGGCTACCGTGGCGCGGATCTTCGCCCGGCACCTGCACGCCCTCGACCCGGCCACACAGATCCCGCCTGCGGACCTGATGCCCCAGCGCTACCGCCGTATCGCCCCGCACCTGTTCACTCCGGAGGAGATCACCTCGCTGATGGCGGCCGCCGCCGCGCTGCGGCATCCGCTGCGGGCGCTCAACTACACCACCCTGATCGGCCTGCTGGCCGTCACCGGCATGCGGGTCGGCGAAGCCTGTCGCCTCGATCGCACCGACATCGACTGGGACGCCGGGGTGCTCACCATCAGGGCGGGCAAGCTCGGCAAGGCCCGCGAGGTTCCCGTGCACCCCAGTACCGCTCGCGCCCTGCACGCCTATGACGAGCGGCGTGACCAGCTCCAGCCGGTGACCAGGACCCCGGCGTTCTTCGTCAACACACACGGCAGCCGCCTGGATGCCCACCATGTTTCCGAAACGTTCGCCCAGCTCCGCGACGCCGCCGGGATCCGGCCCGCGACGGGCGGACGCAAACCCCGCATCCACGACCTGCGACATACCTTCTGCCTCGCGACGATGCTCGACTGGTACCGGGCCGGAGCCGACATCCAGGCACAACTTCCTCTTCTGTCCACCTACTTGG
Source organism: Streptomyces sp. NPDC051677 (assembly GCF_044453465.1). Taxonomy (NCBI): domain Bacteria; kingdom Bacillati; phylum Actinomycetota; class Actinomycetes; order Kitasatosporales; family Streptomycetaceae; genus Streptomyces; species Streptomyces sp. NPDC051677. Next base: position 26,012 of record NZ_JBITCT010000076.1, read on the forward strand.
GCCACGTCGATCCGGTCTCGACCTACTGGTATCTCCAGGCGGCCCCGGAACTGCTCACCCTGGCCGCAGGCCGGCTCGACGCCTTCCTCGGAGAGCTCCCATGACGTCACTGGCACCCCTGATCCAGGGCTTCTTCACCGACCGCTCGCCCACCAGCGCCAGGCCAGCGCGCACACCGTCGTCGCCTACCGCGACACCATCCGGCTGCTGCTTCGCTACGCGAGCCAGCACACCGGCAAACAGCCCACCGACCTCGACCTCGGCGATCTCGACGCCGCCCTGATCAGCGCCTTCCTCAAACACCTGGAAAACGGCCGGGGCAACGGCACCACCACCCGCAATGCGCGACTGGCGGCGATCCACTCGCTGTTCCGTTACGCCGCCTTCCACCCGCCTGAGCACGCCGCCCTGATCCAGCAGGTGCTGGCCATTCCCTCCAAACGGGTCGACAGGCGCGACGTGTGCTACCTGACCCGGGACGAGATCGAGGCTCTGCTCGCCGCACCCGACCTCGGCACCTGGTGGGGGCGCCGCGACCACGCTCTGTTGCACCTGGCCGTCCAGACCGGACTACGCGTCTTTCGAGCTCACCGGCGTCCAACTCCAAGACCTCTGGCTGGGACGCGGCCCGCGCGTCCTCTGCCACGGCAAGGGCCGCAAGGACCGGGCCACCCCGCTCACCGGCACCACTGTCACCGTCCTGCGCGGCTGGCTCACCGAACGCGGCGGAGAGCCACGCGACCCGCTGTTCTGCTCCCGCCGCGGCGGCCGTCTCAGCCCGGACGCCGTCGCCCGCCTCGTCGCCAAGCACACTGCCGGCGCAGCCGCGTCCTGCGCATCCCTCCGCACCAAGAACGTCACACCCCACACACTCCGGCACACCGCGGCGATGGTCTTACTGCACGCCGGGGCCGATACCTCCGTCATCGCCCTCTGGCGCGGCCACGAGTCACAGGAAACCTCGATGATCTACCTGCACGCCGACATGACGCTCAAAGAACGTGCCCTCGCCCGGACCACACCACCCGACACCAAGCCGGGCCGCTACACGGCTCCCGACCCCGTCCTCGCCTTCCTCGACAGCCTCTGACCTCGCCCTGTTATGCCGAGCCCTGTCAGCGCGCGACCCCACTGACCTGCACGGATCGCGTCGGCTCGGGATAACTCGAAGCGCGGAATAGTACGAAACCCTTCCCGCCCGCTGCGAAGCCGTGATCCACCTCGCCATGACCGACCTCATGGCCCGCCGCCTCACCGGCGAGAACACGATCTCCTGGCGCGACCCGACAACAGGGGACCAACTCCGCATCACAGGATGAAACAACGGGAAAAAACGACCTCTGAGACGCTTCTGTCCGCGCCGTTTACGATGCGGGATGAGGACGCCGGTGCCCTGATAGCCGCCTGCCGCGATGACCGGGGTTCCGCGGCAGGCCCGGTCGACACCGGACTCAGCAAAGGCCCGGCCGTCGTTGCGACTGCCGGGCAGCGGGATGCGGGATGCCGATCACCACGACCAGGCGGCTGTTGGCGTCGATGACGACCTGCAGGTTGGTCGAGTACCGATAGTTCTTGCTGGAGGCGGCGATGCTGCGATCGCGTGTGGGCGCCAAGGTGCCATCGACGATGTAGACGGTGTCCTTGCGGGGCCGACCCGCCGGTGAGATCGCCAGCAGCGGTGCGAGGTGATCGAGGATGCGGTCGGCTGCAGACTTCGAGTCCCCGAACAGCCGAGCCACCTGCCGGAACGTCAGGTGCGCCAATACGTGGCCGCCGGCAAGACCCGGTCCGCCAGTGGCAGCCGCCACGGCCTGCCCCGCTGAACGTCACCTCCGCGGTGCCGCACCAACGCCACCAGCTTGGCGAACTGCACCTCGGTCAGCCCTGAGAACGGCCCGATCCACTTCGGATCATCCGCTGAAATCACCCCACCCGTGACCGAGCAACGCACCAAGTGCCACACCAGTTACGGGACAACCTCTAGGTGGAGACCGGGAAACCAGGAAGCGAGTCGAAGTCGGCTATGTCGGATACTTTAAATAGCGTAGATAACCTACGCCATTCGTCCATGACGGCTAGTCTGATCACCCTGCCGCATCTCGGATCCTCAAGCTCGATCGGCCCCCTTCGGCCTGGCCCCGAGCAAGGGCGCACATGCCCTCTTTGTGTGCGTTCCCGTAACCGTCTGTGAAAGTCTCATGGGGATCTTGTATACGCAGGGCTAGCTTCTGGGGAGAGTGAGGGGCCTTCGGGCACTTGGCCACCGGGCGTACGCACTTCATCACGCGGAGCACAGGCTCCAAGTCATCTGAAACAGACCATTGAGGTGGGTGGGTTGATGAGTAGGCTCCCCCTGACAGTGGCGCGGACCTCTCGGACGAGTCCGCCATCGCCAGCATGCCGGGGATTTCTGTGGCACTTCACGCACGAGCGGTAAGACAGCGGGCACGCCGTAAAGTCGAGCGCAGGCAAGGCGGCCAGAAAGCACTTCCGAAACACGGACTGTCGCTGCGCGCAATTTTGTTCCTCGTGGCGATGGTACCCAGCGTCGTCCTGGTCTCTTTGTGGTCGATCGACTCGGCTCGGCTCTATGACAATTGGAAGAGCGTCGATGACCTAACCCGTGAGGGCAAGCGGCTGGGGGAACCGGTCGCCTCGGTCCTCTACGGGTTACAGGCGGAGCGGCAACTCAGTGTCCTGGCCCTCGCCGACCCCGCAGCTGGCCTGCCGGGGTTGGATAAGCAACGGAAGCTCACAGACCGGTCCGTCCGGCGTTTGCAATCCTTCTCAGGATCCGTGCCGGCCGGTCTTATGAGCAACTATGAACAGCTCGGTAGACGTCTGGGGCAACTCCCCGAGTATCGGGACTTGGTCGATCGGCGAATAACCACACAGGAGCAGGTCTTCGACGACTACACCGGTGTCATCGCATCGAACATGCAGTTGTTCGAGGATTTCGCCAATGTGGGGTTCGGAGAGATCACCGCTCGCGCGAAGCCGGTCTTCGACGCGCAATGGGGCCAGGAAATGCTCTCGCGAGAAAATGCGATCCTCAACGCCGCAACGGCGAGCGGCCACCTCACCGGCGCACAGCGCACACAGTTGACTGCGGTGATCGGCAACCAGGAGTACATATACCGAGACAAGGTCGTGCTGCGGCTACCAGCCGAGTACGCCGCTGCCTACCGGGCGGTGCTCTCCGGCGCGGCTTGGCAGAAGAAGGCCCGGATCGAACAGTCAGCCCTGGCCACCACGGATTCCACTCAGGAACACTGGACCTCAATGCCCGCACAGCTCGGCAAGGAGTGGGACGTGAGCTACAGTGCGATAGCCACTGAGCTTGCGCGGGCCGGCAGTGCTTTCACCGACGACCTTGCCGTCACCACCCAGAGCGAGCTTGACGCCTTGATGAGGAAGGTCGTGGTGAACAGTGTCCTAGGCGGCGCAGCCGTGCTGCTGGTCTTCATAGTTTCACTGAGACTGACCAGAACCCTACGCCGCCGGATCTTCGTTCTGCGTGACGCGGCGCTGGAACTGCAGACCCGACTGCCCAACCTGGTCGAGCGGCTTCGTCAGGGCGAGGCGATCGACGCGGACACTGAACTACCCGAAGTTCCCACCGGCAGTGATGAATTAGGCATGCTTGCCCGGGCTCTCAATCAGGCCCGCAGCAGCGCCCTCGAGACGGTCTCGCGAGAGGTCGAGCAGCACCGTGGCTTCGAGCGGCTCCTCCAACGCATCGCCAGACGCACTCAGTTACTGATCGGCATGCAGATGAAACGCCTTGGCGAGATGCAACGGCAGCACGAAGACCCGGATATCCTGGAAGGGCTCTTCGACATCGACCACCTAGCCGCCCGGCTTCGCCGCTACGAGGAAAACCTGGTGATCCTGGGCGGCGGCCAGCCCCAACGGCGCTGGCGCAAGCCCGTACTGTTGCTGGACGTGCTGCGGTCCGCGCAGGGCGAAGTTCAGGACTACCGACGTATTCGGATCGATACCCAGGGCGGGATCTGGATGTCCGAGCGCGCCGTTGGCCCCTTGGTGCACATCCTGGCCGAACTGATGGAGAACGCGGTTTCCTTTTCGAAACCGCCAACTCCGGTGGAAGTGTCTGTGTCCTGGGTGGGCCGTGGTGTCGTGGTCGAGATCGAGGACCGCGGCATGGGCATGGACCTCGAGCAGTACGCCGAGGCCAACCATCTGATGGCCAACCCGCCTCACCTGGATGTGATGTCCCGCAGCAGCGACGATGCCCGCCTCGGGCTATATGTTGTGGCACGGCTCGCAGCCAACCTGGGGTTGTGCGTGGAGCTGCGGCCCTCATCCTTCGGCGGCACCCGGGTGGTCGTTCTGGTGCCACGAGAACTGATCTCGTCTGAGGGACAGCGAACGGAGCCGCTGAACGTTCCCGCCCCCGGCCATGCCACGCTCACCGCCGCCTCTCCCGCAGGGTCGGGCGACGACCTCAATGGCTCATGGCCCGGACAGCCCCCGTCTCCAGCAAACACGCCGGAATCCACAGGGCGCCCACTCATTGGTCCCTGGGCGCGGCCGCCCGCACAAGGTGCAGTGGCCTCCGAGGCGGTGGCGAGCCCGTTGCCCCGGAGGGTGCGACAGGCCAGCCTGGCTTCTGAACTGAGAACTCCTCGCCCTGCATACGCCGAGGTGCCGCACGTCGACACAGCCGAGCCGGATCCGTCGTTCCGGCGGACCGAATCGCACCGCTCCGGTTCGATGGTCGGTGCCTTTCAACGACAGTCGCGGAAGGCCCGCTTCGGGCCCGACTTCGATCAGTCCGCTCACCTCTCGCCGAGCGACGACCGGACCCGGAAGGAAGACAAGGAATGACTCTGCGAACAACCGCTACTCACTCCGACCTCGACTGGCTGCTCGACCGCTTGGTTGATCAGGTCGTGGGTGCAAGAAGCGCCGTCCTGCTTTCCGCCGACGGCTTAGTGATGAGCCAGTCGAGCGACATCTCGCGGGTCGATGCCGAACGCTTGGCTGCTATTGCCACCGGCCAACAGAGCCTGGCCCGTGGCTTTGGCGAGGTCTTCGGCGGCGGAACGGTTCATCAGGTCATCATCGAGCTCGACAGCCTCTGGCTTTTCGTCAGTTCCGCCGGCCGGGAAACTCACCTTGCAGTGGTCGCGGGTCAGGAGACGGACGGTGAGGTGCTGTCCGTGGCGATGCACACCCTGGTGCAGCAGGTCGGACAACGGTTAGGCGCCGAGGCACGCGTCGTGCAGGAGCCTGCTCAATCTTGGGCATTGCCCTTCTCGAGTGAAGCCGAGGGCGGGGGAGACCGTGGGTGAACCACTGGGCGGACGTGTCACCGGATGATGAGTATGCGGAGCAGAGCTTTGTCAGGCCATATACGATCACCCAGGGGCGCACGAATTCGGCACGAGACGACCTCACCCTCATCACCGTGATCGCGACAGTGGCTGCCTTACATGAAGCGTCGACGGGACGTGGGCTGCAGCCCGAGCACAGGACGATCCTCAGGCAATGCCGCACGCCTGTTGCGCTCGCCGAGGTTGCCGCCGAGCTCAATCTGCCTGTAGCGGTTACCAAGATCCTCCTGTGCGATCTGATATCGCTCGGCAGAGTGACGGCCCGGCCACCGGTGGTGGTCGAGGCAGGGCAAGAACCTGACATGACACTCCTTAAGGCGGTGAGAGATGGCCTCCTCCGACTTTGACGATCAGGTAGGGAGGCGGGATCCATACTCAGCTCTGGCCCAGCCGCCAACGGCGGTGAAGATACTGATCGCGGGTGGGTTCGGTGTGGGCAAGACCACTATGGTGAGGGCCGTCAGCGAGGTAGCGCCGCTGAGCACCGAGGAGCACCTGACCCTAGTGGGTGTCGGCGTGGACGACATCAACGGAGTGAGCCGGAAGGCCACCACGACAGTGGCGCTGGACTTCGGCCGGATCACCGTGAGCACCTCGCTGGTGGTGTACCTCTTCGGTACGCCCGGCCAGGAGCGTTTCTGGTTCATGTGGAACGACTTGGTTCACGGGGCCCTCGGCGCCGTCGTCATCGTGGACACCCGGAGGCTGGAGACCAGTTTCGCGTCGATCGACTTCTTCGAAGCCCGGCACATTCCGTTCGTCGTAGGCGTCAACTGCTTCGATGGGCACCAGGATCGGACCGTGGCGGAGGTCCGCGAGGCACTCGACCTCGCCCCGCACACACCCATTTTCGTAGGCGACCTCCGGCAGCGCCCGACGAGCCGTGACCTGTTGCTGGCCCTGATCGAACATCTGATGTCCGGCCAGGTGCTGCGCCCGAGCGACCCTGCCACCGCAGTGCCGGGCACGATCGGCACCAGAGTGTGACGGAGCAGTGATCTTCAGGGGTTCGGTTGCTCTGTTCTGGTGTCCCGTCTTAGCTTGGCGTTTATGCAGCTGTGCTGCTTGTGCTGGCTGCCGCGAGGTTTGGTTTGTCCTGTTTCCCGACGGGGTGCTCCCGTGCACGGTGCTTGTTCTTCATGCCGGTTGGCCGGCCAAGGCCTGCGGTGGGCCCCTGCGGGCAGCTCTGACGTGGGAGGAGTCGATCACCGCCCGCGACCAGTCCAGCTTGTCCTTCGACCGCAGCTCTTCCAGCAGCGGCACATGCAGCTGGCCCCAGACGCCGGCCTCGTTCCAGGCGGCCAGACGCCGCCGGCAGGTCATGCCCGAACCGAAGCCCAGCTCCTGGGGCAAGTACTCCCACGGGCCTTGACCCGGAATCTTGGACACGGGCTATGCGGCTTGGGCCAGGGTAGTTGATGTTGTGTCGAGTGCCGTCTCGTAGGCGATGGGACTGCGTTGTCCGAGGTGGGAGTGACGGCGTCGGGTGTTGTAGCGATTGAGCCAGCGGAACGCGTCCAGACGGGCCTCACGTTCACTGGACCAGGTCCTGCGGCCCTGGAGCGTCTCGCGTTTGAACGTTGCGTTGAACGATTCGGCGAGCGCATTGTCCGCCGAGCTGCCGATCGCGCTCATGGACTGGCGGACGCCGGCCTGGCGGCAGGCGTCGGCGAAGGCCCGGCTGGTGTACTGGGCGAGTTCAACCGGTCGATGCAACACCGGGTTGTTGAAGTGAGCGTAGTTGTTCTTCGAAGACTTCGGCGGGGGTCTTCCAGCCGA
>NZ_JBITCT010000077.1:0-30717 GCF_044453465.1 Streptomyces sp. NPDC051677
GGCCTACTCGGTGACTTGACGATCACTCACTCGGGAAGGTACGCCCCTCGCGCGTCCTCCAGAGGAGCTGATCCACAAGTCCTGAGCATTGCTCCATGCCCCAAGAAACCGAGCGTCCATCCAGATCATGATGGCGCAGGCGATCCACCTCGCATAGACGCCCTCTGGCTCCCCGTGCCCGCGGGGGCGGCCCAAGTCAACACACCTGCTTACTCACACCCGGCCTCTGCGGACACAAGACCCGGCTTCCCAGCTTGTCGGGCGCCTGGTGTGCGTGATGGGCACAGTCCAGGGCTCTCGGCGCGGCGAGCCAGGCTTCGGCGTTGGAGAGGCCGGTTCCGGTTGCCGCCGCATCCCCGATGACGCCGTACGCGCCTTCATCCGGCACCAGATGGGAGACGCGGCCTGATGACCAAGCGTCGTAGCCGTGGCGACGGTGGCCTGCACTGGGACGAGAAGAGACAGCGTTGGATCGCCACGGCCAACCTCGGTCGTCCCGAAATGGACCCGCCGCAGCCTCCCCACATCGCTGTCTGGCGCTCGGTCCGGAAGAGCGGGGACACCAAGACCCGGAAGTCCCGGCGCACCCTCGCTCTGCCGGCGCGCTGCGTCGAAGCCCTCTGGCAGCAATTCGAAGATCAGGGCTGGGACCGCCTCGCCGCTGACGAGAAGTGGGAGGAACATGGGTTGGTCTTCTCGTCGGCCGTGGGTAAGCCGCTCGACGCTGCCAACGTCCGCCGCGCCTTCCGCCAGGCGCTCAAGGACGTCGACGGGATCGATGCCGACGAGTGGACGCCTCGGGAGCTCCGGCACAGCTTCGTGTTCCTGCTCTCCGACCGGGGCCTCCCACTGGAGGAGATCTCCCGGCTCGTCAGCCACTCCGGTACGGCCGTGACCGAGGAGGTCTACCGGAAGCAGATCCGCCCCGTGATTCATACCGGTGCCGTGGTCATGGACGGCATCTTCGGCACTCAAGACCGGCGGTCGTAGGCGCGCGGGAAACGTTAGTCACGCAGATAGCCACTCACAACGAATCAGGCCCTGGGAGTAAATTTACTCCCAGGGCCTGACCTGGTGTTTCACTGTCGGGGTGGCGGGATTTGAACCCACGACCTCTTCGTCCCGAATGAGGATCGGTTAATGATCTTTCCTGCCTGGATTGCGTTTGTGCAGGTCAGGTGGGTGGTCCCGGTTGGTCTCGGGTGGTGTGGAGGGGGTATCGGGAGCAGGGCGGCTCCCAGATGGCTCCCAAGGGTGCTGCTGCCTGGATGGTGCTGGAGAGTCAGCCCTGCGATCCGAAGGCAATCCACCGGCCCACCGGTGCCAGGAAGTCGAGTCGGCCGCTCTATTCGCCGTCCGCTGCCTGGCGTCGGAGACTGCCGATGTGGTCCGGACGAAGTACGCGATGGCATCGCGGGTGCTCACCAGCGTGGGTGCGGGCGCTGGAGGGGCGCGGGTCGGGTCAGACCTTCTTGACGACGATCGTGTCCGGGACCAGCTTCTCCAGGTCGTCGACATCCGATGTGAAGACGGTGACCTGTCCCTTCTGCTGTCGCGCGATGACGGCGAGCACGGCGTCGATCGCGTACTTGTGGCCGTGCAACTTGGCGTCGGCCAGGAGGCGACGCGCCTGGCGGGCCTCGTCCTTCCCGATGTCGACGACCTGGAGCCGGGACAGTACCCAGTCCCAGCGCTGCTCGGTCGTTCTGCCGTCGTACGCCTCGACCAGTGTCATCGGGGACGTCACCACTTCGGCCTCCCCGCGTGCCGCGAGGTCGAGCCAGGCGATCATCTTCCGGTCGCCGCGTACCGCAAGGGACAGGGCTTCACAGTCCAGTACGAAGACGCGGAGGGGTCGCTGTCCGTGCTCGGCGGCTCGCTTCTTCACGCAGCCTCTCCGGCGTTGTGCTTTCCGGCGGTTCGACGCCGCTCGTGTTCGGCGTCGAGTTCGTCCAGCTCGACGAGCGCTGCCGCATGCTCGTCCTCGGTGATGGGGCCGTGCTCTTCCTGCAGCCAGTCGACCAGTTCCAGGAGCCGGTCCCGGTCACGCTTGAAGCGCAGCGCTTCGGCGACATACGCCGACAGGCCCCGCTCTGCCGCGTCCGCGCGGATCTCGTCCAGGAGATCCTCGGGAATCGTCACGGTTACCTTTTTCGTCGCCATACGAGAGACCATACTCCCGGTATCGCACTCCTTACCAGCGGGTCACGTGATAGGCGCTCGGCGATCAGGCGGCCGGGGCGGGGCGTGGGCTGCCGTGGAAGACCTGGCTGGTGTGCCAGGAGCGGTGGACCGCCGCGACGGGACTGGCACCCGGTTGAGGTCCGATGAGCGGGCGGCCGGCGAGCGCTATGACGTGCTCGCGGGCGGCGGGGCTGTGGCCGACGAAGCGCTGCGAGACCAGGATGCGGTGACTGTCACCGATGCCGAGGACGCCCTTGTCGAAGAGCTTGTGGTGCAGCGAGCACAGGCACAGGCCGTTGTCGACGTCGTCAGGGCCGTCGAACGCCCACCAGCGCACATGCGCGGCCTCCAGCCCGACCGGCACCGCGCCGATCCTGCCGTCGTAGCCGCAGAAGGCGCACTGGTACTCGTATGCCGTCAGGACCTGCTCCCGCATCCGGGGATCCCGCCGCCCGCGCACGGCCGAGAACTGTTCGCTCTCCGTCGGCTCCAGCTCCAGGCCGACGGCTTCGCAGAGATCGCCGTGGAGCGAGGGAGGGAAGTTCAGGTCGAGCAGGACCCGTGCCATCCGGCCGAGCAACGACGGCTCGCGCCGCAGCGCCGCCCGTAGTTCCGGCGTCAGCCGCCCTGCGGCTCCGATCTCCCGCAGCTCCCGCACGCCACTGCCGGGGCTGCCCGGTCCGCGATCGGTGCGCACCTCCCACACGCCATCGCTCACCAGATGGTGGAACGGGTAGGCGGGCGTCGTTCTGTTGGGCGGACCGTACTCGGCCAGCAGCCGTCTGAGGTCGTCCTCCACCGCGCTGTACCGCAGTTCACCGTCGGCGTCCCGCTGGAAACGCCCGAGCGCGTACAGGAACAGCAGCGGCTTGTGCGGAGCGCGGGTCCCGCTTCTGCTCCACTGCCTCAGCTTCGCGGCACGCTCCAGCCAGTCCATGACCGGCGATCGTAGTGGCGTTGGGGTGCGGTGGTTTCGAGGGGGCATGGGGAGCGGGTCGACTCCCAGATGGCGCCCGGACATCGTGGGGTCACTGGCTTCGTGCGACGTTGCCCGTTGCGGCCTAACGAGTCGTGCCGAGGCGACTGCGACGGTTCTCAACCAGGTGCCGCCATCGTTCGCGAGTCTGTCGTTCTCCGTCGATCCACCGTGCTCGCGCGGTGTGCTCGGGGAACGGAAGGCCGGCCATGAAGTGCGCGATCTCGACGTAGTAGGCGTAGTCGCCGCTCTGCGTGAGTTCGCGCAGACGGGTGGTCGCGGTGGTGAGGTCGTCCTGGTTGTCGAGGACGGCGTGGTGGAAGCACAGGGCCAGTTGCAGTTTCGCCGCGGCGTAGGAAATGCCGGAGACGCCGATTTCGGCGAGCAGGACGGCCGCCCGGTCGGGCAGGTCTGCGTCGAACCCGGCGTCGCGTACGAGTGCGGCGATGCGAGCGGTCATCTCGCTGGAGCGCAGGCTGAGGCGCGACAGCAGCCGGTCCGCCAGGTCGAGTTCATCGTCGGCGCGGAGCGGGTCGGCGAAGGAGACGGCGAAGGCGAGATGCGCCTGGACCATGGCGGTCTCGCCGGCCGCACCGTGTTCTTCGGCCTCGCTCCTGGCTGCCAGGTAGGCGGCGGTCGCCCGCTCCATGTCTCCCTGCACCCACCACACGTCTCCCAGCACCCGATGGTGCCGCCCTTCCCAGCCCAGCCTCCCAGCGGCTTCCACCGCCGCAGGGAAATCTCCGGACAGTCGGCTCAGGTGTGCCAGGCCCCGTCGAGCGGCGGAAGCGAGCCGACCGTCGGCGGAGGCGACACGCTGCATGCCTCGCCGCGAATCATGGGTCAGGCCGAGGTCCCGCTGGGCCTTCGCCAGGTAGTACGTGGCCAGTTCGACCAGGTCATCCGGGAGCAGTTGCGATGCAAGGACGGCGGAGAGTCGACCGGCTGTGCGTTCACGGTGTTCGTGCTGGCGCCTGGCGATGGCGCTGAGTGTTTCCACCAGGGCGTCCGCCGCGGTCTGCAGGCCGTCCGACGACCTGGCATCGGCTGCGGGAAGTGCCAGCGGTTCCCAGACGGAGTCCCCTACGTACTGGAATGCGGCATCGGCGAGCCAGCCGAGATCGAGACGGAAGTCCCGTGCAAGGAGCAGCCCTTGCTGGAGACAGCCGACCAGCACGGCGCGGTCACGTCGCAGGTCCTGGCGCCACTGCGATTCCAGGGCACCGAAGGCGCGCTGGGCCGCGCGCTGCCAGTCCTGCTCAGACCAGCGGTCGTCACTGCCGTCGTCCGCGTTGCGAATAGCGGCGCGGATCAGGTCGTGGACATGGAAGGGCCACACACCGGAGGGGGACTCCCGGATGAAGGGGCGCTCGGTCAAGCGTAGGGCGGGCGCGTCGTGGTTCATGCCGGCGACCTGGGTGGCCAGAGGAACGGAGAACGCGTCGAGCAGGCTGACCGAGCGGAGTACGTCGCGTTCCTCGGCGGTCAGGTCGCTGAGGGTACGGGCGATCAGTGCGGGGAAGTCGTGGTCGAAGTCGGTGACCTGTGGCTGCGTGCCGCCGCGTCGAAGTTCCAGGTAACGCATGACCGACAGGTCCAGGTACAGGGGCAGCCCGTGGGAGCGCTCGGCGATGATCCGGCGGACCGGTTCGTCGATCAGCGGCTGCCCGTCGCGGCTGAGCCTGCGGGCCAGATAGTCCTCGCAGTCTTCAGGGGAGAAGTCGCCGATCAGGATCTGGCGGCCGGATACACCTGACCCGCTATTTGCTGCGTCGGAGACGAGGCTGGGCCAAGTGTTCGGCCCGGTCCAGTCGAGTTGCCCTTCCAGGCTCGTCTCCGCCCACTGAAGGCGGTTGCGTCCGGTGACGACGAAGAACACGTTGGGCATCAGCCACACGATGCGTTGGAGTAGGCGCTCGAAGTCGCGGTGGGTGCGGTCGCCGGTGTCCTCGAAGGTGTCCAGCAGGATCACGGGTAGCGCGCTCTTGTCGGCCGGAAGTTGGGCCAGGTCCCAGGCGAGCAAGTGCGGGTAGAAGCTGAGGGCGTCCAGGTCGGGCTCGGCTTCCAGGAGGTCGGCCAGGCGCGAGCAGCCGGTGAGGGCGCGTACGGACTGGCGCCGCTCGCGTAACGCCTTGATGAGCGCGCCGGCCCCATGGCCGAGTGCGCCCCCGACGGTGCCGGGCAGGAGCAGCGCCTGGGCCACGTCGCTGAGGGCCGACTGCATCTGCTGCGGCAGGGCGGCAGCGGCGCTGAAGCGGCTCAGCAGCCCGCCCCGGCGCAGGTAGTCCTCGATCGGTTCGCCCGGGTGGTTGTGCTCCCAGTAGCGGCGCAGGGCGAGGTCGAAGGCGGGCATCGGCCGGCCGAGCGCGGCGACGGCAAGTCGGATGGTGAGGATGACGCGTTCGAAGTCCATGGCCGCGGCGCGCGCGAGGTCGATGCGGACCGGCAGAGTCCGCTCCTCGGGGTGGGACGGCGATTCCCATTGCACAGGGCGGTGCTCGCTGCCGGCGAGCGACGCCTCGATCTTGCGGGAGAGCGTGGACTTGCCGATACCGCCCACACCGTGGAACACCAGGATGTTGCGGCGGGGAGCCTCCAGGTCCTCCACGTCGAAGTCCGCACGGGTCATGTGCCGTATGTGCGCAGCGAGGCCGGCGGTCACCGCTTGCCACTGTGCCTGCCGGTTCGTGAACGCCTCACTGGCGGCGATGCTCCGGTCGTTCGAGCTGAACAGCGTTCGAAGGTCCCGCCCTGCCACCGCTCCCCCTGACGATCAACTGGAGCCAATCTATGCTCCTTTGAGGGCAGCCTGGCAAGCCCGCATTCAGGCAGGGTGTGCAGGTCGCATCCGGCACGTGGCAGTGAACCGCTCCGGGGCTGATGGAGTCGCCGACCTGTCCTGAGTTGAGCGTCGCATTGAGTCTCACTGGCCGAGGGACGGATCAGGACCGAAGTCGACGACCATCATTGTGGCGGTGCCTCCGGGCGGGCTCGTCAGCACGCCGCGCACGCGGACTGCGGTGCCGGTGTCGTGGCAACGGACTGCTGTGTGGTAATCGGCGTCTGGAAGATCCATCCAGATGGTGCGGCTGCGTCGTTGGAGGAGGGCCTGGACGCCCACCTTCCCCGTTTCGTCGTCTGGGTGCCGCCTGAGGTCTGTCACCAGACCGTAGATCACATGCTCGCGGCTGTAGACGCTTGTCTTGAGCTGGTCGGACACCCTTTCCACGATGGCGATGGCCTCGCGGTTGAATTCGACCTCAAGGGGAGTGCCGGCCGGTGCCGCCGCCACCCGAGACCAGTTGAACGTGATGTCCAGGCTGTCGACTGCCTCGCTGTTCACGACCTTCGACAGCGCTTGGCACAACTCGTAGGAGACGCCCTCCCCAATGGAGTCGGTGATCTCACTGGGGGTGGGGACCCTGTCGGTGCCCGCCATCTCCTCCAGTACGCCTAGCGCTCGCGACATGGTGGCGGTGACCCGCCGATCGAAGAGTGTTTCCTCGACCTCGATGTCGATCTGGTTCTGTCCTCGCTCGTACACGTCCAGAGGTGAGCGGGCCTGGCTGATGATGGGCACGATGTACGAGCCCTTACGGGTCTGTCCGAGCCGTACATCGCGGGCTTGTTCCCGGGCTCGGGTGGGGAAGTTACGGAAGTGGCCTTGGCGGCGGATCGTGGATGCGGCTGAGGCCACCCGGAGTCGCTTGGCGGACTGGAACAGCTCGAATCCGGCGTCCAGTGGGATGGAGCCATCTCGCAGGGATGGGTGGGAGGCCCTGAGGTCCGTGACATCGTGGAACACGGACGCGATGGAGTCCTGAACCGTCCGTGTGTCCTCGGAGCTGATGCGCGCCAGGTCTGCCACGAGGATGCGCGCTCGTTTGGTGAAGTCCGGAGCGCCCGGCTTCATGGGTACGAGCACGACTTCCTCAGTCGGTCCTGGCAGGCGCCAGAGCTCCGCCACGTCGCTGCCGGAGACCGTGGACCAGCCAGTGACCTTGAGGTAGCTCCGGATCTCGTCAGGCCCGAAGGGGAGTTCGTCGGTGGCCATGTCAATTCACCGCCGTGCTGCCGGACAGGAGAATGCTCCGCGCCATGTCGAACATGGAGCGCATGGACTTCGCCGTCAACTGCTGTTCCTGCGGCAGGCTGATCGCTGTAGTGGCGCTGCTGTTCGCCGCCTCCCGACCGTGCAGGCATGCCCAGTACCCATGGCAGGCCAGTACGACCGAATCCTGATGCTGGGTGACCCATAACTCCAGGTTGGGTGGGACTACCAGGAGGACCAGATGGCCGGGCGCCGAGCGCTCCGTGCTGCGCAGCTTGTTGTACGTATCGATGTCCAGGTCGAAGCTGTACCCGCCCCGGACAGTGCGGGGGCTCTCGGTGCACTTGAGTTGAATGTCGACCATCAGACCGCGATCCCGGAGTGTGACGTCCACTCCGTCCTTGTCGACGTTCCAATCGCCTACGGTGTAGCCGCCTTGGGAAGCGATGGCATGAACGTATGCACGGCTGATCTGTTCCTTCTGCCAGCTTGTCGCCCCACCCGCCACGCGGCCCCCTCCTCGACGCTTGATCGCGAGGATAGAGGTGGAGGGGGAATGTGGAAATAGGGCCTCAAGCGCCTTACTGCCAGCCACAGTTGACGATGTCATGTCCACCCCCATCACCTGGCCGGGCACGGTTTCACGCTCCCTAAGTTAAGGGCGGCCACTGACAGTGACATCGGACCTGGTTGTCGCCTGTGCCCAGACGTCCATGGGCGTCAGTGAAATGCCATGCCGCGGAAGGCGTTGCGGACGTCGGCCAGAGGCTGGCGGTCGCGGGTGTAGTAGAGCTTGTTGGTCAGCAGTACCGCCCATCGGTGCTGCCGGGGCGAGATCCACATGCCGGTGCCGGTGAACCCGTAGTGGACCCAGATGTCGTCGGAGAGGCTGGTCCCCGGAGCGGGGTGCCAGAACAGGCCGCGCACAGGCTCGAGTGCGCCGGTCTGAACGGTCAGCGATTCCGCGGTCCAGGCGGAGCCGAATCCCGCACGGCTGGTGGTGGCAGCAACGGTGTCCAGCATGTACCGGAGGAAGACAGCGACGTCACCGAGGACGGTGAAGGCGCCGGCGATGCCGCACACTCCGCCCAGAAGCCGGGCGGAGAAGTCGTGGGCGACACCCTTGAGGTGGGTGTCGGTGTCCTGGTCCAACTCGGTCGGCGCGCAGCGGGCGGCCAGATCGGGGGGCAGCGGCCCGAAGAGGGTGGAATCCATGCCCAGCGGCTGCCATGTCCGCGACGTGGCGAACTCGTCGAGGCGCTGTCCGGAGAGGTACTCGGCGAGGTACCCGAGGATGAGGGCTGCGCGGTCGGTGTACTCGACGGCCTCGCCGGGCCGACGGTGGAGGGCCTCGTGCAGAACGCCGTCGCGGACGTCCTGCGGATCGGTGCCGTAAAGGTTCTTCAGCTGGGCCCGCAGGGGGACGCCGGCACTGTGGGTCAGCAGGTGGCGGGCCGTCACAGCCCCTAGCGGGTGGCCGTCGACCTCCGGCCAGAAGGTGTCGAGGGGGACGTCGAGTTCGAGCTTTCCCTCCTCCCACAGGGCTCCGATGGAGGACCAGACGGCGAGGATCTTGGTGAGGCTGGCGGCGTCGAAGACGGTGTCCGACCGCATCGGTACGTGTGGCTCATCAGGGTCGAGGACACCGGTTGTGCCCTGAACGCGGATACCGGTGGTGTCGCCCACGGCCCACACAGCGCCCGGGTAGACCTTGTCGCGGACACCTTCGCTCAGCAGCTGTTCGATGTGGTCGGTGCGGTACGTCATGGTCTCCCTGTTCGCCGTGGGCATCCCGGGCCAGCGTAGTGAGGTGAGGTGCGTAGGACAGGTGGGCAAAGGCGTGTCGGGCATCGGCCGCGGCACGTGCGCTCATCTTGTCGGGCTGTCGCTGGCGGTGACGCTCGCCCTGTTCAGGCGAGCTGGCGACTGAGGTCGGTCAGGGCCTGGGCGGTCGCCGAGAGCGGGTAGCGGGCGGCGTTGGCATAGCCCGCCTGCCGTAGGGCCGGCAGCAGTCCGGGGGCGGTTCGCAGCCGGTCCAGGTCGCGGGCGAGGGCGGCGGAGTGGGTGAAGTCGGTGGCTACGCCGGAAGCGGCGAGGGCTTCGCTGAGGCCGGGCACGGGCTGGTAGAGGACGGGCAGCCCGCAGGCTTGGGCTTCCAGCGCGACCAGGCCCATGGCTTCCAGGGTGGTCGACGGCATGACCAGCACGTCGTGTTGGGTGAATGTTTTCCACAGCTGTGGGCGGCGGAGCCAGCCGAGGTAGCGAGCCCTTACGCGTGCCCGCCGCAGCAGCGGGGCGAGTGCGTGGAACTGTGCTCGGGGCGCGGCAACGCTCAGCTCGACACCTTGGACGGGGGCCAGGCTCCTGACCAGGGCCTCGGCGCCCTTCTCGGCAGTCAGCCGTCCTGCGTACAGCAGTCGTAGGTGACTCGTCGAGGTTCGGGCGTCCCGGGTCGGCGGGTCGGTGAGCAGGTGGTCGGGGATGCCCCAGGGGATGTGGGTGAGTTTTCGGCGGTCGGTTAGCGGGGCGAGTTTGAGGAGGTGGTCGGCCATAGCGTCGGTGGGCACCACGATGGCGTCGGCGGCCCTGACGGTTTCACGCAGGACTTGGAGCTGGTCGCGGTGGGCCTCGGCGAAGATCAGGTCCGTGCCGTGGACCAGAGCGATGCGGGGGTGTGCTGGCAGTGCCCGGATGAGGGCAGGAGTGGCGCCGAAGGTGAGGTGTTGCAGGTGCAGGACACCGATCTGGGTTGGGTCGATCGCGCTCGCGAGGGCCTTGCGGAGTGCGGTGACGTAGCGACCGAAGCCCGGTCCTTCCAGGCACTTACCGGCCACGGGGAGCAGGTCGAGCCCAGCTGGTGGGCGGGGGTTGGTACCGGCCGGAGCAAGCATGAAGGCCCGCGCGGGGATGAGGGGCTTGTCGCCGGTGTAGAGGTCAAGGAAGAGTTCGACGCTGCCGCCAGGGCTTCCGGCGGGCAGGTCCAGGCAGGTGGCGGCCAGCGGGCCGGGGGCCGGGTGCACGAGAGGGCTCACAGCGCTCCTTGGGTGATCTCTTCGTACAGGCGGGAGATGTCGATGCCGTCCGTGACGGCGTACTTGGCGCGCTGCTGCTGGTAACTGGCCGGGGTGCCGAAGGCGGTGAGGAAGACGAGCTTGCCGAAGGTCATGGCCGGATAGATGCGGGCGGGCCTGGTGGCGCGGATCTCCAGGGTCCAGCGGATGGCGTGGCCCTGGTGGCCGAGCGGGGCGGAGACGTGGACCCAGATGCCGAGCGCGCCGATGGTGCGGTCGCCGTTGAGCATCTGCGCGTACGTCTCCGAGCCGGTCCTTTCCAGCGTGACGCCGAGGTAGAGCACCCCGGGCTTCAGCACCAGGCCGGAGGAGGGGATGGTCAGCTCGGTGAACGAGGTGGGGGCGGCTGCGTCCAAGTCGCCGTCACAGATGCGGATCGTGTCGCCGAGTCGCCAGTCGTAGGCATTCGGGGAGAGGCGGGCAGGGTCGTACGGGTCGATGGTGATCTCGCCCGCCCAGATGGCGGCGGCAATCGCAGGGCCGGTGAGGATCATGAGGCGACCGCCCGGATGCTGGCCACGTCTCGCCAGTAGCGGGAAGGCTGGGGGCCTGCGGCAGCTTGGTACTTGCCGCGGTAGAGATCGATGTCGCCGGTGGAGACGAAGAACATGATCTGGCCGATCTTCATGCCCGCGTACACCCGCAGGGGCCTGACCGGTGTGAGCATCAGCGTCCACTGCCCGTGGAAGCCGATGTCGCCGATCGGGGCCGTGATCTCGACGAACAGCCCGAGTCGGCCGACCGAGGAGCGGCCGAACAGGAGGGGTACGAAGATGTCGGAGCCCACCTGTTCGAAGGTGTGGCCGAGGTAGAGCTCGCCGGGCTGGAGCACGTACCCGTGCTTGCCGATCTGGATCGCCGTCGTGGGATTGGGCTGATGGGCGTCGATGACCGCTGAGGTGTACGTCAGCAAGGTGGGGCCGAGGCGGACGTTGTAGCTGTTGGGGTTGACCTGCTCCGCTTCGAAGGGCGCGATCGTTAAGCGTCCGTCGTGGGCGGCTGCGGTGATCTCGGGGCCTGTGAGGATCATCGAGTGGCCTCTCCCTTCTCTTCAGTCAGCGGGGTGGCGATGGTGCGGCGGATGGCCTGGCCGAGCCGGAGTCCGGCCCGGTGGGTGCGTCCGCCGAGGTAGGTGTCGGCGAGGTAGTCGGTGGTCAGCACTGACCGAGTCCCTTCCAGTAACGGCCGGGGAGCGATGGCCAGGGGACCGACCTGCTCGGCCAGGTGCACCAGCAGGCTGTCCGGGTCCTCCGGGTACGGGCCTGGGAGAAAGGCGTGGACGAGTTGGTTGTCGAACGGCTCGATGGCCAGCAGGTCCCCGAGCGTGAGCTGGTCGCCAAGGCGGACGGGCCGCAGAGCGGTTTCGTTGAGGACGACCGCGCCGGCGCCCAGCCCGCTGTGTAGTCGGAGGGCGATCTCCTGAAGAAGGCGGTGACGGTCCAGCTCCGTTCCCCGGTAGGGAGCGTTCACGGTGCCGAGGCTGGCAGCGAGCATCCGGCCGACGACAGCGATCTGCTCCTTGAGACGGCCGAGTTCGTCCGGAAGCCTGCTGCTGTCGGGGAACGTGGCGGTGCGTGCGGCCCAGTCGGCACCGAGCGGTTCGGCGACGGCGTATCCGGCGCCGAGTTCGCGTCCCTTGACCACGAGCGTGTCGCCGACATGTACGGGCCCGTAGCTGTCGCTGTGGCAGTGCCCGGAGAAGATGACGTCTGCGAACGGGCAGGAGACGGCCAGTCTCAGGTCCTCCTCGAAGCCGGAGTGGGACAGCACCATCCAGGCGTCGGTGTGGTGATGGCGTTCCAGCATCACTTCGCGCAGAGCCTGGACCGGATCGGTGACGCGGTGGCCCGTGCGCTGGTCGGCTGGGATGGCGTTGAACGCCTGTGCGCCGATCACCCCGGTGACGGCGACTCGACGGCCGCCGATGCGTTTGATACGTACGCGGTTGAAGAGGGGCTCACCGCTGTCGTCGACCGAGTTCGCGCACACGGTCATCTCGTGCAGTCCCGGCTCGAAGTAGTGCGGCCAGCCATGATTTCCCGGGACCAGCAGGTCGTACAGGCTGGTGAGGACATCGCGTTCGATCTGGCCCTTGCCGAAGCGGTAATAGCCGGTGCCTTCGAAGAAGTCACCGCAGTCCACGATCAGGCTCTCGGGCCTGGCGGAGTGGAGGAAGGTGAGCATCGGCGTGGCTGCGTCGAAGGACGAGTGGACGTCGGTCGTGGCGGTGATCCGCCGGAGTCGCCGGCTCACGGGGTGACCTCGCAGATGTCGGCACCCAGGGCGTGCAGCTTGGTGGGCAGGTCGGCGTGGCCGCGACGGAGCTGTTCGAGGCCGCCGAGGGTGGTGACACCGTGAGCGGTGAGACCGGCGATGAGCAGAGCGGAGCCCGTGCGGATGTCGGTGGCCTCCACTCCGGCGCCGGTCAGTCGCTGCGGACCGGTGAGGCGGCACTCGGTGGGGGAGAGTTCCTGGATCTCGGCTCCCAGGCAGGCCAGTTGAGGCAGGAGGTTGCTGTGGCGGCCGGGATTGATGGCATCGGCGAACAGGTGGGTGCCGGGCAGGATGAGGGCCAGGGCCATCAGCGATGGTTCGAAGTCGGCATCCAGGCCACCGGGGGCGAGGGAGGCGATGGCACGCAGCGGCCGGCCGGTCGGCTCGGCGTTGTGGGCCTGGATGGTGAGGGCGTCGCCCTCGATGTCGGCGGAGATGCCTAGCCATCGCAGTGCCGTGACCAGGGGTGCAACGTCGTCGCTGCGCACGCCGAGGATGCTCGCGGCACCGCCGGTCGCAGCAACTGCGCACGCCAGTGTTCCGGCTTCGACCTTGTCCCCGGGCACCGCCCAGGCGAGGGGTTCCCCGGACACGGACGTGGGCGGGGCGAGCGCCAGGACGGGCTCGCTGACCCGGCACTCCCATCCGGCCGTCTGCAACGCCTCGACGACGCTGAGCACTTCGGGCGAGAGGTTGGGCTGGCCCAGCCGCAGAGGTCGCCCTGCTACGACGGCGCGTAGGAGGGCCGCGACGGTTGCCCCACGGGACCGGAAGGGCAGCGCCAAGGACACCGTCCCGGTCCGGCCTGCGCCTGCCTCCACGAGGTAGCCATGATCATCGACGGTCGTACGGTCACCGAAGTTCTCGTAGACCTTGAAGTGCTGCTCCATCCCGCGCTCACCGATCCGGCAGCCGCCCGGCCACGGCAGGCTGGCTCGCCCGTACGCGCCCAGCAGAGCCGGTACGAGGTAGTACGAGGCCCGAATGCGGGCGGCGACCTCCGGATCGGGACCCGACTGGGGCTTGTCGCTCGGCAGGAGCACCGTGGGGTGCGCATCGCGGACCGGGCGGGCTGTGTGCCAGCCGGCCTGCTGGAGCAGCGTGAGCATCGTCTCGACATCTGTGTTCGCCGGAACGTTGCCCAGATGCACCGGGCGGTGCAGGGCCGCCGCGGTGGCCAACAGGGGCAGAGCCGCGTTCTTGGACCCGTCGACGGTGACGGATCCGGCAAGCGGGCTACTGGGTCGGACGGCGACCACTTCGGCGGCGACCGGAGGAATCCGTACGGCTGTCAACAGTCAACTCCTCTGCAGGGGAAGGGACGGTGCGGGCAGGAGTGGTGCGCTGACCTTGAACTCGGCCCAGCAGCGCTTGCCGGACGGCGTCGGGTCGAATCCGTGTCGATCCGCGAGCGCCGCGACGAGGAACAGACCCCGGCCGCCCTCGTCGTCCGCATCCGGCAGGCCGGCCCGCGGGACGTCGGCGCTGGCGTCGGTCACCTCAATCAGCAGAGCGTCGTCGTGCAGGCGGGCGCCGGCCGCAATCGGACCGTCGCCCGCGTGCCGCACCGCATTCGTGATCAGCTCTCCGGCCACCAGCTCCGCCGTGTCCAGGAGCTCAGGATCGCCGAGGCCCCAACCTCGTATCCCGGCCGCGAGCTGCTGCCGCGCGGATGCGGCAGCAGCGGGTGTGCTGGAGACGGGGATACGGATCTGATGCGCTTCCATGAGCGGCCCTCCTGGATCGGTGCGGCCACTCCACGCAACCGCTCCGGAGGCAGGCGGGGCCACGCTGTGTGCCGGGGCTGCATCACTTATGCAGGAGCTGCATCGCGGTCAATCGCCGCTCGGTTACGCTCGGTTGAGCAGGCAGGATCGGCGACGGCAGGAGGGGCCGTGGCACAGATGGCCGATGCACAGAGTGAAGCGAGACGGATCGGCGAAGTGATCCGACAGGCACGCGTGTTACAGCGGCGCTCGCAGAAGGACGTTGCCGCCGCACTGGGGTATCACCAGTCGAAGGTGAGCCGCCTGGAGAGCGGCAGGGGCACGGAGGACGTGCGCGTGCTGCGCGAGATCGCGCAGGTACTGGAGATTCCGCCGCACCGTCTCGGCCTCGCGCCCGGCCCCGACGCCAGCCCCGCCGACCCCGGAACCGAGGACATGCACCGCCGTACCTTCCTTGCCGCGAGCGTCGCCGCGCTCGCAGCTCCGCCCTCGTCGACCGCAGCACATCACGATCTGATCCAGGTCCTGTTGCCAGGCACGAGCCCTACGGCCACCGGGCAAGCCTTGGGGATCGACGAGCTGCGGGACCGGGCACGAGCTGTACGCCGGATGTTCTGCACGTGCGACTACACCGAACTTGAGCAGACCCTGCCAGGTCTGATCGCCGACCTGCGCCAGGCTGCCGACGGCTCGTCCAGCTCGGCGGAGGCGTCCGGGTTGCTCGCGACCGCCTACCAGACGTCGGTGAGTCTGTTGCTGAAGCGAGCCGATCAGGGCAACGCCTGGCTTGCGGCCGGACGAGCGATGGCCGAGGCGGAGCGGTCCGGGGATCCTGTCGTCCTCGCCGCGAGTGTCCGCGTGCACGCTCACGTTCTCGTGCGGGAGAAGCACACCGCCCAGGCCGTGAGCATCATCCGCCACACCGCCGACCAGCTCACCGGCTCCTACGACCAGCGCTCGCCCCGGTACCTGGCAGCGGTTGGTCTGCTGCTGCTCCGTGGGGCGACCGCCGCCAGCAGAAACGGCGACCGCGACACCACCCAGGACTTCCTCACCGAGGCCAAGGAGGTAGCTCGCTACGTGGCCTTCGACCGGCCGGACGCATGGGCGAACTTCAGCCCTACCAACGTCGCCCTCCATGAGGTCAGCGCGGCTGTCTCCTTCGGCGACGCGGGCATCGCCCTGGAAACGGCACGGCCGCTCATGCGGCGGCACATTCCCGTCCCTGAGCGCCGGGCCGCGCTCTGGGTGGAGACCGCGCGCGCCTACAGTCAGCAGGGCAGACTCGCCGACGGCTACCAGGCCCTGCGCATCGCCGAGAGCTGCGCGGCGCAGGACGTGCGCCGCCCGGCCGTACGCGAACTGGTCGCCGACATGGCAGCCCGCGACCGCCGCCGGGCACTGCCCGAGCTGCACCACTTCAGCCGCCAACTGGGAGTGCCCGCGTGAGTGATCAGCCCGACAAGCCGTTCCTTCAGATCGTGGTCTGCGCGGCCGGGGTCGCCGCCGACGTCGGTCGGCTGATCACCGCGGCACAGGAGCGGCACTGGGACGTCGGGGTCATCGCCACCCCGCAAGGGCTCGGCTTCCTCGACGCGGAGGCGGTCGAGGTCCAGACCGGCCGCCCCATCCGCTCGGCCTGGCGGTCGCCGGGGGAGCCGCGCCCGACTCGGCCTGCGGACGCGATCGCGGTCGCCCCAGCCACGTTCAACACGGTCAACAAGTGGGCGGCGGGGATCTCTGACAATCTCGCGCTGGGCATCCTGTGCGAAGCGCCCGCCATGGACGTCCCGATCGCTGTGCTGCCGTACCTGAACTCGGCCCAGGCCGCCCACCCCGCATACCGGCAGAGTCTGGAGCGGCTGCGCGAGATGGGCGTCCTGATTGGCTCGTACGAGCCGCACCGGCCGAAGGCCGGCGGCGGGGCCGACCGCTACCGCTGGGAGGAAGGGTTGGAGCTGCTCGCCCCCAGACTGTCGGTGCGGTCGTGATCAGCGCCGCCGTGCTCGTGGCGGTTGCGGGGCCGGGGCGGCGGCTGCTTCGTGGGCCGGAGGGATGGGGCGCTGTGCTGCGCTGTCGGCCCAGGCTGGGCTGTGGGCCTGTGCTGCGCGGGCTTGTGCGCTGGGTGCCGGCCGTGCGCTGAGGCGCTCGACGCGCCAGGTCAGTACCCGTGCGGGGCGGCGGGCGTCGTCCAGGGCCCGCTGGTCGGCGGCCTGCTGGAGGAGCTGTTCCGGGTCGTGGCCTGCGGCTTCGGCTTCGGCGAGGGCAGCGGTGAGAGCGTCGAAGGCGGGGTCTTCGATGACTTGCTCCACGTGATCGGGCACGGCGTGGTGCAGGTGGCGGATGTGCCGGTCCACGGCCTGCTGGGGCGGCCGGTGCTGGGCGAGGACGGCCAGGGGTGCGGCTGCGGCCTGTTCGTAGGCGGCCTGGAGGTGGAGCAGGGTCTGCTGGGCGGCGCCGACCTGCTGGTCGTGGTGGCGGAGCTGGTGCCATCGGGCGGCGGCGATGACGACGAGGATCGCGACGTCGAGAAACATTGCCAGGGCGGCGCCGTCCTTGGGAGCGGGCTCGCGGAGCATGGCGCGTACGGCGCCCCGCAGTGCTCGGGCGTGATGGTGTTCGGCCCGGATGCGGGAGCGGGTGGCGCGCTCGAACGCGGACGCCGCCTCACGGAGTTGGGGGCGCAGGTGCTGGGGTGCGAGAAGGGGAAGGGCGTCGAGTGCCTCGCCGAAGACAGCGAGGTGGGCCTGGGCGGCTTCGTCATCGCCCTGGGCGAGGTGGTGGGGGATGCGCTCGGTCGCGGCGCTGGCCTGGTGCCAGGGGTTGGGCCTGCGCCGGCCCGGCTGGTAGGCGCGCTGCGGTTCGATGTTCGCCAAGCGTTCTTGGATCTTGGGGAAGGACAGGTCCGGAGCGAGTTTGGAGCCGGAGTACCAGATCGGGCCGCCTGCGTCGTCTGCGAGTGCGACCTTGTAGCCGCGTACGTCGCCGGAGGGGAAGTGCACGATCTCGACGAGGATGCCGTCGATGTGGCGGAGCAGGTGCACGAACTCCTCCATGCTGGAGGCGGCGGCCAGGGCCGTGCGCACGGTGGCGCGCAGCCGCTCAGGGGCGGTCTTGTCGTGGCCGGCGCGGCGGGCCTTCTCCTGCTCGGCGCGGGTGGGCCGTTTGGCGGCGGTGCGGTCCCCGCGGACCACTTGGAGCAGGCCGTATTCCTTCTCGATGGCGGCGAGTTCGCGGTCGGCGGTGTGGTAGTCGTTCCAGTGGCGTGCGGTGCGCAGGTCCGCCCGGACCTTGGTGGCGGCGATGTGGATGTGGTCGGGGGCGTGGCGGACGGCGACCCAGCGGCAGCCGTCCGGGTCGCCGTCGGGTGCGATGCCGGTGGCGGCGACGATGCGGCGGGCGATGTCGGCCCATTCGTCGTCGTTGAGGTGGCGGTCGGTCTCGGCAGCGCGGATGGAGCAGTGCCACACGTGCTGCTCGGGGGCGCGGCCCAGTCGCCTGGCTTGCTTGACGTGCAGGTCCAGGTCGGCCACGAGGAGCCTCCTGGTGGCGTCGGCGTCCTCGGAGCGGCCGGGGTCGGGGGCGAAGCCGTCCCACGAGGCGACCAGGTGCGGGTCGGTGTGGTCCTTGGCCTTCTTCGTGTCGAACAGGTACCGGATCAGGCCCGCGGTCTCCTTGCCGTTGCTGATCTTCGCGATCACCGGGCCGCCTTCTTGGAGACGGCCTCGTTCGAGGCTGCCGCGATGTGGCGGACTGTGGCGCCGACGGCGTCCAGGGTGCGCTCGGCCTGGGTCAGGAGTGCGGTGTCCACAGGGTGTGGATGGCCTCCGGAGTTGAGCTTCTTGGCGATCTGGTTGATGTTGTGGCCGATCTTGGCGACTTCGCCACGGAGGGCGGTCAGTTCGTCAATGTAGTCGTCGAGCGGGGTGCGCTGGCCGGGCAGGGCGAGGTCGCCATGGACGTGGGCCATGACGACGGCGCCGACGTAGTGGGCGCCGGCGATGTTCAGTGACCGGGCCATGGCGAGGATCTCGGTCTTCTCGTCGACGCTGTAGCGGGCGTCGACCCGCTGCTTGCGCTGGCCGTTCGGGTCGGGCTTGCGACGTCGAGCGACACGGTGCAGGGCGGCGGCTTCGGCAGCACGCGGCAACTGCGGCACATCGGCAGCGGCGGGGCCCACGGGCTGTTCCCCCTCGGGCACCCCCTGGTGCCCGAGCTCCTCCGCCACCCCCGGGGCGGAGGCTTCCCCGTGGGGCCGGCCTGCGGACGGTCCAGCGGGATACCTTGCTGGCCGGGTGGCTGGGGTGGTGGTCATCTCCTGCTGGGTGGTGGGGGCTTCGTGGTGCGGGTGGTGCATGAGGCGGTCTCCGTGGGGTGTTGGTGACTGGCTGCCTGGTCAGGGGTGAAGTGGGCGGGATGGTGATGCCGGGTTGACCCGTTGCGGGGCGGCCACCCGTCCCCGCGCTGACCTGCGCGGGGACGAGTGGTGCGAGTCGAGCGGGACAAGCGATGGGGCGGCCGAAGGGGCTCAGAGGGCGACAGCGGGGGCTTCGTCGAGGGCGTCCTTCCGCTGGAGGGCGGCCTCGTCGAGTTCGGCCTGCAGGAGGTTCTTGATCGTTTCTGCGTCGGCCCTGCTGAGGGGGAGGCTCCTGCTGCGGATCGCCGTTTCGATGTGGCGGCGCGAGGCACGGCCTCCGCGTCCCAGCGGCGCGGTTCGGGCGATGGCGAGGAGTTCGTCGGACACGGTGTGGTGCTGCTGGCCTTCCGGCTCGGCGAAAGGCTGCGCGTGCTTCGGCACGTCGGCGGCGTCCTGTGCCACCTCGGCGTAACCCCGCGCCACGTCGAGATCCGTCGGCTCCGGCTGATCGGAGTTGTCGTCGGTAGGGGCAGTGGGGCGGACGTCGTTGTGGCTGCGGTTGGCAGGGTTGTGGCGTGCGGTGGCGTCGGCTTCCTGGGGGTGAGGTGTGGGGTGGCGTCGTATGACGAGGTAGAGGTGGACGGCGCCGGCCAGAGCGAGTGGGGCGAGGGCGGAAAGGGCGCCGACGGTGGCGTTGTCCAGGTGCAGTCCGGTTGGGCGGGTCTGCTGGTTGAGGCGGATGGCGTGTACGGCGTTGGCTCCGATGCTCACCCCGGTGGCCAGGCCGACGAGTGCCCCTACGTACAGCCGGGAGTGCAGCGGGGCGGTGCGCAGCATGAGCTGGGCGCCGATGCCGATGGCGATGAAGCCGTCGATCACGAGGGGGAAGGTGTAGGTGAGCAGTCCGCGGATGTGGATGGCGACGGCCATCTGACGCAGGGCGTCGTAGGAGAGAACGAAGGCCACCGCGGCGAGCAGGGCGATGCCGAAGCGGATCGCGACGGTACCCGGTATGGCGGAGGGCGCGGTGGTGGCGGTGCGAGAGGTCAAGCGGAAGCACTCCAGGTGGGGTTCGGGCGGCGGCCCCGGCGCAGGACGCGTGGCCGCCGTGAGGCGCGGCGACTCGTACCACCCGTTGCGTGCCTGGTCAGGGCAGGTACGGGAGGCATGGCGATGTCGGGTTGACCCGTTGCGGGCCGGTCACCCGTCCCGGCGCTGACCTGCGCGGGGACGGGTGTGACGGGTCGAGTTGGGTCAGGCTGCGGTGCCGGTGGCGGATCCTGCGGCTTCGCCGGGTTCGGCTTGTTTCGCTGTCTCAGCCGCCGGTGCGGGGCAGTATCGGGCCCAGGCGTCGAGGAACTGGTTTCGGGCGTAGCCTTTGGCCTGGACACCGCCGGGGAAGCGGTGATTGCCCGGACGGATGCCGTAGTCCTCCAGCAGGATCCCGAGGCGGCGCGAGGTCAGCCCGGTAGGGCCGTATTCGGCCCACGGCGCTTCCTCGTCGCTGTTGAGCTCTTCGAGCAGGCGGCTCGTGCGCAGCGCTGCGGGGTCGCGCTCGGCGGTGAAGACCCGCCGGATGTCGATCAGGATGCGGGTGCGCAGTCCTGCGTCCGCGTCCTTGCCCGACTCATGGTCGGTCATCACCCGGCAGGCCGTACGGGCCAGCGTGGGCCAGTCGCCTCCGGCGAGGTCGGCGACGATCACCAGAGGCTCCCAGGTGTCGGCGGCGCGGTCCTCGACCGGCATGTCCGGCTCGATGTCAATCGCCTCGGTGCGTAGAGGCTGAAGCCAGGCGGTGAGGCGGTCGCGGACGGCATGCAGGGCGGGGGTGTCCCGCCCGGTGCGGAACGCCGCGACGGTCTCGCCCGGTGCCCGGCGGCGCATCCGGATGACCACCGACCGGTCCATGATCGTGTCGGGCAGGTCACCGATGCCCGCCAGAGCGGCCATGGCGAACGTCGGGAAGGCGACCGGCGTGTGTTCCGGGCCCGTGACGCGCAAGGTGGGCCGGTTGCGCTGGTGGCCGGCGTTCAGCAGGCCACGCAGGTCCTCGTTGCGCTCAGCCGCCTTGGCGGTGCCGAACAGTGTGTCGGCCTCGTCGACGAGGAGCGTGGGCGGATCCTCGGCGGTGATCGAGCGGAAGATCGCCGCCGGGCTGGCGTTGACCGTGATCAGCGGTGCATGCACGGTCTCGGTCACCACATCGAGCAGCCGCGACTTGCCGCACCGCTTCGCCGGCCCCACCACCGCCAGACGCGGCGCATGCTGCCACGCGGGCTGTATGTGGGTGGCCGCCACCCACAGGGTCACCGCGGTGAGGGCCTCCTCGCTCGGCATCACGACGAACCGCTTGATCCGGGCCCGCAGGTCAGCCAGTATCTGCGCCCCCTCGGACACAGGCACGACATCGGGTCCGTCGTTGCGGACCTCGTCGGCGGGCGGCGCGGTGTGAGTTGGCTGCTGGTCGGTTGCGGCAGCCGGTGGCCTCGGCGGGGTGCCGTCGGCCTGGAGGGATGGCGTATTCGGCTGAGTATCGGTCATACTTGGCATCAGCTCCTCTGCTCGCGGGCCATACGGGACGGCAATCCCGGCCACGCGGGTCGATCGCTAGGGATGGCGGTTGAGAGGTTTGCGCTTGGCCCCCGGTGACAGCCGGGGGCTTTTTGCTTGCGGCTTTGTCGGACGTGGGTCGTGAGGGCTCCTCGGGCTACTGCGGTGGGGCTACCAGTGTGCCACATGAATTGCCGATCGCAGAAGTGTTCTGCATCTCGCAGGAAGCATGCTACTGTGGTGGGGTTGCTGCATACGGCAGTGGCTTGCTACGAACGGAA
Source organism: Streptomyces sp. NPDC051677 (assembly GCF_044453465.1). Lineage (NCBI taxonomy): Bacteria > Bacillati > Actinomycetota > Actinomycetes > Kitasatosporales > Streptomycetaceae > Streptomyces > Streptomyces sp. NPDC051677. The sequence goes on from NZ_JBITCT010000077.1 coordinate 21,472, forward strand.
GGAGGTGCCCCGTGACCGACGAAGACGCCCCGCAGGGTGTGCTGCTCAGCGGTGAGGCGAACGTCGCGGTGCGCATCAAGTTGGAGCGGGAGGCGCGCGGCTGGAGCACCAACGCCCTGTCCGACCGCCTGAACGAGGCCGGCTTCGAAATGAACCCGTCCGCGGTCTGGCGCATCGAGAACGGCAAGCGCCGCATCAACCTCGACGAGGTCATCGGCTTCGCCGAAGTCTTCGGCCTCGACCTGCGCAACCTCGTCGGCCCCCCGCAACTCGCCGCCCAGGCCCGCGCCATGGAACTCATCGACACCGTTGTGGACGCATTCCGCGAGACCCAGCGGGCCAACGCCGCCTTTACCAAGGCGCGTGATGCCCTGGACGCGTACCTCGCCGAGCACCCCGACATCCGCGAGGAAGCGGACGTGATGGTCTCCAACGCCATGGCCGAGGCGTCCACCAAGCACCTGCTGGAGACGTACGGGCCGCCGCCCGGCGAGCACCGTGCCACCGGCTCGTCCGACGAGGCATAGCCTCCGACTCCTGCTCCCGTCCTGGGCCCGCAAACCCCCAGCACGGGCATCTCACCCCCTCATCTCAGGCGATCTGCCGGCGGGCCGGTGTTGCCGCACCCATGCCCGCCAGAAGAGGACTCACCCCTTGCGCCAACCCGCAATACCCCCTGTCTCCGCACCGACTTCGCGCGCCGACTCAGCCCTCCCGCGCCTCTATCGCCCCGAGGAAGTCGCGGCCGTCCTGGGCTGCTCCGCCTGGTGGGTCAAGGACCGCGCCCGGCGGCGGCTCATCCCCTTCACGCGGGTCGGTCGCGCCTACCGCTTCACCGGCGAGCACCTCGCCGAGATCATCCGCATGCATGAGGCACGCCCTGCCTCCCCGCAGCAGCCCTCGGCGGCTGCTCCCGCTCCCAAAGCACCCACTCCCCAGCCTTCCCCGAGGTCTGCCGCGACCCCGGCTCGCCTGCGCGCCCGGCCACCACGCCGAACACGCCAGGGCCAGTTCGGGACCGCCGCGTAACACGAGGACGAGGAAGGGGAGGGGTACGTGGGTTTCGCGGAGAAGCGCGGAAACTACTGGCGCGGTCGGTACAAGACCGCGCCCGGCAAGCACAACACGGTCGTCGACGAGACCGGCAAGGCGATCCGGTTCGCCACCAAGGGCGAGGCGCAACGGGCAGCGGCCGAGGCAGAGAACAAGTACCGGCGCGGCGACTGGCGCGACCCGGCACTCGGCCAGGAGACCTTCGGCGAGTACGCGAACCGCTGGTACGAGGCCCAGGACCTCGCCGCCTCGACCATGCAGAACTACCGCCGCCACATCGAGGAGCACCTGCTCCCCGAGTTTGAGGACAAGGCGCTCGCCGGCATCCTGCGGACGGACGTCGACCTGTGGGAGAAGAAGGAGAAGGCCGTGTACGCGGCCTCCAGCGTCAAGACCTGGCGCTCGACGCTCCATCTGATCTTCGAGGACGCGATCGACGAGGGCCTGATCGTCTCCAACCCGGCGGCCAGGCGGCGCGGGCGCGGCAAGCGTGCCGGCCGCTCCCGCGACCGCGGTCCGGAGAAGGTCGTCACCGACCCCCTCGGCATCCTGCTGACCGCCGAGCGGGCAGCCCTGCTCTCCGGCCGCGACGACGAGTTCGTCGCCGTCGTCCTCAAGGGCTACACCGGCATGCGCTGGGGCGAAATCGTCGGTCTGGAAACGGAGTTCGCCCGGTCCGGTGCCGTGCGCGTCGAGTGGCAGCTGTACGAACTCGACACGGGCGAGTTCGTCCGCTGTCCGCCCAAGGACGACAGCTACCGCACCATCGATGCGATGGACTGGCTGTCGGCCCTGGTCGCCAACCACGTCGCCCGTACGAAGCCGACACCCTGTCCGTGCCATGGCAAGACCTACGTCTTCCGGGGGCAGGGCGCGGCTCGCACCGGCGGCCACCAGGGTGCGAAGCTCGTCGATGTCGCACGCCGTGCCGAAGTCTCCACGGGCACGGTGTCCAACGTCCTCAACCACCCCGACCGAGTCACCGAAGACAAGCGGGTGAGGGTGGAGCAGGCCATCGCGGACCTGGGGTTCGTGCGAGGCGGCGTGATTCCGGAGCACGCTGCCCACTGGCGCCGAAACGGCTTCGCGACGTGGCTGTTCACCCCGGCGGTCTCCGGCTGGTACCCGAAGAAGGCACCGCAGGAGGCCCGCCCCGTACCGCTGCTCTGCGAGCCGTGGCCCGGTGTCCCGGCCCGAGGACGTGGCGCCAGTGCGCGGGCCGACGCCTGCTGGCTCCCGATCGCCAAGGGCCTCACACCCCACGGCCTTCGCCACACCCACCGGACCTTGATGGAGGACCTCGGCACCGAGATGGTCCTCATGGACCAACGCATGGGACACATCGACGGCTCGATCTCGGCGCGCTATGCCCATGTCACCCCTGGCATGCGCAAGCGCCTCATGATCGGGCTGACCGATCAGTGGGAAACGGCACTCGACGCCCGCCTTGCGATGAGTCCCACGTCACCAGTGCGCGTCCTCGATGGACTCCTGGGAGCGCGTCAGGGAGCGCTTCAGTAGCACAAGTCGAGCGGACTCGGCAGGGGAGATGTCCTCGACCGCAACGCGGTCGGGGCTCTCCCTTCTTGTGTGTTGGTGCTGGGCTCAGATGGCCGTGTCGCTCCCTGCCCTTGGGTAAGGCTTCCTCCCGGAGCCATGGCATGTGCGGGGCCGATAGCCGTGGCTTCCTGCGCCGGGCAGGGGACCGAGCCTTGAGGCGCGATGCGTCTCGGTGGTGAAGATGCTGGGCCTCGTTCGCCATCGAGAGGCTGCAGCGGCTGAGCAGTCGGACTGGCCCTGCGTGATGGTTCCACCACGAACAGCGTCCGGCGCGTGCGAGAATCCCACCCGGTCGACCGTCACCGCAGGCAGGCTTCGCGTTGCCTGCCGCACCCCGGGAGGGGAGCCCCAGCATGGCCGTGCTGTCGTCGAGCCCGAAGTGGCCCACCCTGCCCGACTACTTCCACGACTGGGCGCTGGTGGACGTGGAGACCTCGGGGCTGAGGCCCGGCCGGGATCGCGTCCTGTCCTTGGCGGTAATCACGTTGGACGGACACGGTCGGCAGACAGGAGAGTTTTCCACCCTCCTCAACCCGGGCTGCGACCCCGGCCCGGTACACATCCACGGTCTCACCACCGCCCGTCTTGCGGGCGCGCCCACCTTCGAGGACATAGCGCCGCAGGTGGGGGCACTGCTCAGCAGTCGCGTCCTGGTCGCCCACAACGCGCAGTTCGACTACGACTTCCTGGCCCATGAGTTCGCCCGCGTTCGTTCCTGGGTCCCGGTCAGCAGACGCCTGTGCACTCTGGCCCTCAACCGCCTGGTCGGGCCCGCGACGGCCGACTTCAAGCTGGGCACTCTTGCCGCGCATTACGGCGTGCGCCAAGAGCGGGCCCACGACGCCCAGGACGACGTGCGGGTACTTTCCGGCGTCCTTCGCGGCTCGCTGGGCGCCGCCGAGCGGCTGGGCCTGCCGTTGCCCTTGCTGGCCTGCCCGCCCCGTCAGGACTACAAGCCCTACGTCCCCAAGACCCCCTGCGCCTACCGCAACCCGGGCCGTCTGGACGCGGGCGGGCCACTGGTGCAAGGAATGAAGGTCGCCATCACGGGGGACACCGAGGTCTCCCGCGAGGAACTGGTCGCCCGCTCGGTGGCGGCCGGGCTGAACATGATGACCTCGGTCAGCCGTCAGACCAGCGTCGTCGTCACCAACGATCCCAGCGCGGCATCGACCAAACTGCGCCGCGCCTCAGCCGAGGGCATCGTCCTTGTGGACGAGCCCGCCTACCTGCGGCTGCTGGAGAACGTGCAGCCCGGCCAGGCCAAGGGCACCGCACGCGTCGGCGCCGCCGGGCGACTCCGCATGGCCGAAACGCCTGGGAACGCTACGACCGCACGGCCCACCACCGCGCCGAGCATTCCGGCACAGCGCACCACTGCGCCGACCACACCCACTGCCGACGCGGATTGGTCACTGGCCGGGCGTAGGGTCCTGGTCCTGGGCGGCACTCACGAGGAGGCTGCGGCGGCACGTGCCCGCGTTGCCGATCTCGGCGCCTCCGCAGCGGTCAACCTCTCGGCCAGAGTTACCGACGTTGTGGTGCTGCGCGGCGGCGAGGCGGACCGGCGCATGAGCCGCATCGTCTCCCTCGGCCTGCGCGTGCACGACGCCGACTGGCTCGCCGCGCCCGCCGCTGCGGCTACGCCCGCGCCGGGGCAGAGCGTGATCGGGGATCAGCCGGACACGGCAGAGGTACTGGTCCGAGGCGCCGTCATTGACCTGCCCGACCTCGACGCGGCCTGGACGGTGGCCGCCACGTGGGGTCAGCACACCGCCTGCGACGTGGATGTCGTCGCCTTCACGCTCGACGCGCACGAGCAGGTGGCAGGAGATGAGGACTTCGTCTTCTACAACGCGCCCGAGCACCCGGACGGCACCGTACGGTTCGCCATGGACGGCCCGACGGAGCAGGCTGTCACCGCCGACCTCGAGCGGCTGCCCCTGGAGGTCAGCAGGGTCGTCATCGCCGCCGCGATCGACGGCGCCGCAACGTTCTCCGACATCGGCGCCATTGAGATCACCGCCACCTGTGGGATCGGCGCGGCCCCGACCGCTCGGGCCACCCTAGACGCCGCCACCACCGAGCGCACCATGATCCTTGCCGAGATCTACCGCCGAGGCGACGGCTGGCGGCTGCGCGCCGTCGGGCAGGGCTACGACCACGGCCTGGCCGACCTGGCCCGCGGCTACGGCGTCGATGTCTCTGAATGACCCGGGAGGCGCCCGAACGTCGGCCGTGTCAGTGGTGCTTGAGAGTATGGCCTGCGGGTGGATGCGGAAGCCCTCCCCAACGACACCACGTCGCGGCAACCATTCGGAATGGGAGATCAGTTGGAGCGCCTCGCCTTGACCGAGTCCTTCCTGACCTGGCACTTTCCCCGCCTGGATCTCCCTGAGCGTCAGCGCGTGGTGGCCTTCTGTCGTGCATTCATGGCGGTGGGTGCTGCTGAGACCCTCAGCCGGCCTGGATGGGTGGCGAAGCCGCTTCTCGGGGACGGTGGGCGGATCCAACCTATGCTCTCCGTTCGCCTCGCCCCCAGGAAGCGGGCCCACCTGCTGCAGCCCACCCAAGCTGATGATCCGCATGTACTCGTGGACATCGATGACGGCCATTCAGCGATCGACTGGGTGGACCGCTACGTCAGTGACGCGTTCCGAGAGCCGGCCATCGAATTGGTCAGTATTGGTGGGGCGCTGGCCCCGACGAGCGAGACCGTGGCGATCTCGATGGCGAATGGCCGACTTAGGCTCGCCTCCCTCCACGTGGACGGTTCGGTGCGGCTGCCATACGGGCCCAATACCGCCCATGATCTGCTGGGCTTCGGCGGCGCCTCGATTACATCAAGCCTGGCGGCCCTCACCCGCCAGATGGAAGACCTGATCAATGACCCGCGAGTACGCGAAGCCGATCTCCAGCGATTCTTCGAGCAGCACCCGGACTTCCTGCTAGGCGATGCCTACGAGGGAGCCGTTCCGCAACTGGTTCTGCCGCTCAGTGATGGCAGATCGCTTCGGCCGGACTTTGCACTCACCCCCGCCAACCCTGCCGACCTCTGCGATCTTTTGGATCTGAAGCTTCCCCAACATCGACTACTGGCGGGCATCGATAGCCGCATTCACCTCTCTGCGAAGGTCATGGACGCGGTTGGCCAGATGCGCACTTACCAGAACTACTTCAACGACGAGCGGCGGCGTGAGGCCGTGCACGACATGTATGGCCTTCGCTTCTTTCGGCCGCGCATGATCATCGTGATTGGGCAGCGTAAGGCCGTCGACCCGATCCAGCTACGGGAGGCAGAGTCTGACGTTCCAGGGCTCACGCTCGTTGCTTATGACGACATCCTTGAACGAGCCAGACGGCGAATCCGCCGTAGGCCAACCTCCACTGGGTGTGGGTAGCGCACCCCAGACGCAGAACTGTCGGCCGACGGGCCCGGCTGCCCAGTCGTGGAAGTGATGCGCTCGCGTTGGGTCTGCCGGTCGAAGGGCCGTTGCAAACGGGACCGCTGGCCAATGTGGAGCGCGGTGTGTCTGCATACGTCACGTTCTCCCCACACGTTGTACCGCTTCCTGCAGGGATTCACTCGCGAGCTTGGCTGGATTGGCGCCAACAATTGAGCAGTTGTCCTTCGAGCACGAGGTGCGCCCTGGAGGGGGATTCACGGTTCGGCAACTCAGGCACATCCAGCCCGGCGTCGGCCGAGTGGTGACCCTGGTCAGGATCTCGATCAGATCTGGCGGCTGGGCCCTGACGATGTTTCTGATGGCTGCCTCCTGAACGTGACCATCACGGTCGTCCAGAAGGTGTCGGAACTGGTCGGTAAGCGACTCCCTGCTCATGGGCATGATCATGGAGGCTGCAACGGCACGCAGAATGGGATCTCTGCTGTGCACCCAGCAGTCGGGTTCAGGTCCTGATGAAAGCGATGCCAAGGTCGCAGCCGCAAGGCGCTGGTGTCTCGTGCTTGGGGTTAGCCTGGGCAACAGGTCCCGCAACCGCGGTGCTGCCTGCTCTGCGATGGGTGCCTTCCACAATGACTTCGCCGCGAACGTCGCCTGACCGGGGCCGAGTGTCAGTAGGCGTATCAACAACTGCACGGCCGCCTCAGGATCGTTCACCGCGGACCAATCAGGAGCCTGCCGCTTTTGTGCGTTGTAGAAGAGTGCGAAGTATGGGTCGTTGCCCTGCGAGCGTTCCATTCGCGCCAGGGCGATATTCGCCTGAGAAGCGAGAATCGCGTGGTCGAACCCGTACAACGATGTTGTCATTTCGATGAGTTTCCGGAGCGTGTCGTTCGGCTGGCGACCGAGGCGTGTCGCTCCGCCCGCGTTCATTTCCATCGTCTCGACGAAATCGGCCAACTCATCAAGGAGGGTTGCCTGTGCGGTTGATAGGTCGGCCGTCACATGGTCGGCGACCAGTCGCAGAAAGCGCGCGTGGAAGGAGCCGTCATAATTCGACAGCCAGGGCCTCGTGAGCTCGCCCATCTTCTGTGCCGTCGTGTCGTGAATGGCTTGAACGTCATCGTCGAACCCTCGCTCGGCGAGAAGCCGACTGAGGGTCTCCTGAAGACCGCCCGGAGCTTCCACGGCGCAAGCGGCGACCAAGTGGGCGGTGTGCGGGACATGGTCCAAGAGCACCTCAGCCGCGTCGGCCTGTGTCCTGCTCAAGCTGTCGTCTGCGAGCCAAGCTGTGAAGTCGAGTGTCGTACTCCCGTCCGACTGCGGCCGGTGTGGCAACGAGCGCAGGGCAAGCACGTCCCTCAGCACCTGCGGGTTCTCCACGCCCGAGGAATCCGGGCGGAAGCAAAGCTCCAGTGAGGCGCGCGCGACCAGGGCGTGCTCGGGACCGTGCTCCATTGCAGCCGCTTCCGCGGACGTACGAAGCTCAGCCGGGACAGGCAACCAGAGCAGGTCCTTCCAGCTCTGCCAACCCTCCTGGGTTCCGTCGGCGACATGTGCGATCAAGCATTCGCAGATCTGTCGGATCGTGGCGTCGTCGAGTATGGCTCCTTCCCTGGCAGCCTGGACAAGCGACCTCGCCAGCCTGACATCACCTGGCTCCCGGTGCAGTGCGGTGGAGGCGGCGCGGGCTACGGCCATGTCGAGGGTGCACGCGAGGACGAGCGGTTCGAGCTGCTGGCCTGCGATCCGCGCATCGACCCAGTCCGGAATTTCGTTCGGACGGGAGACGATCCGCATGGCGTCTCCGATTTCAGCGAACAGCGCGATCCTTGGGGCGACGGTTTCCTCGGCGCCGGACAGTACGAAGATGCCGGTTTCGTCGAAGAGGTGGACAGCGTCCCGCGCCGCAGTCGCCGCCCGGGCCGGCGGTAGTCCCCAGGGTTCACGGAGATCGGCGGCGACGGCGGCGACGACCGACTCCTTCACGGCTCGCCCCTGGCTGTTCAGGATTTCGGCGGCCTCGCTGGTGAACGCGTCTATGGTCGCTGTGTGCAGATCGCTGCCCGACAACGGTCCCAGAGCACGGCCGTTGCCGCGCCGTACCTCACGGTCGGCCACGACGTCCTTCACGACAGCCGCGAGGATCGTCGCACGCTGCTTCGGGAGCAGCTCGGTCGCTCGCCGTGCGGCGAGCAGGGCCAGCAGCACCGGGATGAGCGGCGTCTCACTCAGTAGGTCGTTCTGCGCCAGTGCTGAGTGCACCCATGCCGCACGCTCGGCGACCCAGCCTGGCCTTTCTGCTGCCGCGGGAAGTGTTTGGGCCGCAGCAGCCTCCAGGACTGCGGTCACTGTGCTCTCCGCTGCGGCTGGTGATCGCAAGCGCAAGCTTGGCCATCCGAGCGTGGCAGCCTGGCCGTAGGCGACATCGCGGGTAGCCAGCAGGATGCAGACTCCTTCAGGCAGCGTGGCAACCAGCTTCGATAGCTCGCTCACCACCTTCGACCGCTGATCGTAGGTCTCGTCGAGCGAGTCGAGGAGTAGAGCGATGCCGCCATCCTCGTCCAGGCGCTTATTGATCTCGGTGGTGAGCACACTCCGGTCTGCCGGCCTGTCGTCACGTACGGCGACAGCGATGAGTCGATCCCGAAAACTGGCTTGCGGACCTCTCATGTTGACCTCGCGCAGCGATGCCCGCACGGGGAGAGGCAGTGTCCGATCCCAAGCCAGTTGCGCGGCCAGGCGCTTCAACGCAGTGGTCTTCCCGCCCCCAGGCAAGCCGGTCAGAACAACGCGGCCACGGCGGAGGAATGCCCAGATCAACTCGCTCTCGGCCCGGATATCGTCCGGGTCCGTGCTGACCTTGATGCCTGCGTCCGCCTGAGCGAGAGGGAGACTGGGCAACTCGGCACCCAGTGAGCGTAGGTCGATCTCCCCGCCATCCCGAGCAAGGCGTGCCCTGTACCGTTCCAGTGCCAGCCGCTGGGTCTCCAGTACGGCCGCAGGGGCTCCGTTGGCGCTGCTGATTTCGATGCCTTCACCGCGTAGAGCAGCCAGCCAGCCAGCGAGCCTGTGTCCACCCCGAAGCCGGGCTGTGCGGCCCGAGACTCTCATCAGCGCTGCCCACGCCTCGCGCTGAGGTTCCCCCGTCATGCGGGATGTGCTGATCAGCTGGTCAGCAGGGGTTGATGGGTGTTCAGATTCGTTGGTTCGGCCGTCGCCTGTTCGG
>NZ_JBITCT010000078.1:0-30646 GCF_044453465.1 Streptomyces sp. NPDC051677
ACCAAACCTCACTGATATCCAGGGCGATCCGTAACGCGGCACGGAACAGGCATCTCTCGGCCGACGCGATATTTCACTCGGATCGTGGAAGTAACTACATGTCAGCCGAGTTCGGGAGGACGCTGGACCGCTTCGGGCTCCGCAGATCCGCCGGCCGCACCGGAATCTGTTTCGACAACGCCATGGCTGAATCGTTCTTCGGCGCCCTGAAGAACGAGCGCGTATCGAGGGTGGCTTACCTGACCCGCGAGGCCGCTCGGCAGGACATCACTCGATACATCGAATTCTGGTACAATCGCAAACGCCTCCACTCGGCGGTGGGTTACCGCCCTCCGCGCGAAGTCCACGCCGAGTACGAGAAATTGCGAATCTCCGCGTGAAATAAACGGTCAGAAGCCTGTCCGTGAAACGCGAGGCCCCTCAAGCACCACCTGATCGGAACCCTATGAGCCCCCGCAACCAACAACTCGCCTACGTAGCAAGCCTCGTCGCACTCGGCGGCTCCCTCCTGCTCGGCATCTGGAGGGGCTGATGTACGAGCGCAGGACCAAGGAACCGCCGCCCCCGCCCCCGCCGCCGGTCGGAACGGTGGGGCACACCCGGCCGCCAGGCGATGTCCGCATCGGTGACTTCGTCTACCTAGACGGCGAGTACCAGCGCGTACGGGACATGAGGTCGGCCGGCACCACAGCCCACCGCGTACTGATCTTCGCCGGACGCGAGCCCTGGGCCATGCGAGAGGCCCGGACCACGTACAGGCCCATCGACCGCCCCTGACCTCCCCCCTGTTCAGGCGCCGCACCCTCACTCTCACCTCACCACACGAGGAGCTTCGCCATGCGCTTCCGCAAGATCCATGGCGCGGGAAACGACTTCATCCTGCTCTCCGACCTCGGGCCGGACGACGACAAGGAATGGCCCAAGGAGGCGGAACGCCTGTGCGCCCGGCGTACCGGCGTGGGTGCGGACGGCCTGGTCATCAGCAGAATGGTCAGCCACAGCCCCGCCGTCCTCGACATCACCTGCTTCAACGCGGACGGCTCTACCGCCACCATGTGCGGCAACGCCCTGCGGTGCTCCGCCTGGGCCGCTCACCACGATCACGGCTTTCGCGAGATGAGCCTCCACATGGCTGGCGTGGCACACGAGGCAGTCGTGTCCGACGACTCCGTGTGGGTCACGGCCGAGGTCGGCGCGGTCCACCCACGCCGTTTACAGGCCGTCATCAACGGCAGACCAACCTGGTTCGACAGCGCCCACACCGGCACGGAACACGTCGTCGCCATCGTGGAGGACGTGGAGGCCATCGACGCGGTGGTGGTTGGGCGCCTCGTGCGCCACCACGCCGACATTGCCCCGCTCGGGACGAACGTCAACTTCGTCCAGTCCGAAGGCCATCAGGCACTGAAGATCCGCACCTACGAACGCGGCGTCGAGGCCGAGACCCTCTCGTGCGGAAGCGGGGCCGTGGCGGCCGTGGTCATCGCCACCCTCCGCGGGCTCGTCGCAGAACGTGCCGTCACCGTCCGCAACCGCGCCGGCGAACCACTCACCGTCCGGCCACACGACACCCGGCCGACCCGAACCCACTGGGTCGGCGGCCCGGTCACCCACACCTTCGAAGGGGTACTCGCATGACTCGCTTCCTCAACCCCAGCTCGGACGCCGCGCTGCAGAAGGCCGCCGAGGAGCTTCGCGCGTGGGGCCACAGCCGCCAGGGCCTGCGGGTCGCCCTCATCTACGGGCCCGTGTCCGCCGAGGACAGGCTCTACCACTCGAAGTGCCCCGTCGAGCAGCGATCCGTCACCGCCTTGGGCGCGGCGCTGGAAGAGATCGGCGCCTGGTGGAAGGTGCTGGACCCGTGCGAGCCCGGCTTCATCATCGACCTGGCCGGCTACGACGTAGCCCTCTCCAACCTGCATGGCCCATACGACGAGGACGGCCGGTTGCAGGGACTGCTCGACCATCTGCGGGTGCCCTACTGCGGCAGCGGAGTCGGGGCATCCGCGGTGGCCGCCGACAAGATCCTCTGCAAGCGGGTGATGCTGACCCTCGGCGTTCCCACGTCCGGCTGGCACGTCTGGTCCGGCGACGGCCCAGTGACCTGGAACGGGCGTCCGGTGATGGTCAAGCCGCCCTTCGGCGGGTCCAGCGTGGGCATGAGCCTCGTACGCGATCCCGCGGACCTGCCCGTCGCTCTTGCGGATGCGGCCGGCGAGGAGGGCGCAGAGGTGCTCGTCGAGGAGTGAGGCGCTGACCCCGCGTGGAGCACTCCACGCGGGGATCGCAAGCCTGGCGACAGACCTCGGAGTCCCCTCGACTGCCGAGCCCGTCCTGGTAGAAAGCCTGACGGCGCGGCTCAATGACGCCCCGCTCATCGTGTCCGTGACTGAGCAGTTCCCCGACGACGGCCGCGCCGGCGGCCACCTCGTCATCCTTCGCGGCTATGGGGACGCCCTCGACCCCACGATCCACTTCCGAGACCCGTCGGCCTGGGGCCAGACACATGACCGAGTCCCCCTCAGCCGCGTATCCGCTTCCTACACCGGTCGCGCGATCACCTTCGCGCCCCTCATCCACAACGGAGAGTCTTGATGACCGTGGCAGTCGGCGACACGACCGAGGCCGCAGGCGGCCGGCGAATCGCCGTACTCGGAGAGATGCTGGAACTGGGCGACGATGCCGTCGAAGCCCACCGCAGGGTCGGACGCATGGCAGCCGAGAACGGCGTCGACCTCGTCGTCGCGGTCGGCGGGGACATGGCCAAGCAACTCGCCCTCGCGGCAGGTGCAGCAGGAGTGCCAGACATCGCACTGGTCGGTGACAACATCACCGCCGCCGCCTACCTCGACTCCATCCTCCGCCCCAACGACGTCGTACTCGTGAAAGCGTCCCGCGGCGGCCAGCTCTGGCAGATCGCCCAAGCCCTCACGGGGCAGCCCGTCAGGGGCCTATGAGTTGGGTACCTGCCGCTCGGCACTGGGCCAGTTATCGCGGGATAACCAGATCTCAAAGTTGTGAGGGAGTAGGTCCCTTCTCCCGGTAGAGGAGGATGATCGCGACAAGGTCGTGTCCAAGGCCGCGCCGCCTACCTCGGCCCCGTGGACGCGGTCCGGCGTCAGCATCAGCGCGATGCCTACGCCTCGCTCCTCACCGCCGCCTACAACTACGCGTCGCAGACGGAAGTAGGGCTCTGTCTGGATTCAGCGCGCATCGAACTCGGCATCCAAGCCTTCTTCGAAGACGAGTCGTTACGCGAGGAGATCAACCGTCGAGCCGCGCGCATAAGGGCGTCAGTCCCCGTTGAACCAGTGCGGGCCGCGGCGGCGGTCGTCTCACTTGAGGGCCCTGAGCACATTGCCGATGTTGCTGAGACAATCGCCTTCCGCGCTGATCAGACCCGTAGGCAACCGATCGGCACCAGCCTCCTTGAGCTCATCGCCAGGGGAGAGCCGCTCCCTTCGACTCCTCCTGCACGTGCCCGACTGCTGGATGCTATTAATGAGTTCACGCGGGCGGCCCGCTCCCATCTGAATGGCCATGCCCCGCGTGCGGATTGACCTGCGATCTGAACGGACGCGGCAGCTGCCGGTACTACCAGGCGCCCTGGAAGCCCTGCCCGCCGACAGCCGGGGCTGGCCCTCGATGGCCGTCAACGAGAAGGCGGCCTGTCGTGCTCGCCGAGGTATCTCAGCTCCTCGCGGCGCCCCCTCCCGACCGGCAGGAATCCGCTTCCCAGCGGTTGCAGTTCTGGTTGCATACACCGCCGTCCACTGCCATCCGCCGCCTACCTAAGGCCACACTCCACCGCAGGTCAGGATGCATCTGACCCCCTCTGGACATCCGGACGGCATTTGGAAAGCGTGTTGGGGGCAACCCGTCACGAGTTCGAATCTCGTATCCTCCGCAGCCGCCTGAACAGGCGAAACGAAGAGTCGGACCACTCATTGCGGTCCGACTCTTCGGCATGCCCTGGTTGCAGTTTCGGTTGCATTTATAGGCGACATTCGAGGCATACCCGTCAAGCAGGAAAGGCGCACACTTGCATCCCCGGGGCGAGCGACGCAGACGCCGTCACGGAGTCACGGCAGCGGTCATAGCCCGATCATCCGGACCTTGCTGCCGCACAGCCGGGTCATGTCATCGACATCCGACGTGAGGATGGCGACCGGGCCGGGCTGACGCAAGGCCGCTTCGGCGACGGTGGCGTCGATCGCGTACTTGTGTCCGTGCAGACCGGCGCCCTTGAGCAGTTGTGCCGCCGCCTTGGCCGCTGCCTCCGTGACCGGCTCCACCTTGACCCGGGAGAGCGCCCATTGCAGTCGGGGCAGGTTCACCCTGGCGTGGCTGGCCTCCACGATGGTGTTGGCGCTGACGACAAGGTCCACTCCCATGTCGTGGAACACCTGGAACATCGCCAGAACCTTCCGGTCCTGCGCCGCCCAGGCCGACAGCCCCTCGCTGTCCAGGACGACGGTCTCAATGCGCCCGCTCACGCGGCGCTCGCGCCGCCGGTGGCCTGGGTCGTACCGAAGATCCGCGCCCGCGCCTCGGCGAGCTCTTCCTCACTGAAGGCCCCGTGCTCGTCTGTGTGGCTGCGCAGGTCGGCCCCCAGAAGCTGGTGCCGGATCTGTCTGGCGACCGCTTCGGCCACGTAGCCGGAGATGTTGTCCGTGATCTTCTTCAGCTCCGCCACCTGCTCGGTGGGGAGTGTCACCGTGATGCGCGTGGTGTCAGCCATACCGGTAAGCATACTGCGGTATGCGTGCCACGTGCTTGCCGTTTCCCGCAGTCGGTCCGTTCGAGCACGGGCCCAGCTGGGCAGTTGTGCGACGCGCCGGTTCAGCGGGTCCAGTAGCGGTATGCCTCGATCCATTGCGAGCCGTCGGGGGCGGGTTCCGGCAGCGGCAGGTCCAGAATTCCGATGTCCTGTCGGACCGACCCCCGGGCGCAGCGTGCGACCACGCGCCCGTCCTCGGCCAGATCGACACCGACCACGCTCACCTCGACGCCGAGAACAGTCGTGGTGAACGGCACGGCAAGGCTTTCCTCGATCATCGTGAAGAAGCCGGTGAGCTGCTCATCCTCGCCGTAGGCGTCGACCGTGGCCTCTTCGATCAACGCCTCCAGCGCGGCTGGGTCCCACGTGCTCATGGCCTCACCGTAGCGCCGCACCGTAGGTTGAGGACCGGTGTGTTCAGCAGCGGCACATCCGCCGTAGCGCCGTTGCCAGCAGTCAAGCCAAGGCCCGCGGTTGCCAGCGTGTGACGTCGCCTGGTGGGGTTCGGTAGTGAGGCGGCCCAGGGGAAGGCCCGGCGAGCGACAGGGCGGAAGAGAGTGGCACGAGTCGTCGTACGAGAGCCGAGTACCGGCGTGAGGAGCGCATTGCCGCTGGCCCGGCAGGAAACATCCGCCTTCGTGAGGGAGCTGCTCGGCGCCGGCTGGGCGGCGGTGTTCCTGCCCGGTGAGCCCGCCCGCCTTGGGCGGCTGCTGCTGTGGAAGCCGACCGGGGCAGCAGCCGGAGACAGTATGGCGCGCACCGGCCTGGAGACCGAGGCGGTGGAGCTGGTCCTGCCGCACGGCCGCTCGGTCAGGCGGCGCAGGGTCGAGGGATACGCGCTGCCCGTCGCCGTCGCCGTCTCTGCCCTGGTCGATGCGGAGCCGACGCATCCCTCCGGCGCCGCCTGGCAGGCCGCCACTCGCTTCGCGCTGCGACTGCTCGCCGACGGCCGCCTCCACCCGGCCCTCACCCCCGCCGGTTACGACACCTGGCAGGTGGGTCCCTGGACATCCGCGCAGCGCCGGACGCTGAACGCCCTGGCCGCCGCCTTCCCGCCACACGCCCACTGCCTGCCCGAGCCAGGCCCTGCGCCCGTACGGATCACCGAACCGGCCGCGCTGGTACGCCAGTTCTGCGACGCGGTCGCCGACGATCTGGTCCGTACGCCGGCCACGCCGCTCGCCATGGGAGCGCTGCCGTACGCCTGGCGCGAGGCCCGCGCCGTGCCCACCTTGCGTGAATGGGCCGAGGAAACCCAGGCGGCGCTCACCGCCGAGGTCGGTGTCTCCCTGCGCGTCGACGTACCCGAAGGACGCCGACGGCAGTTCCGGGCCGTCCTGCAGCTGCACACCGCGGCGGACCCGGCGCTCGTCATCGAGGCCGCACGGCTGTGGAGTGAGCCGACGGAAGTGGAGCGGCTGCTCGGCCCGCGCGCCGAGACCGAGACGCTGCTCGCCCTGCGTCGTGGCGCCCACGCCTGGCCTCCGCTGCGGAGGTTGCTCGACGATGCCGCTCCCGATCAGCTCCGGTTGACCGACGACGAAGCCTTCGATCTCCTCGGAGACGCCACGGACGCGCTGCGTGCGGCCGGTGTCGACGTGCACTGGCCGCGCGAACTGGTCAAGGAACTCACCGCGACCGCGGAGATCGGGCAGCGCACCGCCCCCGGTTCCACCGCGGGCGGCCTGCTGGACACCGAGGCCCTCCTCGACTTCCGCTGGCAGGTCTCCCTTGGCGGCGAGCCGCTCACCGAGGCCGAGATGGATGCCCTCGCAGAGTCACGCCGTCCCCTCGTCCGGCTTCGCGACCAGTGGGTGGTCGCCGACCCGAAGCTGGTGGCCCGCGCCAAGCGCCGCCGGATGGAACCGCTCACCCCCATGGAGGCGTTGAGCGCCGCGCTGACCGGCGAGGCCGAGCGAAGCGAGATGGGGGTCCCCCCGGCCGGAGGCTGGGGGAGCGACGGTGGCCGGGTGCCCTGTGCGGCGGTCGGTGCGCTCGGCGACCTGGTCGCTCGTATCCGCGACCCCGAGTCCCGCACCCCCGTGCCCCAGCCCGCCGCGCTCAAGGCCACGTTGCGCGAGTACCAGAAGCGGGGCCTGGCCTGGCTGGCCGAGATGTGCGCACTCGGCCTCGGCGGCTGTCTCGCCGACGACATGGGCCTGGGCAAGACCATCACCTTGCTCGCTCTGCACCTGCACCGCCAGAGCGACCCGACCACTGCGGGCCCCACCCTTGTCGTCTGCCCGGCCTCCCTGCTCGGCAACTGGCAGCGCGAGGCCGCCAGATTCGCCCCGGCCACCCCCGTACGCCGCTACCACGGCGGCGACCGCCACCTGGGGGACCTGGCCGGCGACGAGGTCGTCCTGGTCACCTACGGGGTGCTGCGCCGCGACCGCGAAGTGCTCGCCGAGACAGCCTGGTCGCTGGTGGCCGCAGACGAGGCCCAGCACGTCAAGAACCCCTACGCCGTCACCGCCCGCGAACTGCGCGCCCTGCCCGCCCGCGCCCGCGTCGCTCTCACCGGCACCCCCGTGGAGAACAACCTCTCCGAGCTGTGGGCCCTGCTCGACTGGACCACCCCCGGACTCCTCGGCACCCTCACCGCCTTCCGTGACCGGCATGCCCGCGCCATCGAGGCGGGCGAGGATCCCGAGGCAGCCGAGCGCCTGTCCCGTCTCGTACGTCCCTTCCTGTTGCGCCGCAAGAAGTCCGACCCCGGCATCGCGCCCGAACTGCCGCCCAAGACCGAGACCGACCACGTCGTCCCGCTGACGGCCGAGCAGACCAGCCTGTACGAGGCACAGGTCCGCGAGACCATGGCGAAGATCGCGGAGTCGGAGGGCATCGCCCGGCGCGGTCTGGTACTCAAGCTGCTCACCGCGCTGAAGCAAATCTGCAACCACCCCGCCCAGTATTTGAAAGAGCACGGCCTGCGCCAGTCCACTGCGCTGCGGGGGCGCTCCGGCAAGCTCGACCTGCTGGACGAACTTCTCGACACCATCACCGCCGAAGGCGAATCCGTGCTGGTCTTCACGCAGTACAAACAGATGGCGACTCTGCTGGAGAGGCATCTGGCCGAGCGCGGCGTCCCCGCTCTCTTCCTGCACGGCGGCACCCCGGTTGCGCGGCGCGAGGAGATGGTGGACCGCTTCCAGCGCGGTGAAGTACCGGTGTTCCTGCTGTCGCTGAAGGCGGCGGGCACCGGACTCAACCTCACCCGCGCCACTCACGTCGTGCACTACGACCGCTGGTGGAACCCGGCCGTCGAGGACCAGGCCACCGACCGCGCCTACCGCATCGGCCAGGACAGACCCGTCCAGGTACACAAGCTCCTCGCGGAGGGAACCGTGGAGGACAAGGTGGCGAAGCTGCTCGAAGCCAAGCGCGCCCTCGCCGACGCCGTCGTCGGCTCCGGCGAGGCAGCCCTCACCGAACTGTCCGACGCCGAACTCACCGAACTCGTCGCCCTGGGAAGGCAGTCATGAGCCCCGCTGTCCCCGGCCCGCGCCGTGCGCCCGCCCGCGGCAAGCGAGCCTTCGCCGCGACCTGGTGGGGCCAGGCATGGGTGGCCGCCCTGGAGGACTCCACCCTGGACGCCGGACGGCTCTCGCGCGGACGCACCTACGCCCGCAAAGGCATGGTCGGCCCGGTCACCGTGGCTCCGGGCCAGGTCAATGCCGCTGTCCAGGGCAGCCGCCCGCGCCCGTACCGCTCATCGGTCAGCCTGCCCGTCCTCACCGACCCTCAGTGGGACACCCTGCTCGACACGATCGCGGCCCGCGCCGGGCATCTCGCAGCACTTCTCGACGGCGAGATGCCCGCCGAACTCGTCGACGACGCCCGGCACGCAGGCGTCCCACTGCTCCCCCTGCCCACCGAGCTCGATCCGGAGTGCTCCTGCCCCGACTGGGGACACCCCTGCAAGCACGCCGCCGCGCTCTGCTACGCCATCGCCGCCACCGTCGACACCGACCCGTTCGTGCTCTTCGCGCTGCGCGGCCGCGGTCGCGAGGAGGTCTTCGCCCGGCTGCGCGCACTCCGTACGGCAGCACAGGAAACCGCCGCCCCACCGGCACCGGCCGGCATCCCGGCCGGCGCCGCATACGCCCACTGGGCCGAAGAGCCCCCCGAACTGCCCGAACTCCCGGAACCCGCCCCCCACACCACAGCGCTGCCCGTCGCCCCGCCCCCCGGCACCGGCCTGGCCGCCGCGGACCTGGAACGCCTCATGGCCGACACCACCGCGCGCGCCGCCCGGCTCCTCACGGGCGACACCGCCGAGCTCCACCTGACCCAGCACCAGGACGCCGTCCGCATCGCCGCAGGCGACCCCGGACCCGAGTGGTTCCACCACCTGATCCAGAACACGGGCTCCAACCCCACTGCCTTCGCACGCCTCACCCGCGCCTGGCGCCACGGCGGCCCCACGGGCATCACCGTCGCCGAACAGCCCCACACTCCCGACCCGACGGTGATGAAGGCCACCCGCACCGCCCTGGACGCGGCCCTCGCCGAGATGACCGACTCCCCCACACACCTCAGGGCCTGGCGTAACCGCCTCACCCTCACCCACCACGGCATCCAGTTGCGTCTGGGCCCCGACGCCCGCTGGTACCCCTACCGCCAGGACGACGACGGCGAATGGTGGCCCGCGGCACCACCCGACAGTGACCCGGTCACCGCGCTCACCGCGGCCTGGTCGCAGAACGGGGAGTAAGGAGGCGATTCCGCGCTGACCAGAAGCCACGAGCAGAAGCTGGACACACTTACGCTGCTCCACTTCCGTGGTTGCAGTTCTGGTTGCGTTCACCGGCGTACGGCCCCATTCAGAAGCTCCGCCCGCACCCGCTGCACCGCAGGTCAGGACGTTCCCGTACATCCCAGAACCCCCGGACGAACATTTTGGAAAGCGTGTTGGGGGCAACCCCTCACGAGTTCGAATCTCGTATCCTCCGCCAGTGCCTCACCGGGCACGATGTCGAAGGGCCCCACCGTTCGCGGTGGGGCCCTTCGACGTTGTCCGGCTCAGTTTCCGTCTCGGTTCGCCGATCCGGCGACATCCGGTTCAGCCGCCTGCGATGCTGCGGGTCATGCTCATGATCGCCACTACATCGGCCGCAGCCTCGTCCGACCCGACAGCAGTCCTGATCTTCCTCGCAGCCCTGGGAGCCGCAGCCGTCTGCATCGGAGCGAGGTGGGCGTTCAACCTGCGCGGCGCCGTGGACACAACGCTGGCGCGCCGACGAGCCGCTCTGGAGCTGAGGGGCCAGCGCACCGGCAATCTGAGCCTCGCGGACACCGAGAGCCTCAGCCCCGGATTCTTCAAGCTCATCGGCAGTGTCATAGCCGTGGCAGGACTTGCCTTGCTGGCACTGAGCCTGATCCTCGCGACCAGCTGAGTCGGCGCCCCAGGGCGTCAGACGTCGCCCCAGAGAGCGTCGCCGGCACCCAACCCATGATCGAGTCGATCACGACGTCCGGGACGCCCAGGATCAGGAGCACGGTCGCGGCGGTTTGGCGAGCGTCATGGAGACGGCAGTTCCGGACGCCCGCGCCCCTCAGAAGCCGATTCCAGACGTGGAGATCGGTGTTTTCCGTCTCGGTCTTCGTGCGTATGTCGGCCGTGGTTGTACGACCGCGGGTCCATGGGCGGTTGCGTCTGGGGAACGACGACTGATCCGCGTGCGGGTCCGAGGATGGTGTGGGCGGTGTTCCTCCGACCACATCACTCAGCTCTGGAGACCCCTATGAGGCCTGTGCGTTCCATCTTCCCTACCCGCAAGGCGGCATCCGTGGCCGTGGTCCTCGCCGTGGCGGCCTCCGCCACGGCAGTCGCCGGCGCCACGGCCTCCGGGAAGTCGCCGGAACGGCCGGTGCCCGCGAGTGTGACCGGGTCGGCCGAGTTCCGGTTGCCGTATGTGAATGACGCCGACATCCGTTCGTTCGTGTTCGACGCGCACGCTGCCCCGTACAGCCGACCGGTCCCCCGCGTACCCACCGGCTTACCGACCGACGCATATGGCACGGTGGCCGTCTACCACTACTCCGCGGAGCGGGACATCACATACACCGCCGAGGGCAGGGTGGACTGCCTGGTGACCGCGCCGGGCAGCGCGACTGTCACCGCGGTCATCACCGAGGTGAGCGCCGGAGGGCCGGACTGGGTGGGAAAGCGGCTGGGGTTCAGCGTCCAGGACGGCGGCGGGGACAAGCCCGGGAAAGCGTCAGGAGATCGGGTGGGATTCTCCTGGGCGGACGGGGTGAACAAGAAATACACCCAGGAAGGCGATGTGGAGTCCCCGGTGGGTCCGTGCATGGCGCCTGCCGCCTTCGCACCCGTCACCAGCGGCGGGTACCGGGTCCAGCACGCCGACCTGCCGCTGTGGCCGACAGGCTGAGGACAGCCCTTGGACGCCCGCCGGCGTCGACCGGCCGCTCTGGGGAGGCTGCTGCGTCAGCGGGAGCCCTCCGCGAGGAGGGTCAGTTCGTCGAGGAACGTCTCTGCCAGGAGGGCTGCGTCCTGGCTGCCCGAGTTGGTGGCGACGCTCAGGGTGTGGCCCTGGGTGCAGCCGCCCAGGGCGAAGGTGGCCGTGTCGGCGGGGGGCACCATGGGGACGATGGTGAGGTGGCGAAGGGGGCGTCCGGCCAGGGTCCGGCCGCGCTCGCGCAGATGGACGTAGGAGCAGGCCGCCGGCGCGTACGCGGGTGCGAAGATCCTTCCGCCGGCCAGGGCCAGGGTCGCCGCGGGAAGCGCCGCGAGCGTGCCCTCGACCAGCTTCTCGGAGGCGCGCCGGGGCCGGGTGACCGTGGTGAGCAGGCCGGTGCAGGCGGACAGGCGGGCCGTCGGGTCGGACAGGGTCACCGGGGCGGGGACCCGGACGTTGGCGAACGCGTTGCCCAGGAACTCCCCGCAGTCGTCGGGGCGTTCGTCGACCGGGACGGACAGCCAGACCTGCCGTCCTCCCGGAGCCGTGTCGCCGTCACCGCCGTCACCGCCGGCACCGCCGGCACCGCCGGCACCGCCGGCACGGCCACCGGAGGCGGCGTCCGAGGCGGTGTCGGCGGACAGACACGCGCGCAGGACTCCGGAGACCGTCGCCAGGAACACCTCGTTGGTGGTCGCCGGGCGGGCCGAGTCGGCTTCACCTGTGCGAACGGCTTCCCGCGCGGCCCGCAGGACGTCGGCGCGCAGCCCTACGACCGTGTACGCGGGCTCCCGCGCGCCCCGGTGCGGCAGGGGCACCGCGCGGCCCGTGGTCAGCAGGCCGGGCGGGCCGCCGGCGGCCGTGCCGGGGCTGACCATGCGTCTGCGAGGGCCGGGGATCGCGAGGGAGGCGGCGCCGTCCAGCGGGCCGCCGTCGTCGAGGAGGGCGCGCAGCAGGGTGGTCAGGGAACGGCCGTCGAGCAGGCTGTGGTGCATCCGGAAGAGGAGGGAGAACTCCCCGTCCGTCGCGCCCCGCAGGAGGTGGAGGCTCCACGGCGGGCGCTCGGCGGGGAACGGGATGTGGAACCACTGGCGTACCGCCTCCCGCAGGGTGGCGTCGGCGCTGTCGACCTGCTGGGCCAGGTCGTGGCCGTCCTTGCTCGCCCAGCGGTGGCGGCCGGTCCACCAGGCGAGGCCGGTCCGGGCGGCGGAGCCCGGGGCGACCAGGGTCTGGGTGAGCCTGGGGAGCGCCTTCCAGCGTTCCTCCACCAGCGCGCGCAGTTCGTCCAGCGCGGGCGCGGCGCCCACGAAGTCCAGGGCGATCCCGGCGTTGGGCGGGCCGAACGGCCAGCGGGCCATCCCCTCTTCCATCAAGGGCAGATGCGATCCGGGCATGAGACTGCTCCTGTCATGGGCTGAGGACGACGTCCTGTGCCTCCCGCGTCCTGTACTCCCAACGGCCGATCCGACCGGCGGTCACGTGCCGTGGCCGTCCCATGGCTCCCTCCGGGGTCAACGCACGGCCGTGGGGGCTCCCTGATGGGGTGACACTGCCGCAGGTTTGCGGTCACGAACGGTGTCGGAGCGCCTTTAATCGGGACTCCGCGTCTGCCCTTCGGACGCCGTCCTCAAGTCCCCGCCCCGGCCCGGCGCCGGTCAGGAGTTGCGTGTCGTGCCTGGTACTCGTCGCACCCGTCCGAATCCCGCGCACATCGCCGTGTTCAACGTTCCGATGCACGGGCACGTGAATCCCACCCTGGGGGTCGTCGAGGAGCTCGTACGGCGCGGTCACCGCGTGACGTACACCGTCACCGAGGACTTCGTGCAGCAGGTGAAGGCGGCCGGGGCCGAGCCGGTGGTCCATCCGGACCCCGTGGACGACTCGGAGGCGCCGGAGGACATGGGCGAGGGGTTCGCGCGGGTCGTCCGGGGGGCGCTGGAGTCCCTGCCCACGCTGACCCGGGCGTACGGCAAGGACCGTCCGGACCTGGTGCTGTGCGACGTCTACGCCTTCGCAGGTCTGCTGCTGGCCGCGCGCTGGGAGGCGCCGACCGTCATGGCGTCGCCCACCCATCTCGCCTACGACGGCATCATCCCCGAGTTCTTCGGCGTGCCCGGCCTCGCCCAGGTCCCGGGCTTCGGCGAGCTGGTGGGCGCCTTCGAGGAACACGGGGTCGACATCGCGCGGGTCCACGAGCTGGTGCGGCCGGAACACGCCGTCGCGTTCTTCCCCCGCGCCTTCCAGCGCAGGGCGGACACCGTCGAGGCCCGGCGCGTCGCCTACGTCGGGCCCGCTCTCGGGGACCGCTCCTACCAGGGAACCTGGCAGCCCCCGCGGCCGGACCGGACGGATCTGCCGGGCCTGCCGGATCTGCCGGATCTGCCGGTGCTGCTGGTGTCGCTGGGCTCGCAGTTCACCCAGCGGCCGGAGTTCTACCGGTCCTGTGTCCGGGCCTTCGCGGAGCTGCCCTGGCATGTCGTCATGTCCGTCGGGCCCGCCGTGCCCCCGGACCTGCTGGGGCCGCTCCCCGCCAACGTCGAGGTGCACCCGCACGTGCCCCAACTGGCCGTGCTGGCCCAGGCGGACGCCTTCGTCACGCACGCCGGCATGGGCGGCACGATGGAGGCCCTGCACCACGGCGTGCCGCTGGTGGCGGTCCCGCAGATGGCCGAGCAGCGGGTCAACGCCGCGCAGATCGAAAGGCTCCGGCTAGGGGTCCATCTGCCGCGCGAGACCGTCACTCCCGAGGCGCTGCGCGAGGCCGTCCTTCGGGTGTCGTCCGACCGGGACATCAGCGCGGGCGTGTCCGCCATGCGCCGGGAGCTCGCGGCGGCGGGAGGCGCGGGGGCCGCGGCCGACCTGATCGAGCAGGCCCTGCCCCAGCCGTGATCCCGGCACCGACCACCGGCCCGGGAGACCGGACCTCCTGCCGTTCCTAGGAGAAGCTGACCCATGTTGACCCAGGCCCTGGCGTCCGACATCCGACCCCCGAACTGCCGACCGCACCGCTATCTCCGTCCGGTGCGCATGAGCGACCTGGACTCCATGCAGCACGTGAACAACGCCCGGCTGCTGGAGATGATCCAGGACGCCCACATCGACATGTTCTACGTGCGCCCCGGGCTGCCCGGGCAGGAGATCCGCCCCCGCTTCGTCTACGCCCGCCACGAGCTCGACTACACGCAGCCGCTGCTGCTGCAGCCCGAGCCGGTCACCATCACCACCACCGTCTGCGACCTGCGCCGCACGTCCTTCCGGCTCACCAGCCGCGTCACGCGCGACGCGCGGGTGTTCTGCACCTGCGTGAGCACGGCCGTCGCCTACGACCCGGACGCCCGCTGCGCCCGCCGGCTCGACGAGGAGGAGCGCGCCCTCGCCGCCCGCCACGCCACTCCACCCACCGCCGGGCCCGGAAACTGACCGGTCCGCTGCGCCTCAGCGCTCGATCCGTACCGGCTTCGTCTCGCTCACCTGGTCGATGTCCGACACCCGCACCGTCGCCTTCATCTCCCAGGTGCCGGGGACGGGCAGGTTGACGGCGTCGGCGGCCCAGTAGCCGCCCTTGTCGACGACCTTGGCGTCGATGGGGCCGATGTCCTGGTCGGGCAGGCTGAAGGACAGACGCAGCTCGGGGACGCTCACGAAGCCGCCGTCGGGGCCGTAGAGCACGGCCTGCAGCTTGTTGTCGCCGACCCGGCCCGGGTCGAGGGTGACCTGCACCTTGCCGCTGACGGTGCCGACGCGGGGGGTGTCGATCTCGAAGGGGATGTTGGTCACCGAGGCCACGGGCAGCCCGGCCGACTGCTCCGCCGTAGCCGCCTCGGCCGCCGCCCGGCCCGGAAGGGTGCCCGTCAGCACGGTCGTGAGGACGAGTACTACGACGGAGACCGCGACCTCCGCCAGCACGGAACGACGCAGCGCCCGGCGGTGGGCGTCCTCGGCGGGGGTGAGGGTCGACTGTTCGGCCGGGGACTTCTCGCCGGCAGGCTTCTCGGCGGAAGGCTTCTCGACGGCAGGCCCCTCAGCGGCAGGCTTCTCGGGCAGCGTCGAGCTCTCCGCCCGTGCAGCGGACGATTCGGCAGCCAGTTCAGCCGCCGATTCAGCCGTCCGGCCCCCCACCGGCTCCGGAACCCGTGTTTCCTTCTGCTCGTCAGCCGTCTCGACCGTCACGTTCCTCGCCGTCCCTTCCGCCGCCCCCGTCGCTCCCGTCGCTCCCGTCGCTCCCGTTGCCCCCGTCGCCCTTCTTGGTCCCTTCGCTCCCCTTGTCGCCGTGGTCACCGTCTGGCGCGAGCGCGCACCCGCCGCCAACAGCAGCGTCACCATCGCCAGTTTGGCGAGCAGGACCCGGCCGTACGTCGTGTCCGTCAGCGCGGACACGGAGCCGAGGCCGCGCCAGGACTGGTAGACGCCCGTCACCACCAGGACCGTCACCGACCAGCCCGCCAGCCGGGAGAAGCCGGTGACGACGCGCCCCGGGACGGACGCGCGGTAGAGCAGGGTGAGCAGGGCCGTCAGACCGCCCAGCCACACCGCCATGGACAGCAGGTGCAGCACCGAGGACGTCATCGCCGCCGGGACCTGGATGCCGGCCGACGCGTGTTCGGCGGCGGCCCAGGTCAGGGCCAGTCCCACGGCCAGCGCGGCGCCGGTCAGGACCACCGGGCGCGACGGCTGCTCGCCCTTCCGCTCCTTCAGGAGCCCCCGCTGCCCCAGCAGGAGGACCGCGGCCGCCGCCAGCAGCGCGAGGCGCGCCACCAGGGCCAGGCCCGGACGGGCGCCCAGCGTGCGGGTCAGGCCGGACGGGTCGAGGAGCTCCGCAGGGCCGGCCCCCGTCTCGTAGGGGCCGCGGAGCAGCAGCAGGAACACCGTCGACACGGTGAGCGCCCACCAGCCGGCCAGCAGCAGCCTGCGCAGCGGCCGGATGTCCGGCGGACGGCACACGGCGACGAAGGCGGCCGTGCCGATGAGCAGGGCGGCGGCCAGGTAGGCGACATAGCGGCCGATGTTGAAGAGCCCGCTGGTGGCCGGGTTCTCCACGGAGGTGCTGGGCAGGGCGGGCGGGATCGCGGAGGGTTCGCCCACGGAGAAGGTGAAGGCGCCCGCGATCGGGTGGCTGTCGGCCGACACGACCCGCCACGCCACGGTGAACGTGCCGGTGCCCAGCTTGCCGGGCAGGGTGATCCGCGCGGTGTCCGCGCGGCCGTCTGCGTGCTCGCTCTTGCCGGTCTTCACCCGCTGGTTGTCGGGGTCGAAGACGCGGAAGGAGTCGTCGAGCAGGCCTACCGACTCGGTGAAGGTGAGGGTGATGGCGTCGGGGGCGGTCTTGACGACGCTTCCGTCGGCGGGGTCGGCGCTGCGGAGGGCCGCGTGCGCCGAGGCCGGTCCGCCGCCCAGGAGGAGCAGGACCAGCACGGTGCCCAGCAGCACCAGCCCCTGAAGTCTCCTTCGCCCGCGACCGTGCCGCTCACCGCCGTGCCACTCACCGCCGTGCCGTCCGACGCCGTGCCGTCCGACGCCGTGCCGTCCGGCGGCGCCTCGGACACCGCCGTGTCGTCGTCCGCCATCGCGCCCTTCGCTCACGTCAACCGCTCCGTACTGCTTGAGACTCGAGACTCGCGTGCTCGGGGATACGTACGCATGCACAGGGCATCCGGTTCACCCGGGTCACCACGTCGGGCGCACCGACACCCCGCTGTCCACCATCAGGTCGTGGCCGGTGCCGCTCCTCGTCATGGGCGGCACAGTTCCCTGATCAGGGGCGCGCGGTCCGGGTATCGCGCCGTCAGGACGGTCGCGTCCCCGTGTTCGTAGTCCCCGTAGGTGAAGCCGGGGGCCATCGTGCAGCCGAAGAAGGTCCAGGCGCCCCCGGCGACCACCCGCGCGCCCATCCAGGTGCGGGCGGGCACGGTGAGCTGCGGCTGCTGGCCCCCGAGGAAGTCCGGGCCGAGCACGGCCGTGCGGGAGGAGCCGTCGGGGGCGAGGAGCAGCAGTTCGAGCGGATCGCCGAGGTAGAAGTGCCAGACCTCGTCGGTGGGCAGGCGGTGCAGGGCCGAGTGATCGTCGGTGGTGACCAGGGCGACGATCGCGGAGCCGGCGGGCCGGCCGTCCGGCCCCACGGGACCCGCCCACGTACGGCGGAACAGGCCGCCTTCACGGGGGATCGGCTCCAGGTCGTAGTGGGCGACGAGGTCTTGCGGGGTGATCGGGGAGACCGGTGAGGGCGGGGTGTTCGGTGGGGTCGGGGTGTTCGGCGGGGTCACTCCGGGAACGCTACCTCCCGGCGCAGGAAGGCGAGTTGGGCCTTCTTCTCGGGCAGGTACACGTCCGGGAGGTCGATCTCCGGGAGCGTGACGACCGGTCCGGCGTCGAATCCCTGCCGCAGGAAGCGGGCGATCGCCTTCTCGTTGCGCACGTCGGGGTCCACCACGATCCGCCGCCGGTCCAGCCCCAGCAGCACGTACGACGCGAAGATCCTCATCAGCGCCGCCGACCAGCCCGGCCGTGCGCCCCGCTCGTCCGCCGGCGCGATGAGCACATGCACGCCGATGTCCCCGGGCTCGACCTCGTAGACCTCGCTGACCCGGTCCTCGGCGGGCTCGTAGGTCTGGAGGAGGGCGACCGGGACGCCGTCCAGCTCGGTCAGGAAGGCGTGGTGGGTGTCCAGCGTCTCCATGTGCGTGTAGATCTCGGCGACCTGGTCCCGCGTCAGGCCGTTCATCCCCCAGAACACGGCCCGTTCCTCGCTCACCCAGCCGTGGACGACGTCCGCGTCGCGCTCGGCGTCGAGGGGCCGGAGGCGGACGGCGCCGAAGCCGTCGGCCGCCTGCTCGTGCACAGGGGCGTGGGGAAGGCGGGGGTCAGCCATGGTCGCTCTCCTTGGTCAGCTGCGCCCAGTCCGTGACGACCGGGGCCAGTTCGCCCCGGAGCCACAGGGGGAGCTGGTCGTGGTGGTGGGGGTGGTCGGGGAGACCGGACGCGCCGTACGGGACGACCCACAGGCTGTCCTCGCGGCGGGCCAGGTCCCACACGTAACGGGCGGCCGGGCCGCGTGCGGCGAGGTCGGTCCAGCCGGGCACGGCCGAGGTGCACAGCACGCAGTCGTGGTCGCCGGAGAGGGCCGGCGCCTGGTCCGAGGGGTCGGGGAGCGCCCGCCAGGGGGCGAGGCGGTGGGTGTCGCCCCAGCGGGCGGCCGGCTCCGGCTGCCGTCCGGCGACCTCCTCCAGGGCCTCCCGGACCAGTGCCGGGCGGTCGATGCCGTACAGCTTCTCGGCGCGCAGGAGGTGTTCCAGGGCGAAGCCGATGCGCGGGAGGAGGGCCAGCCAGGGGAGGAAGACCTCCGGGTAGGCGGGCGGGGCGGTCAGGGCGGCGAAGGCCGGGTGTGCGGCGAGGCGGCGGACGAGGGCGCTGCGCAGGGCCGCGAACCGCGCCGCTTCCCGGCTGTCGGCGTCCATGCGGCGGTTCCAGCGCAGGAGGCGGTCGCGGAGTTCGGCGGCGGGCGCGGTCAGGTCGTCGAGGGCGGCCAGGTGGTCCAACAGGGGTGCGGCGGAGGCCAGATACGTGTCCGTGTGGAGGGCCGGCATGTCGGACGCGGACCAGGCGCGCTTCTCGTCGAGCAGCGCCCGGATGCGGTCGGCGCGGTGCGAGGGCGCGAACTCGACGCCCAACTCCGCTGCCGGGCCGCGCTGGTTGGCCATCACGGCGACGCCGTCGATGAGTTCCGCGCGGGGCGTCTCGTGCCAGCCGGTCCACTCGTGGCCGGGTTCCCAGGCGGGCGCCAGCCGGGTGCCGTTGGCCTCGGCGCGCCGCGGCACCCGGCCAGCGACCCGGTGCAGCAGGCCGCCCTCGGTGTCGGCGGCCTGGACTACGTTGACGGGCTCGACCCAGAGGTCGACGGCCCGGTCCACGTCGGCGACCCGGCGGGCCCGGAGCAGCGGCAGCAGGGCGCTGAACCCCAGGTCGGAGGTGACGCGGGGCGGGTGGCGCAGGCTCAGCGCGAGCGGGGCGCCGTCGTCGAGGCCCTCCGGCCCGCCGGCGACGACCGGGCCGCGTTCCGTCTCCAGGACCTCGACCTCGACGGTCTCCTCGCCGGCGACGCGCACGAGTTCGGTGTGCCGGTCGACCCGCCGCCAGGCGCCGTCCGGGCCGAGGGCCTCCACTCCCGCGCCCGTGCGGCGCAGCCGTTCGCGGTAGAGGTCCTGGTAGTCGGCCATGGCGTTGGTGATGGCCCAGGCGACCGTGCCGGTGTGGCCGAAGTGCGCGATGCCGGGGACGCCGGGGACGGCGAGGCCGACGACGTCGAACTCGTCGCAGGCGAGGCGGATCTGCTGGTAGACGCCGGGGTCCTCGATGAAACGGTGCGGGTCGCCGGCGATGACCGGCTGCCCGGTGACCGTCCGGGAGCCGCTCAGCAGCCAGCCGTTGCTGCCGGAGGTGCCGGGTCCGTCGGTGGCGAACAGGCCGACCGCTTCGGGGCCGAGACGGCGGGCGGCCTCCTCCCGCCACAGCTTGGCGGGGAAGCCGGCGAAGAGGATGTGGGCAGACAGCCAGACGGCGAGCGGGGTCCAGGGCTCCCAACGGCCCGGCGCGAGCCCGGTCCGCTCGAACTCGGGAGCCGCGGCCGCCGCCGTCCCCTCGTCGACGCCTTTCTCGCCGATGAGCCCCTCGTTGACGCCGTCGACGTACGCCCGTACCCAGTCCGCCGTCTCCGGGTCCCGTCTCTCCAGCTCGTCGAAGCAGCGTCTCGCCGTGTCGTCGAGGCGGACGCGGCGCGCGAAACGGTCCCAGGGAAGGGCCTCGGGGCCGAGGAAGGAGGCCGAGGCGCCCCGCGCGCGGTGCCGTTCGACCTCCAGCTGCCAGGCGCGGTCGCGGGCGGTGACCAGCCCCTGGAGACGGGCGAGCGCGCGGGCGTCGGAGGCGCGCAGATGCGGGACGCCCCAGGCGTCGCGGTAGATCTCGTCGGTCACCGGTGACCCCACTTCGCTTTAGGTTAGCCTTGCCTAATCAGTTGTGCCGGAAATCGTACGCGAGGGGTGAGGGAGCGGCTGCACGCGCCGGGGCACCGGCGCGCAAGCGGAGCGCACAAGCGGGATCATCGACGCATGGACGTCACGCTGCACCTCTCCCAGGACCCCGAGGCCGACGAGCTCCTCGGCCGCTCCCCGCTCGCCGCGCTGGTCGGGATGCTGCTGGACCAGCAGGTTCCGATGGAGTGGGCGTTCAAGGGCCCCCGGACGATCGCCGACCGGCTCGGCGCCGACGACCTGGACGCCCACGACATCGCCGCCCAGGACCCGGAGGCCTTCGCCGCGCTGCTCTCCGACAAGCCGGCCGTGCACCGCTACCCGGGCTCCATGGCCAAGCGCATCCAGCAGCTCTGCCAGTACCTCGTCGAGCACTACGACGGTGACGCCGGCGCCGTCTGGGACGGCGTGGCCACCGGCACGGAGCTCCTCAGGCGGCTCCAGGACCTGCCGGGCTTCGGCAAGCAGAAGGCGCAGATCTTCCTGGCCCTGCTCGGCAAGCAGCTCGGCGTGCAGCCGACGGGCTGGCGGGAGGCGGCCGGCGCGTACGGCGAGGCGAAGTCCTTCCGGTCCGTCGCCGACATCACCGGCCCGGAGTCGCTGGCGAAGGTGCGGGCGCACAAGCAGGAGACGAAGGCAGCGGCGAAGGCGGCGAAGACCGCCAAGAGTTAGGCGCCCAAGGGATAGAACCCAAGGGTTGGAACCCGGGGGATGGAACCCAGGGGATGGAACCAAGGGGATGGCCGCCGAGGAGCAGGGCGGTCGCCGGACGGGCGCTCAACGGGTAAGTCGTGTGGCCCGCCCGGGTGGCGGGCCGTCGCCGCCCGGTCTGAGCTGGGGACATGACCGAGCCACCGACCGGCCCCTCCTGGGGCCGGGAGTACGACGACCGCAAGGTCCACACCCAGCGGCACGGCCACGAGCCGGAGCCGCCCTTCGAGGGCCCGCTGCACACCCTGTCCCGCGCCGCCTGGCAGATCGTGCTGCTCACCGGCATCGCCTCGCTGATCCTGGGCGTCCTGGTGCTGGTCTGGCCGGGCGCCTCGCTCTTCGCGGCCGGCATCCTCTTCGGCCTCTACCTCGTGATCAGCGGTGTCTTCCAGCTGGTCTCCGCCTTCGGCACGCACAAAACGACCTCGCTCCGCGTCCTCGGCTTCATCAGCGGCGCGCTGTCCCTCCTGCTGGGCCTGTTCTGCTTCCGCGGCCCGATGCAGTCGATCCTGCTGCTCGCCCTGTGGATCGGCATCGGCTGGCTGATCCGCGGGATCACCCAGACCCTGGCCGCCGTCTCCGACACGTCCATGCCGGCGCGCGGCTGGCAGATCTTCCTCGGGATCGTCACCTTCGTCGGCGGGATCGTCCTGATCGACTCGCCCTTCGAGTCGGTCGCCGTGCTCACCCTCGTCGGCGGCATCTGGCTGGCGGTCGTCGGCGTCGTCGAGATCGTCACCGCGCTCAGCATCCGCGGCCGGGCCCGGCAGGTACCGCGCACCCTCTGACCACGCCCCCTGCCCCTCCGCGCCCCTCCTCCGAAGGGGTGATTCTCCCGCCCGGCGTGCTGAACCCCGGGCGTGTCGCGGGGAGATGACCTGCCATGAGCACCGTACGCAGCCTCTCCCGCAGCCACGCCTGGCTACGGGTGCTCGTCGTGCTCCTCTCCCTGCTGGTGCCGGGCGCTCCCGCGGAGCTCTCCGCGCCGCCGGTCGCGGCCGCCGAGACCGTCGAGTACGACGTCCTCGACACGCTGCTCCGACCCGCCCCCTGCGCCCACCGTCCCGCCGCGCCCCTGCGCCCCGCGCCGCTCCCGGCCCCGGCGCCCGGTGACCCGGCGGACCGGCCGCTCCCCGCGCCGCCGGGGCCGTCGTACGCCCTGCACACGCTGCGCACCGTGGTCCTGCGCTGCTGACCGGTCCCGTCCCGAGGCCAGTCAGCACGACGTCTACGACGCACGACGTGTACGACGCAACACGTGTACGACGCAAGGAGCACAGCCATGCCCACCGACCCGTACGCGGTCCTGCGCGCCCTGCTGCGCGCGGAGGCCGTCCGCAACACGCCGAAACCGCAGGTGAAGGAACCGATCCCGCAGCCGCCCCAGGAGAAACGGGACCGCTGACCGCTCGGCGGAGGCGGCACCCGGCGGGCAACCGCCCTACCGCCTCCGCCCGCCCTGTCGCCTCTGCCCGCCCTGTCGCCTCCGCCGGGCCGTGCCGTGCCGAAGAGAGAGTCGTAGCTGTGGTGGCCGCTCCGCGGGCCTGGCCGCCAGCTTCTCGAACGCCGATTCTCTGTCCACAGCCTGTGCATACCGTTCGCGGAGCGGCGATCCCCGCACCGCGCTGTCGAGGGCCGGGCGTCCATAGGGCCCGTCAGGGACTCGGGGGCGCGCAGCCTGGTCGCGGCGACCGGGGTCGGGGCACCCTTCTCGCTGAGGATCGTGACGACGGCCTCGCCGGCGCCGAGCCCGGTGAGGAGTTCCTCCAGGTCGTAGGACACGGTTGCCGAGCCGGACGAGGACCTCGCCGGGGACGTCCCTGGGCGTTTGAGTGACGAAGAACACTCCTATCGCTTTCGAGCGAGTCGGCCGCACGGCCTCGAAGGCGGTGAGGGAGCGCAGGATCACCCCGGCCGTGGCCGTCGACAGACCGTCAGGTCCTTGAGGGCCGCCGAGGGCGCCCGGCGCCGAGACCCCGGACAGGTCGCCCTTGACGTCCGCGAGGAAGACCGGCACGCCCTGCGCGGAGAGTTGCTGGGCGGGATGCGGAACCGGGGCGTCGGGCAGGCACGTTCCGTCCCACAGCGGGGCGCCCAGGTCGAGAGCGGGGCCGGCGAAGGCGTACCCGGCGGCGATGTCACTGGCGCTCGGCGACGCGCTCGTCGGCGGTCCTCGTTCCGTTTTACCCCTGTTCATCACGTCTTTTCCAGCGTTGCACTCCGTCTCCATGGCTGCGCCCGGAACGTCGGGACCGGTAGGCTTTCCGTGTGATCTTCAAGCGCATCGGAAACGGCCGGCCGTACCCCGACCACGGCCGGGAAAGCACCCGGCAGTGGGCGGACGTCGCGCCGCGCCCGGTCCGCCTCGATCAGCTGGTGACCACCAAGCAGCAGCTCGACCTGGAAACCCTGCTCGCGGAGGACTCGACGTTCTACGGCGACCTCTTCGCGCATGTCGTGAAGTGGCAGGGCGACCTGTACCTGGAGGACGGGCTGCACCGCGCGGTGCGGGCGGCGCTCCAGCAGCGACAGGTGCTGCACGCGCGCGTCCTCGAGCTGGACTGACTCCGCCGCGAACCCGGCTGCCCGCCCGGCTGATCCCCCGGCTGAACCCTCGGGTTGACCCGTTCGGGTGCTTTCCCGTGCCCACGCACGGCGTCGGATGATCGTTTATTAGTCACGGCCGCCCGGGCGCACTACGCTGCGCCCATGAGCATGCTGACTCCCCCCGGCATGGGCGGTAAATACCGGATCACGGGGGACAAGTACCCCCGCATGCGCCCCCACCGGCGACGCGGCAGGCTGGCCGTCGTGGTCGTCGCCTGCGGTGCCGTGCTCGGCGTGGCCGGCTGGGGCACCCTGCAGCTCATCGACGTCTTCACGGGCGGCGGAGGGACGGCCACGGCCGCCGGCGTCGGCTGCTCCGACACCACCAAGGCGAGCCCCGCGGCCTCCGGATCCCCCGCCGCAGCGAGCGGCACGGGCGCCCGGACGGGTGCGGCTTCGGGCACGGGCACGGGCACTGGTTCGGGTGTCGGCGCGGTTCCCAAGCCCGCGCAGATCACTGTGAACGTCTTCAACGCCACCACCCGCAGCGGCCTCGCCAAGACCACCGCGGACGAGCTGAAGAAGCGTGGCTTCAAGATCGGCGACGTGGGCAACGCCAGCAAGCAGTACGACAAGAAGGTCACGGGCACCGGGATACTGCTCGGCCCCGCGTCCTCCCTGAACACCTCGCTGCCGGTCCTCGCCACCCAGCTCAGCACCGCCGAGCGCCGCACCGACGCCACCCGCACGGGCCCGACCCTCGACCTGATCATCGGCAACGGCTTCAAGGCGCTGACCAGCCAGGCGGACGCGACCAAGGCCCTCACAGCCCTGTCCGCACCCCAGCCGACAGCGAGCACCGGCACCCGGAAGGCCTGCTAGCGGCCGCCCGCCCAGCCGCTCAGCGACGGGTTACTCCGACGGTTTACTCCGCCGCGCCGTACAGCCGGTCGCCCGCGTCTCCGAGGCCCGGGACGATGTAGCCGTGCTCGTTGAGGTGGTCGTCGACGGCCGCCGTGACTACGGTGACCGGGGTGCCCGCGAGCTCGCGCTCCATCAGCTCCACGCCCTCCGGGGCGGCGAGCAGCACCACGGCCGTCACGTCGTCGGCGCCGCGCCGGATCAGCTCACGGATGGCGGCGACCAGCGTGCCGCCCGTGGCCAGCATCGGGTCCAGGACGTACACCTGGCGGGCCGAGAGGTCCTCCGGCATGCGCGTGGCGTACGTGGACGCCTCCAGCGTCTTCTCGTTGCGGATCATGCCCAGGAAGCCCACCTCGGCGGTCGGCAGCAGCCGGACCATGCCGTCCAGCATGCCGAGGCCCGCCCGCAGGATCGGCACCACGAGCGGGCGCGGGTGGGAGAGCTTGACGCCCGTGGTCGGGGCGACCGGTGTCTTGATGTCGACCTGCTCGGTGCGCACGTCACGCGTGGCCTCATAGGCGAGCAGGGTGACCAGTTCGTCGGCCAGCCGGCGGAAGGTCGCGGAGTCCGTGCGCTGGTCGCGCAGCGTGGTGAGCTTGTGGGCGACCAGAGGGTGGTCGACGACGTGGAGACGCATGTCCACAACAGTAACCGGGCCGAACCCACCCGGCGTCCCCACACACAGTGAGCCTTTCCCCCCGGCTTCGGCCGTTCGCTGGCATCAAACCGCTCGTCGGAGGGAAAGTGAGGGAAAGGTATGGAGAAGGACCGGGGTACCCGGGGTGGTGTGCTGATGCCCGACCTGCCCGACCTGCCCGACTCGCCGGACCGCGACGCGCCGGAGACGCAGCCGCCCGAGTCCGACGCCGAGCGCCGCCGGCGCCGCGCCCGGTTCCTGCGCGAGCTGGCCGAGGCCCGCGAACTGCGCGACCGCGTCCAGCCCCGCCGCGCGAAGACCGCCCGCCTGCGCCACGCGATGCGCATGCGCACGTTCCGCTGGTAGCCGCGCGGTAGCCATGGCCGTACGGGACTTGGGGCATACGGGGAAGATCGCCACCGTCACGGGTGTCCCGTGGGGTGGGTGTGCGTGGGCCCACGGGAAAGCCGCGTACGATCCGCTGGTGGCGGCAACGAGTGTGCTGGTGAGTCGCGCACGGACGACCTCACGTACGTGCGATCAAAACCACCGGACACAGGGAGCCGAAGACGTCCCCTGAACGCCTTGTTTCTGCCACGATTCCGAGTGGGTGGGGCTCGGAGCCTGAGCTCTCTCTCCGCCCGTAACCTCCGCCGGGGGGACCCCCAACCGGCACGCCTATGACCAGTGGGAGAGTCACGGTGTACTTCGCCGCACTGCTCGCGCGCACCGAAGACGGGTGGGAAGCGAGCGACACAGAGCTCGACGATGTGGAGACCCTGTCGGATCTGGCCGACCTGGCCCGGGAAGCATCTCCCGACGAGGACACGGTGCTCGTGCTGATCGAGCAGGAGGACTCCTGGTTCGGGGTCGTCCGCATCGACGGCGAGGAGGACCCTCGCATCTTCGTCTCCGACGCCGCTGCCGCCGCCCGCAGCTCGTACGGCGAGATCCTGCTCACCGACGAACTGCTCGGAAGGGATCCGGATGACGACGACACGGATCTGGACGCCCTCGACCTCGACGGCACCGAGGACGGTGAGGACGAGGACGAGGACTCCGACGACCCCAAGGGCGGCAGCTCCGCCGAGGCCGTGCCGCACGGCCCGGTCGGCGACGCCGCCATCCTCGACGACCTCGGCGTCGGCGAGAAGGAGCTGAAGTCGCTGTCCGAGGACGCGCTCACCGAGATCGCCGACGCCCTCGGCGCCTCGGAGGTCCTGGAGACCGTCCGCTGACCGCACCACAGGCCCCGCCGGACCCCGTACGCGATCCCTGGCGGGCCGCGATGCGGCTCGCCCTGGAGGAGGCCCGGCTGGCCGCCCGAGGCGGGGACGTCCCGGTCGGAGCCGTCGTGCTGGCGCCGGACGGCACGACGGTCCTCGCCACCGGCCACAACGAACGCGAGGCAGACGGCGATCCGACGGCCCACGCGGAGGTGCTCGCCATCCGACGGGCGGCCGCCCAGCTGAAGGATTCGGCGTCACACGCCACCCCCGGCAACGGTGGCGGTGGACGACGGGCGGGCGAGTGGCGGCTGTCCGGCTGCACGCTCGTCGTGACGCTCGAACCGTGCACCATGTGCGCGGGCGCAGCGGTGCAGTCCCGGGTGGACCGGGTCGTCTACGGCGCCCGTGACGACAAGGCGGGCGCGGCCGGCTCCCTCTGGGACGTCGTCCGCGACCGGCGCCTCAATCACCGCCCGGAGGTCGTCGAGGGCGTCCTCGCGCAGGAGTGCGCGGGGCTCCTCACGGACTTCTTCCGCGATCGCTGATCCCCCTCCCGAATACCGATTTCAAACCGGGGCTCACCTTGTTGTAAGGTCTCTCTCGGTAGCGTGTCCGAGCGGCCGAAGGAGCTCGCCTCGAAAGCGAGTGTGGCGCAAGTCACCGAGGGTTCAAATCCCTCCGCTACCGCTGTGGACGAAGGGTCCGGTTCGATGAGCCGGGCCCTTCGTCATGTTGGTTATGTGCGCGCTCTGCGCGCTCTGCTCACTGGTCTCGGGCCGCTTGCCCAGGTAGGTCCAGGCGAGGCCGCCGACGATCGGGGCGCTGAACATGAACAGCAGCCACAGCAGCTTGGGCACGTGACGGACGCGCTCCTCGGGGGTGCGGACGCAGTCGAGCAACGCCCCCACGCACAGCACGGCCACGAGGACCAACGGGACGGCGGCCAGCAGTTGCAGCGTCATGCGTCTCTCCTTCTCACCCTCTTCGCCGCCTCCGCTCGGCGGCCTTCAACTCTTCATCGGATGAGGCCCCCCGAACGGTTCACGAACGCGCCGCCGTTCACGAACGCGCCGCGAACGCTCAAAAGCAGTGTGAAAATCGGACGGGCGGTTACACTCGCCGCCGGCAACAGGGGCCCAAGCGGGCGCATACAGGGGAGGCCAGGTGGCGGTGAACGCCAAGAAGATCGCCGTCTACGTGCTTGTGGTCTTCGTGCTCTACGTGATCATCACGGACCCGGCGAAGGCGGCGGACTACGTCCAGATAGGCTTCGAGGGCATATCGGACGCCGCCAAGGCCATCGGAGACTTCTTCACCTGGCTCGCCGACGGGGCGCGGTAGCCGGGGCCGTCGTACGCACTGGGAGTGCCCATGATCCGCCACCTGGTCCTGTTCAAGCTCAACGAGGGCGTCCGGCGCGACGATCCCCGGGTCGCGCGCGGCGAGGCGGCCTTCCGGGCGCTGGGCGAGCAGATCGAGGAACTGCGCTTCTGGGAGCTGGGCTGGAACATCAGCGAGCGCCCCGTCGCCTACGACTTCGCGATCAACTCGGCGGTCCAGGACCCGGACGCCCTGAAGCGCTACCTCGAGCATCCGGACCACCAGGCGGGCGTCGCCCTGTGGCGGGAGTTCGCCACCTGGGTGGTCGCCGACTACGAGTTCTGAGCCACCTCTGTCGGCAGTGCTCGGCGGCACGGAGCCCTCCGCCCGAACGGCGGGGGGCTTTTGCACGCCCTGGGTCACGGATAATGCCCCAACTTCTCCCTCAACACGGCGTTATGGGGTGCTTGCACACAGTGCACATGTCTTGTGATGCTATGACCGCTTTTGACGGATGAGTTGACCGATGTTGACCTGACGAAGAGGTGGCGTTGACCGTGTCGGCCAGTACTGCGCCGCCTCAGCAAGAGGCACCCCCGGCACCCACTCCGGCGCCCACCCTGGAAGCCGTCGCCGTCCCGGAGGCCGGCGCGGAGGCCGCCGTGGGGGCCGCTCCGACGCCCGAGCGACGCCGCGGCGCCGACACCAGGGCACTGACCCAGGTCCTCTTCGGCGAGCTCAAGGAGCTCCAGCCGGGCACGCCGGAGCACAACCGGGTGCGCGGGGCGCTCATCGAGGCGAATCTCCCGCTCGTGCGCTACGCCGCCGGCCGCTTCCGCTCCCGCAACGAGCCGATGGAGGACGTCGTCCAGGTCGGCACCATCGGCCTCATCAACGCCATCGACCGCTTCGACCCGGACCGGGGCGTGCAGTTCCCGACGTTCGCGATGCCGACGGTCGTCGGCGAGATCAAGCGGTACTTCCGCGACAACGTCCGCACGGTCCACGTGCCGCGTCGGCTGCACGAGCTGTGGGTGCAGGTCAACAGCGCGACGGAGGACCTGACGACCGCCTTCGGGCGCACCCCGACGACGGCAGAGATCGCCGAGCGGCTGCGCATCGGCGAGGACGAGGTGCTCTCCTGCATCGAGGCGGGCCGCTCGTACCACGCCACCTCCCTGGAGGCGGCCCAGGAGGGCGACGGCCTGCCGGGCCTGCTGGACCGCCTCGGCTACGAGGACCCGGCACTGGACGGCGTGGAGCACCGCGACCTCGTACGCCACCTCCTGGTCCAGCTCCCGGAGCGCGAGCAGCGCATCCTGCTGCTGCGCTACTACAGCAACCTCACGCAGTCCCAGATCAGTGCGGAACTCGGCGTGTCCCAGATGCACGTCTCCCGGCTACTGGCGCGTAGCTTCCAGCGGTTGCGCTCGGCGAACCGCATCGAGGCGTGAGCCGGGAGCCGGCTTCAGTCGTCCCTCGATCGGGGATCGCAAGCGCGACCGAGACGTCACCGTTGGGAGCGAATCACCCACCAGGGCGGTTCCCGACAGATCTGCGCTGAAAAACCGTCACACCCCCTGTTTCCAGGGCTGATTCGTTACTCACATGTCGACATGTCACTACAGCGTGTTGCCGACATGTGACATTCTGCCGGAAGCGCGTTTGCCGGGGCTTCGGCTCCGGTATTCAGGTGAAGGCTGACGTTCCTCAAGCGGGAATGTTCGCCGCGACCGTCCCGCGACCCAAAGGGGGTGGCATGTCCGCAGATCAGGGCAGCTCGAAGGTGCTCACGCTCACGAAGAGCGAGACCGCGCCCGTCGTGCCTGTCGAGCCCGACGTGCTCGACGACGTCACAGCCCCCGAGGCCGCTCAGGCCCCGGCCCTCACCACGGCCACGGGGGCCATCGACACCCGCACCCTGTCCCGCTCCCTGTTCCTGCGACTGGCCACGCTCGCCGAGGACAGCCCCGAGCGCGTGTACGTCCGGGACACCCTCATCGAGCTCAACCTCCCCCTCGTGCGCTACGCGGCGGCCCGCTTCCGCTCGCGCAACGAGCCGATGGAGGACATCGTCCAGGTCGGCACCATCGGCCTGATCAAGGCGATCGACCGCTTCGACTGCGAACGGGGCGTGGAGTTCCCGACGTTCGCGATGCCGACGGTCGTGGGCGAGATCAAGCGCTTCTTCCGCGACACGTCGTGGTCGGTGCGTGTGCCGCGCCGCCTCCAGGAGCTGCGCCTGGCCCTCACCAAGGCCAGCGACGAGCTCTCCCAGAAGCTGGACCGCTCCCCGACGGTCGCCGAACTGGCCGCGGTCCTCGGCGTGTCCGAGGAGGACGTCGTCGACGGCCTCGCCGTCGGCAACGCGTACACGGCCTCCTCGCTGGACTCCCCGGCGCCCGAGGACGACGGCGGCGAGGGCTCCCTGGCCGACCGCCTCGGCTACGAGGACACGGCGCTGGAGGGCGTGGAGTACCGCGAGTCCCTCAAGCCGCTGCTGGCCAAGCTGCCGCCGCGCGAGCGCCGCATCATCATGCTGCGCTTCTTCGCCAACATGACCCAGTCCCAGATCGGCGAGGAGGTCGGCATCTCCCAGATGCACGTCTCCCGCCTCCTCACCCGGACGCTGTCCCAGCTGCGCGAGGGTCTGATCTCCGACTAGGGCCTGCCCGGCCGACCAAGCCCAGGGAAAGCAACGGCACCTCCTCAGTACCGGTGAGCCGGGGGGATGGGCATCGACGCGACCGGGGCCCCTCCCGCTTGAGCCAAGCCGAGAGCGGGGGGAGTCGCCAACCGACGACAACACGGCTGGGGTCTCGTCCCTCCCCCGCAAGGGGAGGGCGTGCCGCGCCCCGCGCCCACCGCGTGATCCGCTGGACAGCCCCAGGGCTTGGCCCAGCGGATCACCGCGAGGAAGCCCGCGCCGCCCGGGCGGCGCCCGTGAGCAGGGGATAGGCCCCCGTTATGTTCTTCGCGGTCCTGCAACGGGGCCGCTGGCCTCCGGGCCCGGCATGACTGTGTCCCCCTGTCGAAGGCATGACCTGGGGGGT
>NZ_JBITCT010000079.1:0-28092 GCF_044453465.1 Streptomyces sp. NPDC051677
GCAGTTGGCTGTCCCCGATCAGGTCGCGGCTGAGCGAGCCCGGGTCGGCGCACAGGTCGTCCACGGACCGCCCCAGGACGTGCGGGCGCAGCGCCCCGATCGCGGCGACCTGGACGTCGTTGCCGCGTCCGATGGTGAAGGTGAAGCCATGGCCTTCGAGCCCGTCTCCGGCGTCTGTGCGCAGCACCACGTAGGCGGCGGAGTAGTCGGGATCCGGGTTCATCGCGTCGGAGCCGTCCAGTTCCCGCGAGGTGGGGAAGCGGACGTCGAAGGCGTCGACCGCGGTGATCCGGGCGGTCCGAGCGGAGATTGCAGTCAAGGGAGTGCCTTTCACGCTTGGCCGAAGGTCTGGCGCTGCCCGCCGAGCCCGTCGATGGAGAGTTCGACCGTGTCGCCGGGGCGCAGGTAGGGGGTGCCCGGCAGGCCGAGGGCGACGCCTGCGGGCGTACCGGTGTTGATCACGTCGCCCGGCTCCAGGACCATGTACCGGCTCAGGTACGACACGAGGTGGTCGACCGGGAAGATCATGTCGCTGGTGTGGCCGTCCTGCCGCTGCACGCCGTTGACGCTCAGGTGCAGTCCGAGATCCTGCGGGTCGCCGACTTCGTCGGCGGTGACCAGCCACGGTCCGAGCGGGTTGAAGGTCTCGCAGGACTTGCCGAGGTCCCACTGCGGTGAGTACTCCAGCTGGAACTCGCGCTCGGAGACGTCATGGCTGATCGCGTACCCCGCGATCACGTCCTGGGCGGCGGCCGGCCCGTCGAGGTAGCGGGCCCGGCGGCCGATGACGACCGCGAGCTCGACCTCCCAGTCGGTCTTCACCGAGCCGCGCGGGACGAGCACCTCGTCGTACGGACCGACCACCGTGCCCGGGTCCTTCATGAACACCACCGGACGCGGCGGGATCGGCGCGCCGGTCTCCTCGGCGTGGTCGCGGTAGTTCAGACCGACGCAGACGATCTTGCCGGGGCGGGCGACCGGGGGGCCGATCCGCAGACCGTCCGCATCCAGCTCGGGCAGCCGGCCCGCGGCCACCGCCGCCCGCGCCCGGTCGACACCGTCCCCGGCGAGGAAGGCGCCGTCGATGTCGGAGGCCACGCAGGACAGATCCAGCAGCCGACCGTCGTCGGTGCGGACAGCGGGCCGCTCCTCGCCGGGCGCGCCGACTCGTAGCAGTTTCACTGGGAGCTCCCTTGCCATGGGTGGTTCGTGAGGGGGCGATCGGCCGTACGGGCTGCGCCGCCATCAGCGCCCTGGGCCGGACCGTGCGGGAGGACTTCGATCGCCCTCCACAGTCATCGGAGGTATGGCGGCACGGTGACTGTAAACCGCAGGAAGGCCGACTGACAACGGAGACCTCGGATGTATGTGCCCGTCGCAGTAGTTCCGGCCCATCTGAATGGTTGAAATGCGCTGATGTCGCCGTGGAGCAGGGTCGGATGCGACTCCTTCCTCCGATGAATCCGGAGAGCGCTCACGCAGTCGTCGTCCCTGATGAGAGTGGGATGCGTCTGATGGATCTCCTGGTTTCGGAGGGACCGGCGCCTCGTCGCGCGCTCCTGGCGAGCCGTCGCCGAGCGTCCCGATGGGGGTGCTGTTGCCGAATTGTGAGCTGTTGCCGCGCACTGGTCGGCACCCCAGGGAAGAGGCATAAGCCCAGGTGGAAAGCGGATGTAACGACGATCAAGGGCACCTGGGCGGGCCCGTGGTCTCCCGCGGCCCGATGTCCCGCAAATCCATGGGGGCTGACTCTTGTCAACGCCGGCAACGCCGTCGTAACGTCCTCGACGTCCGAGATACATCGGAGGAATGGCCGCACGATCCGGTGCCCGCATTCGACTCGCCCCGTGCGGCCGTTCGGCCTTCCCGTCCCTCTGGCTGACCCTCGCTCACGCCCCGTCCGACGCGGTCCGCACGTGCCCTGTGCCGGATCCGCAGCCTGCCCGGCCGGCAGCCTCGTCCTTCCCCCGCAGGCGAGCACGCCACCCTCCACCGTCGCCCGGCGGCTCCCCGCCCTGCCTGAAGAGAGAACACGGTCATGAAGCTCGCTCGCCCCCGCTCCACCGCCGCAGCCGTCACTGCCGTCCTCGCGGCGATGTCGCTCGCCACCGCGTGCAACCGCGACGGTGCCGACGCGGTCGGCTCCAGCAATGACAAGCCGGCCATCGGGATCGACCTGCCGCGTTCCGACTCCGACTTCTGGAACTCCTACGCCCAGTACCTGAAGAAGGACATCACGACGGACGGCGCCAACGCCCTGCCGTTGAGCAACTCGCAGAACGACGTCACCAAGCTGGTGGCCAACGTGCAGGTGTTCCAGAACACGGGGGCCAAGGCCGTCGTCATGGCGCCGCAGGACACCGGCGCGATCGCCTCCACCCTGGACACCCTGGCGTCGAAGAAGATCCCGGTGGTCAGCGTCGACACCCGTCCCGACAAGGGCGACGTGTACATGGTGGTCCGGGCCGACAACCGGGCGTACGGCACGAAGGCCTGCGAGTTCCTCGGC
This sequence comes from Streptomyces sp. NPDC051677, assembly GCF_044453465.1. NCBI lineage: Bacteria > Bacillati > Actinomycetota > Actinomycetes > Kitasatosporales > Streptomycetaceae > Streptomyces > Streptomyces sp. NPDC051677. The sequence goes on from NZ_JBITCT010000079.1 coordinate 2,510, forward strand.
AAGCAGCTCGGCGGGAAGGGCAAGGTCGCCGAGTTGCAGGGCGCCCTGGACTCCATCAACGGACGCGACCGCTCCGAGGCCTTCGCCGCCTGCATGAAGCAGAAGTTCCCCGGCATAACGGTGTTCGAGCTGCCCACCGACTGGAAGGGCGACGTGGCCTCCGCCAAGCTGCAGAGCCTGCTCGCCCAGCACCCCGACCTGAACGGCGTCTACATGCAGGCCGGCGGCGTCTTCCTGCAGCCCACCCTCGCACTGCTGGAGCAGAAGAAGCTGCTCAAGCCGGCCGGCCGGCCGGGGCACATCTCGATCATCTCCAACGACGGCATCCCGCAGGAGTTCGACGCCATCCGCAAGGGCCAGATCGACGCCACCGTCTCCCAGCCCGCCGACCTCTACGCCAAGTACGCGCTGTACTACGCCCAGGCCGCGGCCGAGGGCAAGACCTTCAAGCCGGGTCCGACCGACCACGGCTCCACCATCATCAAGATCCCGAACGGCCTCGAGGACCAGCTGCCCGCGCCCCTGGTCACCAAGGACAACGTGGCCGACAAGGCCCTGTGGGGCAACAACATCGGCTGACGGCCGGCGGCTCCCGCCCGCCGCGAGGAGAGAGAGGGGCTGTCCCCTCTCTCCCCAGCGCGTCACACCCCGCTTCCCTGCCCCACCTCCGCACACGAAGGACGGTATCCACCATGGCGGACACCGCGACCGCCCCGGCGACCGGCCCCGAGCGCCCGGCCCCGGTGGCCGAGGCGACCGGCATCAGCAAACGGTTCGGCGCGACCGTCGCCCTGCGCGACGCACGCATCAGCATCGCAGCGGGCGAGTCGCACGCCCTGGTCGGCCGCAACGGCGCCGGCAAGTCGACGCTCGTGTCCATCCTCACCGGCCTCCAGCAGCCCGACACCGGCTCCCTGCGCTTCTCGGGCGAGCCGGCGCCGTCCGTCGGCGACATCGACGCCTGGCGCTCCCGCGTCGCCTGCGTCTACCAGCGCTCCACGATCATCGGTGAGCTGACCGTCGCCGAGAACCTCTTCCTGAACCGGCAGAGCGCCGGAGCGGTACAGCCCATCCGCTGGAAGCAACTCCGCCTGCGCGCCGAGGAGTTGCTCAGTGAGTACGGCGTGGCCGTCGACCCCGCCGCGCGGGCGAGGGACCTGACCGTCGAGCAGCGGCAGTTCGTGGAGATCGCCCGGGCGCTGTCCTTCGGCGCGCGCTTCATCATTCTCGACGAGCCGACCGCGAAGCTCGACGCCCGCGGCATCAGCCGGCTCTTCGGCAAACTCCGTGACCTCCGCGACCAGGGCGTCGCCTTCCTCTTCATCTCCCACCACCTGCAAGAGGTGTACGACCTCTGCACCACCGTCACGGTCTACCGCGACGCGGCCCACATCCTCACCGCGCCCGTGGCCGAACTCGGCCACCAGAGCCTGGTGGAGGCGATGACGGGGGAGTCCGCCTCCTTGGGCGGCGCCGTCGTGAGCGGGCCCTCGGCGGGGGCCGGTGGCGCGGAGCTGCTGGCGATCGACGGCCTGACGCTGTCGGACGCCTGCCAGGACCTGTCCCTGTCGGTCCGCTCCGGCGAGGTGGTCGGGCTCGCCGGAGCGACGGCCAGCGGCAATGTGCAGGTGGGCGAGGCGGTCGCCGGTCTCCACCGGGCCGAGGACGGCAGGATCTCGGTGGGTGGCAGAAACGTGCGCACCGGCAGCGTGCCGTCCGCCCTCGCCGCCGGGGTCGGCTTCGTCCCCGAGGACCGCCACCTCCAGGGGCTGGTCCACAACCGAAGTGTGGCGGAGAACGCGACGCTCACCGTCACCGACCAGCTCGGTCCGTTCGGCACGGTCCTGCCCGCCCGCACCAAGGCCTTCGCCCGGCACATGATCCGGGATCTCGACATCAAGACGCCGGGGGCGGCCACCCCCGTCTCCGCGCTGTCCGGCGGCAACCAGCAGAAGGTCGTCGTCGCCCGGGCGCTGGCCACCGACCCGCGCGTCCTGGTCGCCGTCCGGCCCACCAACGGCGTGGACGTCAAGTCCAAGGAGTTCCTGCTCGGCAGGATCCGGCAGATCGCCGACGGCGGCAAGGCCGCGCTGATCGTCTCCGACGAACTCGACGACCTCAGGGTGTGCGACCGCGTCGTCGTCATGTTCCACGGCCGGGCGGTCGCCGAGTTCGACCGCGGCTGGAAGGACGAACACGTCGTCGCCGCCATGGAAGGCGTCGCCACCACCATCGCATCCACCGCACCCGGCACCGACGAGCACGGAAGGTAGTCATGTCCGCCACCACAGATCTCACCGAGCCCACCGCGAGCACGGCGGAGCCGGCCGCCGCGGACACCGCCCGCCGTCGGGTCGACCTCGGCCGCTTCCGTGAACTGTCCCTGGTCCCGGCCATCCTCGTCCTGATGCTGATCGGGTTCATCGTCTCGCCGGCCTTCCTCACCGCCGACAACCTCATCGGCGTGGCCCAGCAGTCCACCGAGCTGAGCCTGCTCGTCCTCGCCACCACCTTCATCCTCATCAGCGGACGGATGGATCTGTCCCTGGAGTCGACCATCGGCGTCGCTCCGGTCATCGCCGTCTGGCTCGTACTGCCCTCCAGCGGCGGCCGGTTCAACGGCCTCGGCCTGTTTCCCGAATGGACGGCGGTTCCGCTCTGCCTGCTGGTCGGCGCGGCGATCGGCGCCGTCAACGGCTTCCTCATCCTCAAGCTGCGGCTCAACGGCTTCATCGTCACGCTCGGCGCCCTGACCATGCTGCGCGGCCTCCAAGTCGCCCTGTCCGAGGGCCAGTCCATTGTCGAACTGCCCTCCTCCTTCACCTACCTGGGCAAGGCGTCCTGGCTGGGGATGCCCGCCGCGATCTGGGTGTGCGGGCTGCTCTTCGCGATCGGCGGCAGCGCGCTGGCCTGGCTGCGGCACGGGCGGGCGCTGTACGCGATCGGCGGCAACGCGGAGGCCGCCCGCACCGCCGGCATCCGCGTCGACCGGATCGTCTGGGTCGTCCTCATCATCGGCAGCCTGCTCGCCGCGTTCGCCGGCATCCTCTACAGCGGCCACTACGGCTCCATCTCCGCCACCCAGGGCAGCGGCTGGATCTTCCAGGTCTTCGCCGCGACGGTCATCGGCGGGGTCAGCCTCAACGGCGGCAAGGGCTCCGTCTTCGGCGCCCTCACCGGCGTCCTCACCCTCCAACTGGTCGTCAACGTCATGACCCTGGCCGGCGTGCCGCCGCTGTGGAACCAGTTCCTCAACGGCGCGATCATCATCGTCGCCCTGGTCATCTCCCGCTTCGCCTCCGGCGAGAAGCAGGAGTAGACGCCGGCCCACGGCGGCTCCGCCCGGCGCCCGGAGACGGACCGGGCGGAGCGCGACGACCCCCACGCACTCCGTACAGAGAGGCACCCTCGTGGCACTGACCGACGAGGCGATGGACAAGATCAAGGCGATGATCGTCGCCGGGGAACTCGCGCCCGGCTCCCGCCTGCCCAGGGAGGAGGTCCTCGCCGGACAGCTCGGCCTGTCCCGCAGCTCGCTGCGGGAAGCCGTCCGGGCCCTGACCGCCATGCGGATCCTGGTCACCCGGCAGGGCGACGGCACCTATGTCTCCAGCCTGGAGCCCCACCTCCTGCTCGAAACGCTGTCCTTCGCCGCCGACGTCTCCCAGGGGCGTACAGCCCTGCAACTGCTCCAGGTACGCAGATTCCTCGAATCCCAGGCGACCGGACTGGCCGCGGCCGTACTGCAGCCGCACGACCTGAAGGAACTCCGCGACATCCTCGACCGCTGCCGCTCCGCCGCCACGGTCGACGAGTTCGTCGCCCACGACATCGCCTTCCACCTGCGCATCGTCGAAGCCGTCGCCAACCCGGTCCTTTCGATGCTGCTCCAGGTGCTCTCCACCCGCACCCAGCGGGTACGCATCGTCCGAGGCAGCCGCACCCGTGATGCCCTCGACAGTGCCCACCAGGACCACGAGGAGATCCTCCGCGCCCTCCAGGCACGCGACGCGCTGCTGGCAGCCTCCGCCGCGACCGTCCACATCACCGCCGTCGAGCAGTGGCTGGCGACCAGCCTCAGCGACGACCCCCTCCGCCCGATCGACTGCTGAGACCTTCCCGCCGGCCGTGCCGACCTGTGTCCTTCCCGGTCCTCGGAAACCTGCGCACGGACCTGGTGTGAGCAGTCGTCGGCGCGGCGCGAGGAGACACAGCAGCCGGCGCAGCAGGAGTCGGTGGGCGACCCGGCAGACTCGTCCCAAAGCCGGGAAGCCGGGAAGCCGGCAAGCCGGGACGACAGGAAGAGCGGGACGACATGAGTACAGCGACCGTGGTCGGCGCCGGACCCAACGGCCTCTCCGCCGCCCTCACCCTGGCTCGGGCGGGCGTCCAGGTCACGGTGCTGGAGGCGGCCGACGAGATCGGCGGTGGCACCCGCTCCGGTGAGGCGATCCTTCCCGGGCTGCTGCACGACCACTGCTCCGCCGTCCACCCGATGGCCGTCGGATCCCCCTTCCTGCAGAGCCTCGGCCTGGACCGCTACGGGCTGAAGTGGGCGTTGCCGGAGATCGACTGCGTCCATCCGCTCGACGGCGGTGCGTCCGGGGTACTGCACCGCTCGGTCGCCGACACCGCCATGGGTCTCGGCGCCGACGGCCGACGCTGGCGACGCCTGTTCGAGGGCCCGTCATCGTCGTACGACACCCTGAGCGACGACATTCTCGGCCCGCTGCTGCGCATTCCCCGGCACCCTGTGCGCCTCGCCCGGTTCGGCCTCCCTGCACTGGCCCCCGCGTCGCTGCTGGCGAAACTGTTCACCGGCGAGGAGGCCAGAGCTCTGTGGGGCGGGGTCGCGGCACACGCCTTCCACCCCCTGAACCGTCCGCTCAGCGCAAGCATCGGGCTCGGCATCCTCACCGCCGGGCATCGGCACGGGTGGGCCGTCGCGGAAGGAGGTTCGCGCCGCATCACCGACGCCATGGCGGCACTGCTGCTCGACCTCGGTGGAAAGATCGAGACCGGCGTTCGGGTGCGGTCGTTCGCCGATCTGCCGCCCGCGGGCGTGACGGTCTGGGACGTGGCGCCCACCGCCCTCGTCGACATCCTGGGCGATCGGCTGCCGTCGCGGGTGGCCCGGTCCTACCGGCGGTTCCGGTACGGACCGGGGGCGTTCAAAGTCGACTTCGCGGTCGAGGGAGGAGTCCCCTGGACGGCCGAAGCGGCGCGGCGCGCCGGCACGGTGCACGTCGGCGGCACGTTCGCCGAGATCGCCGCCACCGAGCGGGAGATCCACGCCGGACGGATGCCGGAGCGGCCGTTCGTCCTGGTCGGGCAGCAGTATCTGGCCGACCCGACACGTTCCGTCGGCGGAGTGCACCCCCTGTGGACATACGCCCATGTCCCGAACGGCTACTCGGGCGACGCCGCCGAGGCGATCATCGCCCAGATCGAGCGGTACGCCCCCGGGTTCCGCGACCGGATCATCGGCGCCACGGTGCGCACCCCGGACGGGTTCGCCGCCTACAACCCGAACTACGCCGGCGGGAACATCATGACGGGCGCCAAGGACATCCCTCAGCTGATCGCCGGTCCGCGCCTCACCCTGCAGCCCTACGACACCGGGCTGCCCGGCCACTACCTGTGCTCCGCGGCCACCCCGCCCGGCCCCGGCGCACACGGAATGTGCGGTGCCCATGCCGCCGCACGCGCCCTGCGCCACCTGCGCGCGTGACCTGAGATCAGGTCGACACGTGGCTGTGACCAGCACCTTCCCATCAGATCCTAGGAGCGGATGAGCGTGCGGGCCTGCTCGATCCACCCGGACACCGCCTTGGCGCCGCAGCTCTCAGCGACCGACTGGGCCTCGTCGAGGTGGTGGAACGCCGCCGAGGGGTCACCGGCTTCGGCCGTGAGGTAGGCCAGCGCGACCAGGCCGGCCGCTTCCCCGGGCCTGAAGCCGATCTCCCGGCGCAGTGTCACCGATTCGGTCAACCGCTCACGGGCCTGATCGAATCGGCCTGCGTCCCTGTCGGCGAAGCCGAGATGCCGAACCGCATAGGACATCGTCATCCGGTCATCGACGGATTTCGCCAGCGCGTACGACCGCTCGAAGTACGGCGTGCCCGCGGCGCCGTCGCCCTTGACCACCTGGTGCCAGCAGCCGACCCAGAACAACGCGTCCGCCTCACCCGACGCGTCCCCCAGACGCTCGTACAGCTCGGCGGCCCGCTCGAACAGCACCAGTTCCTGGCTGTTCTCTTCCCGGTCGTTCAGGAAGCGGACGTGCAGTACTTTGCCCCGCGCCATGGAAAGCGGCGCCTCGACGGAGTCCAGCACGTCATCGGAGCGGTCCAGCGCGGCCGTGTCCCCGCCGAACATCGCCGCTTCGAACAGCTCTCCCGCACGTTCGATCCAGTCCTGCCCTTGCATACCGCTGCCCCTCCCCCTTGGACGATGACAGCGCCGAGGCTATCTCCCCACCCCTGGCGCAACGCGGGAATTCTGCACCACGCCCGGCGGCTACCGGCGCACGGCCCAGGTGGCTATGACAGTCGTTATAGGTGAGTGTAGGCTGCGCTCTATAGCGACTGTCATAGGAGGATGCCGTGACCATCTTGACCGTGAACGCGCCGACGGGGCGTCTGAGCCTGGAGCAGCGCCGTGAGCTGGCCGAGACGCTGACGGACGCGGTGCTGGTGCCCGAGGTGGGGCAGCACGCCCCGGCCGCCCGGGTCGGGTTCCAGGTCCACTTCGTGGAGCGTGAGCGGGACATGATGGCCATCGGCGGCCGGCTGCTGGCGGACGCCGGCCCGGAGCTCGACGTGATGGTGATCGACATCGCGGTCATGGACGCAGCCTGGCAGCCCGCGGTGCGGGCCGAGGTCATCGAACGGGTCCTGGCCGCGCTGGCCGCGGCCTACGGGCTGGAGAAGCCGTCGCCGGCCTGGTGGGTCAACTTTCGGGTGATCGACGAGGGCAGCTGGGGCTCGTCCGGGGGTGTGCTGTCGATCCTGCCGCTGCTGGAGAGCGGGGTGTTCACCGAGGAGCGGGTCAAGGCGGTCCGCGCGGCGCTGGGGGCGTGAGGTCAGTCCTTGATCGCGGCGAGGATCAGGGCCTGCAACTGCTCTGCTGTGTCGTCGAGGGGCTGGGGGCTGCGCTTGGCGCGACACATGGCCACGGTCCCTTCGACCGCCGCGACGATGAGCGTCGCGAGCTGAGCCGCCTGCCGCGGCTCGGCGCCGTGCTCGCGCAGCGATCCGGCCAGCAGGCTCTCCCACTCGGTGAAGACGTCGGCGGCGGCCAGGACAGCTGCCGAGGGCTCATCGGCCGGGGGCTCCTCGACGGAGACGGCCAGGACGGGGCAGCCGGCCCGGAAGTCGCTGTCAACGACGATCTTGCGCCACAGGGCGAGGAAGGCGCGAAGTCCGGCGACCGGTCCCGCCTCCAGTTCCTTGCGCAGACTGCCGGCGGTCCATGCCCCTGTGTAGCGGACGGCTTCGGTGACGAGCTGCTGCTTGCCCTCGGGGAAGTAGTGATACGTCGAGCCGAGCGGCGCCCGGGCGTGCTTGGCCGTCTCGCGGATGCTCGTGGCGTTCAGCCCGCGCCGACTGATCATGTCGGCCGCACCGGCCACGATCCGCTGGCGCACCGTCGCACTGGACTTGGTCACGGACGAACCCCTCTCAACCCCCTGGCTATAACGTCCGTCATATTCTAGTGTGAAGCAAACCTATGGCGAGTGTCATGCAGATGGAGATCCGGGCCGCTGCGATCCGGGGCATCGATCGTCTGATCGACAATCTCGGCGGCGACGGGGCGGGGCTGCTGGCCGAGTTCGGCGTTTCGCCGGGCGACCTGGATTCCGATCACGGGCTGTTGCCGACGGTGACGGCTGGACGGATCCTGCGCCGCGCCACCAAGACACTGGACTGTCCGGATCTCGGGCTGCGTCTGGCCGCGTACCAGGACATGTCGATGCTCGGCCCGCTGGCCCTGGCGGTCGGCAACTGCGACACGGTCGGAGAGGGCCTGGACTGCGCGTCACGGTTCCTGTTCGTGCACAACCAGGGCATTCGCCTGTCCCGTGCGGACGATCCCGAGCGCTATGCGGGGGTCGGGGCCGTCGAGTACCGGATGCTGCATCCGGACGCTCCGTACGAGCCGCAGACGATCGACGCGGGGCTGGGTCTGCTGCACCGCAATCTCATCACGATGAGCGGCGGATACGAGCTGCTCGGCGTCTACCTGCCCCATCCGCCGCTGACGCATGAATCGGTGTACACCGAGTTCTTCGGTGCGCCGGTCCATTTCGACACCGGTCGCGCCCTGCTGCGGGTGCCCACGAAGCTCTTCGCCCAGCCGATGTCGACTCCGGTCAACCCCGAACTGCGGCGCATGGTCGTGGAGTACCTGGAGGCGCACTGCACCGATCCCCGCGAGAGCGTCACAGCCACGGTGCGGTCGGCGGTCAGCCGCGCTCTGGGCACGGTCCCGGCGCGGATCGATCTGGTCGCGCAGTGGCTGCACATGCATCCGCGCACCTTGCAGCGGCGGCTGGCGCAAGAGGACACCTCCTTCCAGGCGATCCTCGACGACGTCCGCAAGAACGTCGCACACCGGCTGCTGACGGGGACCGACATGCCCTTCTCCCAGGTCGCGTCGCTGGTGGAGCTGGCCGGTCAGGCGGCCCTGACCCGAGCGGCGCGCCGCTGGTTCGGCAGAACGCCGACGCAGGTGCGTCGTGACGCCAGGTGCACGCCATCGTCACCGGGTGTCGTGCAGAGTTAAATTTTTGTCGCGCAGAGTCAAGCAGGGCCGTTCAGCCGCTTCGATACTCGGGTGCCATGACCAGTTCCCCGCTCCCCGCCTCGCTGCCCGCCCATGTCGATGTCCTGATCGTCGGCGCGGGGCTCTCCGGCATCGACGCCGCGTACCGGGTGCAGTCGCAGTGCCCCGACCGGTCGTACGCCGTGCTGGAGGCCCGCGAGTCCCTGGGCGGGACGTGGGATCTCTTCCGCTACCCGGGGGTCCGCGCCGACTCCGACATCTACACGCTCAGTTTTCCGTTCCAGCCCTGGACCGGCGAGAACTCCATGGCCGACGGGGACGAGATCCTCGACTACCTGCGGCGCACCGTGGAGGAGTTCGGCATCGACCGCCACATCCACTGTTCCACGAAGGTGGTCGCGGCCGACTGGTCGAGGGAGACGGCCCGTTGGACGGTGACCGTCGAGCGGAGCGACGGCGCTGACGAGCCGCGACGGTCCACCATGACGTGCACCTTCCTCTACATGTGCACCGGCTACTACGACTACGAGCGCGGCCACGACCCGCAGTTCCCGGGCATCGAGTCCTTCGCCGGCACGGTGGCGCATCCGCAGTTCTGGCCCGAAGGGCTCGACCACACCGGCAAGCGTGTCGTCGTGATCGGCAGCGGCGCGACCGCGATCACGCTGGTCCCCGCGATGGCCCGCGACGCGGCGAAGGTGACCATGCTGCAGCGCACGCCGACCTGGATCGGCGCACTGCCGCGGAAGGACCGGTTCGCCGCCAGGGTCCGGCGGCGGCTGCCCGCCGGACTGGCGCACCGGGTCGTCAGGGCGCGCAACGCCGCCTACTCCAACGCCTTCTACCACTATTGCCGGCGCTTCCCGGACCGGGCGAGGGCGCTGCTGACCGGGGCCGCCGCGCGGCGGATCGGCGAGGAGGCGGTGCGTGAGCACTTCACCCCGTCGTACGCGCCGTGGGACCAGCGGGTGTGCATCACGGCCGACGCGGACCTGTTCAAGGCGATCAGGCGCGAGGAGGTCGACGTCGTCACCGATCACGTCGACAGCTTCGTCGCCGAGGGCGTCAGGCTGCGGTCGGGCCGGGTGCTGCCGGCCGACATCGTGGTGACGGCGACCGGGCTGCGCATGCTGGCGTTCGGGCACATTGCGGTCAGCGTCGACGGCGAGCCGGTCGAGCCCGCACGTCACCTGCTGTGGCGGGGCGCCATGCTCAGCGACGTGCCGAACTTCGCGCTCTGCTTCGGCTACGTCAACCTGTCCTGGACGATGCGGGCGGATCTCACCGCGCGGCTGGTGTGCCGCATCCTCAACCACATGCGCCGCGCGGACCTCGCTGCCGTCACCCCGCCCGCAGAGCCCGGTGTCCGGGAACAGCCCATGATCGAGCTGGCGTCCGGCTACGTCCAGCGGGGTGTGCAGAGCTTCCCCCGGCAGGGCCACCGCGCCCCGTGGCGGATGCGCCAGACCTATCTGCTGGACTCCGCCGACATCGCGCGCGCCAGCCTCCGCCGAGAGCTGCGCGGTGTGCCCCGCGCATCGGTGCGCCCGGCCGGCGACGGCATCCGGACGGGAGGCTGACCATGGCGGATCTGCACGGAGTGTGCGACGAGCGCTTCGCGGAGGTGGCCGCGCGGCTGTCCGAGAACCTAGACACAGGCGACGAACTCGGCGCGTCGATCGCGATCACGGTCGAGGGGGAGCCGGTGGTCGACCTGTGGGGCGGATGGGCCGACCAGGGCCGTACGGCGCCGTGGCGGCGCGACACGATCACCAACGTGTGGTCCTGCACGAAGACGGTCACCTCCCTGGCGGCGCTGCTGCTCGTGGAGCGGGGGCTGCTCGACGTCGACGCCCCGGTGGTCCGGTACTGGCCGGAGTTCGCCGCGCGCGGCAAGGAGGGCGTGCTGGTCCGGCACCTGCTGTCGCACACCTCCGGCGTCTCGGGGTGGGACCGGCCGGTGACCGTCGCCGACGTCCGTGACACACCCGCGTCGACGGCCCGTTTGGCCGCGCAGGCGCCGTGGTGGCCTCCGGGCACGTCGTCCGGCTACCACCTGCTCAACTACGGTCATCTGGTGGGCGAGTTGGTCCGGCGGATCGACGGTCGCACCCTGGGAGGGTTCGTCGCCGAGGAGATCGCCGGTCCGCTCGGCGCCGACTTCCACATCGGTCTGCCGGACTCCGAGTTCCCCAGGGTCGCCGATGTCGTACCGCCGCCGTTCCGGTCGAGTGATCTCGCCGGCGCCGATCCGAACAGTGTGGCGATGAAGACCTTCACCGGTCCCCTGGGCGGCGCCGAGGAGTCGTGGCGCCCGGAGTGGCGTCGCGCGGAGATCGGTGCCGCCAACGGGCATGGAAACGCCCGGTCGTTGGCCCGGATCCACTCCGTCGTCGCCTGCGGCGGCACGCTCGACGGCGTACGCCTGCTGTCGCCGCGGACCATCGACCTGATCTTCAGTGAGCAGACCGACGGGCCGGACCTGGTGCTCGGGGCGCATCTGCGCTTCGGCATCGGATTCGGACTGCCGTCCCCGGCGGTGCCGTATCTCCCGCCGGGTCGGATCTGTTTCTGGACCGGATGGGGCGGATCGGTGGTCGTGATCGACGCCGAACGCCGGGCCGCGATCTCGTACGTCATGAACAACATGGGCGTCGGCCTGCTCGGCAGCGACCGCACGACCCAGTACGTCGAGGCCGCTTTCGCAGCCCTGAATCGAAGGTGCGCTGGTGGCAGCGGCCGACCCACCCGGACATCAACGAACGCCGTGGTGAACAGCGGTCCGCGCCATCTGCCATAGTTATAACGAGTGTTATATCGAGAGAGGGGCAACCCATGTCCGAGCCGGTAGTCATGGTGGCGACGATCGTCGCGAAGCCGGGCCAGGAAGAGCTGGTCGAGAAGACGTTCAAGGCGGCGATACCCGCGGTGCACGCCGAACCCGGATGCCTGCTGTATGCGCTGCACCGCAAGGCGGGCGCCACCGGCGAGTTCGTCATGATCGAGAAGTGGGCCTCGCAGGAGGCGCTGGGCGCGCACATGAAGGGCGCCGCGATGCGGGAGATCGGCACCGCCCTGGCGCAGGCACTGGCCGGACCTCCGGACGCCGTCTTCCTGGACGCGATCCCCGCCGGCGTCCCGGACTCCGGCGCCCTCTGAACGAACGCGGGCACCGGGCCGACGGACCTGCCGCTCGACCCGAGACCCCCACGCAACCGAGGAGCTTTCCCATGAAGAGCCTGATGTTCGTCGCGCCCGGACAGCTGCGCTTCGACGAGGTCGACGCCCCCACCGTCGTCGAGGGCACGGACGCGCTGGTGCGCCCGCTCGCGGCCACGACGTGCGATCTCGACCACCATGTCATCGGCGACAAGACGCCGTTCTCCGGATTCGGCCCGTTCCCGCTCGGCCACGAGTGCGTGGGCACGGTGGTCGAGGTCGGCCCCGACTGCACGGACGTCGCGGTCGGCGACGTCGTCGGCGTCGCCTGGCACATCGCGTGCGGCACCTGCGCGCAGTGCGCGCTCGGACACCCCGCCCGCTGTCTCCGCCACGGCGACGCCCAGTACGGCCTTCCGGTGAACGGGGCCTGGGGCGGCTGCTTCGACGAGCTCATCCGCGTTCCCTACGCCGACTTCAACCTCGCCAAGCTGCCCGCCGGGGTCGACCCCGTGCACCTGGCGTCGATCGGCGACAACCTCGCGCTCGGCTGGGAGACGGTGATGCCGACCGTCGCCGGGATCGCCGACCCGAAGATCGCGGTCTTCGGCGGGACCGGCTCCATCGGCCTGTACTGCGTCGACGTCGCGGTCCACTGCGCCGGCGCCCGCACCGTGTACTACGACGACGACCCGGTCCGGATGAAGGTCGCCGAACAGCTCGGCGCCGAGGTCCACGACGTCCACGGCAAGCGCGAGAAGGACTTCCACCTCGCCGTGGACGCCAGCTGCGACCCCGAGCGGCTGCGCAAGGCGCTGCTGTCGGTCATGCCCGAGGGCTACGTCAACAGCGTCGGCATCTACTTCGACGACGTCCAGCTCCCGCTGCTCGCGCTGTACCAGCGCGGCGTCCACTTCCACAACGGCAAGGGCCACGCGCGGCCGAACATGACCCCGACCCTGGAGGCGGTGGCCGCCGGCACGCTCCACCCCGAACTGGTCACCAGCGGCATCTACGGCTGGGACGAGATCCCCGACGTGCTGACCTCCGACCGCCCCGGCCACAAGCCGATCTTCATCCTGGAGAGCTGAGGCGCCAAGACCAGCGGTCCGTCATGGTTCGGGGGCCGGTGGGACCGGGCCCCGTTCCCCCGCAACAGGCTGACCCGCACATGCCCCCTCACCGACCGGCCGCCCAGCGGGGCCCATCAGTACGGGGTTGAACGCTGACGGGCCGCCCCAGGGCGCCCACGCGGCAGCCTGGGCCGCTGCCGGACCAGCCTCCCCGGCTGTCCGGGCTGCTGTGCTGGCCCGGGGGCGGGCGGAGACGACGACGTTGCGGCATCCGCGTCGCCCTGAACCGCCGGGCCACCTCCCTGTCGCCGGCGGCCCCTGCCTCGATCAAGTCAGCTGCGGCGAGCCGGACTTGCTCACGCCGGCCGTTCCTCGGCCGTCAGCCCACCGCCATCGGCGGGGCTTGGGTTTGGGCCGGCCTCCGCACGTGCTCTGACCGGCGGCGATGCGGCTAGCTCAGGACCAGAACGGTCGCCAGGGCCGGGCCGAGGGCTCCGCCCATGAGGTAGCCGAGCTGGAACAGGCCGATGCCGGTGGGGCGTTGGCGGTCGGGGACGGCGGAGGCGGCGGCCATGGACTGGGTGGCGTTGGCGCCGGTGGCACTGAAGACAGCCAGGCCGATCGCGGCGAACAGCACGATCGCACTGTGGGCGAAGACGGCCGCCACCGCGGCGCACGCCCCGATCGTGAGCAGGATCGCCCGCACCGTGGTCCGTCCCAGGCGCGCGGAGGCGGCGGCGAAGACGAGCGTGCACACCGACCCGGTGATCATGGCGATCATCTGCCCCGCGGCCACCGAGCCCGTCGTCCAGCCGGCCCGGTCGGTGATCAGCCGTGGGATCGCGAACAGCAGGGTGAAGTACGACGCCGACAGCACGAGGGCGATCAGGACGGAGCTGCGGAACAGTGGGGAGCGCAGCGCGGCTGCGGGAACGTAGCCCTCCGGACGGCGCCGAATGTGCAGGACCAGGAGGGCGGTGGCGACGGCCGCCACGGTCAAGGCGGGCAGCGGGTTCGACGGGAGCAGGACCAGGCCGCTGGACAGGCCCGCCAGCAGCACCGCGCCGCGGGCGTCGAAACGGCCCTCGGCCGGCGGTGTCCGCGTGGCGTGGCGGCTGACGGCGGGGACGGCCGCCAGGGTGACCACCAGGATGGACAGCGCCGCCCGCCAGGAGGCCGCGTCGGTGAGGCGCTCGCCGAGCAGCGGCCCCACCGCGCCGAGCATTCCGGACCCGGCGCTGATCACGCCCATGCGGCGGGCGGTGCCGGCCAGGTTCATGGCGATGGTCATCATGCCTGCGCCGCCCGCCGCCTGGCCGGCCCGCCCGACGAGGGTGAGCGGCAGCCACGGGGATACGGCCACCAGCACGGTGCCGACGGCGACGAACGCCGCACTGGCCCACAGCGCGGTGCGTGTGCCGCGCCGCCTCAGCAGCGTCGCGATCAGCGGCGTCGCGACGGCCAGAGTCAGCGCGAACACGGTGACCAGCCACGATGCGGTGGCAGTGGTGATGCCCAGCGACCGGCTCATGTCGCCGAGGATCAGGACGGCCGCGTTGTTGGCGGCTGCCACCGGCGTGGCGAGCAACGCCAGCCAGAGGATGGGGACGCGACGTGAGGATCCGCTCACGGCGGCGGGTGCGCGCGTGGCGGTCACCCCGGGGATGGTGGACATGGCCCTTCCTGTGCCGGTGGTCTGTGGGAATCGGGGGCGAGAGCGGACCTGACTGGCTCATGCCGGCGTGCTCACCCCTTGCGCGGGTGGGTCAGTTCGCGGGCACGGCGGCCAGCATCCGGGGCACGTCCCCGCCGAAGTCGATCCAGGGGTTCGTCCCCAGCGCCTCCGCGCCCTCGGCGCCCGGGGCGTCGTAGCGCATGACGAACTTCTCAGGGCCGTGGGCGTACGCCACGATCAGGCCGTGCTCGGCGTCCAGGAAGGCGCCGTGCGGCCGGATGCCGGGATAACTGATGCGCCAGGCCGGGACGCCGATGTCCACGGCGCCCACCGACAGCTTGGCGATGACGCCGTCGGGAAGCCGGTAGAACCACGTCATGGGGCCACCGGAGACCACGGTCATGACCTCGTCTATGCCGACACCGTCGGCGGAGGTGTTGACGTGAAGCCTGCCGAAGCGCGCCTGGACAGCGTGCCGGGCGGCGGTGTCCATCGCCTTCAGGTCGTACACCTTCGGGTACGGCGGAACATCGTGCTCCGAGGTGTTCAGGAACCCGCCGCGAGGGGCTTCGGGCGTGCGGCCGGCCAGCTCGACGTGCTCCAGGAGCTCCTCCCGCCCAAGGCTGAACAGCGAGATCAGCTCCGCCTGTTCCGCTTCCCGCAGCGCCCGGATCCTGGAGGCCTCCAGGATCGGCTGGGCTTCCGCGGGAACGGGGACCTGGCCGGCGTGGACGCCCACGGCGCTCAGCACCTGATTGACGGCCTCCACGCCGATCGTGGCCGGCCGCGCGTCGGAGTAGGAGAGCCTCAGGCCCTGGTCATCCTTCGTCATGTCTGGTCTTCCTTGGTGTGAGGTGCACTAGAGCGAGCGCTGCACTGTCACTTCGACCCTCCATCATCACTGTCACTTATGGAAATGCTTTGTATGCATCCGTATTATTCGCGGAATGGATGAACTGAGCCGGATCGACCTCAACCAGCTCCTGACGCTGCATGCCTTGCTGGCCGAGAAGCACGTCACGCGAGCCGCTGGGAGGCTGAACAAGAGCCAGCCGGCCGTCAGTCACGTGCTCGCGCAGTTGCGGACGCAGCTCGGTGATCCTCTGTTGGTGCGGCACGGCGGCCGCATGGTCCTGACGGCGCGTGCCCAGGCGCTGGTGCAGCCGCTGGAGGACGCGTTGATCCGTCTGACCGAACTGCTGAGGGCGCCCGACTTCGACCCGTCGCTCACGCGCCGACGGTTCCGGCTCTCGCTCTCGGACTACGCGTCGCGCATCGTGCTGCCCCCGCTCGTGCGGCATGTTCGCAGCAAGGCGCCCGGCCTGGACCTGGCGATCAGTCAGGCCAGCCGGGAGGCGATGCTGGCGCAGCTCACGGACGGCGAGCTCGACCTTGCGCTGGGAATCTTTCCGCGCCCGTCCGAGGACATCGAGGTTCAGAACCTCTTCGAGGAAGGGTTCGTCAGCCTGGCGGACAAGGCCGTACTGCCTGCACAAGGAGATCTGTCGCTGGAGGAATGGCTGGAACGGCCGCACATCATGCTGGCCCTGCGCCCCGACGCGAACGACGAGATCGAGACGGCTCTGGCCGCGCGGGGGCTACGGCGGCATCTCGCCGTGACCTTGCCGCACTGGAGTGCGGCGGTGGATCTGCTGGAGGGCACCGATCTCATCCTGACGGTCGCCGGTCGAGCGGTGGGGCCGATGCAGCGGCACAGGGCGTTGCGGAAGTTCAAGCCGCCTCTGGACCTGCCCCGGTTCGCGTACCAGCAGGCGTGGCACGTTCGGCGAGCGAACGATCCGGCCCATCGCTGGCTGCGTGAGGCCGTGGCGGCATGCAGCGGACCAGGCATGACATGAACCCTGGGACGCATGTGCTCTTCGCGATCACAGGGATTTGCGGTACTCACTCCATCGACGATAGGAAACACTTGTTTCCTAAGGGGCGAGTGTCCATCATCGGACCATGGAGCTGAGCTTGCCCGAACCCGGCCAGGACCGCCGCGTGCGCAGCCGGAAGGTCGTGTGCCGGCAGTTCGGCGACCGCGACACACTGCTGCTGGAGGCCGGACTCGACCTCGCCCGGCACCCCTCAGGTTCTGGGAACTTTCTGAGAGCCGGGTCGCGACCTCGGATGTACACGCTTCCTGACCTGCGTCGTACTGCCGTCGATTCTCAGAGACCTCCCAGAACCTCTCGGGAACGTCGGACCCGCGACCGCCAGTGTGTGCGAGTCCACTGGCACGCGGCGCCCTCCTCTCCCTGTTCGGCGCCGCGTTCTCCTCGCGAGCGAAGCGGAGTGTTCCTGAATGGCTGCCACCACGACCCACCTCCAGGCCGGGCCCGGCTCCGGTCAGCGGTCCCAACCGCGCACCGCCCCGGTACGACTGATCGGCTCCTGGCAGAACGCGTGGGAAGGGGCCGGGTCCGTGCTGTGTGCGGTGGTCGCCATGGCGGCGCTGTCCGCGCTGGCGCTGGCGCTGCTCGGCGCGGGGTCCTACGGATCGCTGTGGTCGTTGACGATGGCCGTGACGGCCATGGCCGTCGGCGGCTCGCTCAGCGCGGATCCGGCCGCGTCCTCGGACACCGGAGGGATGGGTGGTCTGGCCTCCCTGTTCGGTGGCGGTGGTGGCGGCATGGGGCCGTCGATGAGCGGTGCGGCCGATGTCATGCCGCTGGGCGTCACGCTGGTCGGCGCCGTGGTCCTGTGGGTCGCGTTCTCCTGGCGGCTGCGCCAGGGGCGGCAGCGGCGGTTCACCGGTGGTGAACTCGTTGTACGGGCGGCGGGGGCGGGAACCGCGGCCCTGGTCCTCCTCATGATCGTTGCAGGCCTCGCACGGGGAACCGCCACCATGCCCGCGTCGGCGATGGCCGGGATGCGTGGAAGCGGCGGCGACCAGTCCGCCGGGGGGCTCGGCGGCGCGGGCGGCGGCCTGGGCGAGCTGTTCGGCGGAGGCGGTGGCCTCGGTGGCGAAGGCGGTGGCCTGGGCGGTCTGCTGGGTGGCGGTGGTGGCCTGGGCGGAGGCGGTGGTCTCGGCGGTCTCCTGGGCGGCGGCGGGGGCGGGGGTGGTGGCCTGGGTGGTCTCCTCGGCGGTGGTGGTACGGCGGCCCAGCCGGCGATGACGTATCACGTGGGCATGGGGTCGGCGGGCCTGGGCGCGGTGCTGTGGGTTGCTGTCGTGCTCGCAGTGGGCTGCTTGATCAGCCGCCGGGTGCGGCTCCCGCTGGGCGGTGCGTTGGACGGGCTGCGCGGCACCTGGGGACCGAGCCTGTCGGCCGTCGTCCGCACGGTCCTCGTGCTGGCGGCCGTACCGCTGCTGGCCATCGGGTTCGTCGGCGCGGTGGTCGGTGACCGGGTCGGCTCGGTGGCGGGTGGCACCCTGTTGCTCGCCCCCAACGCCCTGTTCGCGATCCTGACGCTGGGCGTCGGTTCCTCGTGGACGGCCGCGGTCCACCAGGTGCAGAGCGACAGCAGCAACCCGCTCGCCGCGATCATGGGTGCCATGGGTGGTGGTGCGGGTGGAAGGGCCGGCAGCCAGCAGCCCGACCGTGTTGAACCGCTGGGGTCGCTGTCGGTGGGTGGCTGGCCGCTGTGGCTCATGGCCCTCACGGTGTCCGGCCTGATCCTCACCGCCTGCGCCTACCGTGCGGCCCGGACCACGCGCTCCGGCCACAAGCGGCCGATGCTTCCCTACCGGGGCCCGTTGTCCGGGCACCTCGGCATGGCCGAGCGGCTCGCTGTCGTCACGGCCGTCGTCCTGGGCGCGGGAGCCTGGACGGTGGGGGCGTCCGGGCACTTCGGCGTCAGCATGTTCGGCAGTGAGATGGGCGGAATGCAGGCCGAACTGAGCGGCAGCGTGCTGCGGACGGTCGTCTTCGGGCTGCTCGTCGGCGGTCTGGCCGGGTTCGCCGGGAGCCTCTTGTCCGAGGTGCGTGGTCGCCGTGGGCCGCGGTGACCACGGGCCGGGTGACCGCGGGCCGGGTGACCGCGGGCCCGGTGGCCGTGGGCCGGGTGACCGTGGGCTTTACTCTGCGAGAACACCCGCTTTCGTAGGCTGCCCGGCGGGATCCCGGGCGCCGTGTGCCGCGCATCTTCTGTCGTGTGCCCGTTTTCCGGCGGCGCCCGGAGTGCGTCACCTGTTGCCTGGAGGCCTCCTTTGACACCTGTCGAGCGCTCCGCCCTGCCCGGCCCGGGCACCGGAATCGAGCCCGGCCCGGCGGCAGCCACCGGCGCGAACCTGCTGATCGTGGAAGACGAGCCGACCGTGCGGGAACTGCTGTGCGCGGCCCTGCGGCACGCCGGCTTCACCGTCACCGCAGCAGGGACGGGCCAGGAGGCCCTGGACCGCGCGCACGAGGTCTCACCGGATCTGGTGCTGCTGGACGTGTTGCTGCCCGACCTGGACGGCTTCGAGGTGATCCGCCGGCTGCGCGACCGGCACCGCCCGGCCGCCACGCCCCGCACCGGGCACATCCCGGTCGTGTTCCTCACCGCCCGTGACGCCACCCGGGACAAGATCGAGGGCCTGGTGCTGGGCGGCGACGACTACGTGACCAAGCCGTTCGACCTCCAGGAGCTGATCGCCCGCATCCGCGCCGTGCTGCGCCGCACCAGCGGCGACCCCACCGCCCTGCTGCGCGTGGCCGACCTGGAACTCGACCCCGACGCCGTCCAGGCCGCCCGTGCGGGCGAGCCGCTCCGCCTGTCGCCCACCGAGTTCCGGCTGCTGCACTACCTGATGACCAACGCCGGGCGCACGGTCTCCAAGCCGCAGATCCTTCAGCGCGTGTGGGACTACGACTTCAACGGCGACACCGGCATCGTCGACACCTACATCAGCTACCTGCGCCGAAAGATCGACAACGGTGGCTCCAAGCTCATCCACACCGTGCACGGCGTGGGCTATGTACTGCGCGGGCCGAAGTCATGACCCGGCGCCGTCGTGTCCGTGCCCTGTGGGCACGCGCGTCCCTGCGCAGCCGGGTGCTGGTGCTGGCCGTCGCTCTGCTGGCGGCCGGGTTCACGGCGTTCGCGCTGGTCACGGGAAACGCCCTGCGTGGCTATATGGACGACCGCGTCGACTCCCAACTCCACGCCGCCGCCCAGGTGTTCGCCGTACTGCCGCCGGGCATGGCGGAGACCGGCACCGCGCGAAGGCCGCCGGCGGCGCTCGCCGACTTCAGCACGGACGTCCTCGGCAACCCCGTCATCACCTACGTCGCCCAGGACGGCACCGTCGAGAACAGCATCGACTCCCTCGCCGGGGGGAAACGGACACACAACGCGCAGGGCCCGGCCCTTTCCCGGCTGGACCAGGACGCCGTCGCCGCGCACGGTGGCCGCCCGTTCACCGTGGACGGCACCAAGGGCGACACACGCTGGCGGGTGATCGCCGTGCCCCGGGTGGCTGGTGCCCTCCTGCCCGGAGCCACGGCGCCTTCGGTCGCCGATTCCGGCAGCGTGGTCGTGGCCACGTCGATGGAGCAGGTGGACGGCACGGTGGGGCGCATGTGGCAGAACTACCGCAACACCGGGCTCGCCCTGCTCGCGGTCCTGGCCGTGGCCTGCTGGTTCGCGGTCCGCTCCGGACTGCGTCCGCTGTCCCGCGTCGAACGGACGGCCGCCGAGATCGCGGGCGGCGACCTCTCCCGGCGGGTGCCCGAACTGGCCGGCCCGAACACCGAGTTGGGCCGACTGGCCAGGGCACTGAACGGCATGCTGGGGCAGTTGGAGACCGCGTTCGCCGCCCGGGCCGAGTCAGAGGCCCGGATGAGCCGGTTCGTCGCCGACGCCAGCCACGAGTTGCGCACCCCCCTCGCCGGCATCAAGGGGCTGACGGATCTGTACCGCATGGGCGCCCTGCCCGAACGGGAGGACGTCGACGCCACGATGGCCCGCATCGCCCGCGAGTCCGACCGCCTCACCCGCCTCGTCGAGGACATGCTGATGCTGGCCCGCCTCGACGAACACGCCCTCAAAGCCACGGGAAAACCCGCGGTCCACCCCACGCCGGGCTCCCCGCTCGGCCTCGACCTCGCCCCCACCGACCTGCGCACACTCGCAGCGGACGCCCTGCACGACGTACGCGCCCTGGACCCGGCCCGCACCGTCACCCTCACCGGCCCGGGCGGCGACGGCCCGCCCGCCTCCGCCCCGGCCCTCGCCGACGAAGCCCGCCTGCGCCAGGTCGTCACCAACCTCGTCGGCAACGCCGTCACGCACACACCGGCCGGGACACCCATCCGCATCGGCGTGGGCACCGCCGACGGGCACGCGGTGCTGGAGGTCTGCGACCAGGGGCCGGGCCTCACCCCCGACAAGAGCAGCCGCATCTTCGAACGCTTCTACCGCGCGGACGCCTCCCGCAACCGCGCCACCGGCGGCGCAGGCCTCGGCCTGTCCATCGTGCACTCCCTGGTGAGCGCCCATGCGGGACGCGTCGAGGTCGACTCGGCCCCCGGCCGGGGCGCCACCTTCCGGGTCGTCCTGCGGCTGTTCACCGACCAGCCGACGCGGACGAGCCCACCGTGACCGCCCCCGGGCGGACCAGCCTGTTGTCGTAGGCGAGGACGACGGCTTGGACACGGTCGCGGGCGCCGGTGGCGACGGCGGTGAGGATCTCACGCTCGCGGCGGCTGAGCGCCGCGAGAGGAGGGGCTTGCGCGGATACGCGGATCCGGCCGTCGGGGAAGGAGTCGGCGAGTTCGTGAGCGAGGCGGCCGCGCCCGCGCGCACGGGTGGGAGGACGGTATGTCCGGCGGCCGCCGCGCGCATGCTCGCGGTGAGTCGGTCGGGCAGCGCGTGTTTACAGGGAGTCGTCGGCGCCGAGTGCGAGGCCGACGACCTTCTCGGTCTCGCTGCCGCGTCCACTGATCACGATGAGCGGCACATCGCTGCGCCCCCGCAGCTCTCGGCAGACGCCCAGCCCGTCGATGTCCGGCAGGCCGAGATCCAGCAGGACCATGTCCGGCTCGGGCGCGGCGAGCGCGGCCTGCCCGGTCGGCGTCCATGCGACGTCGTGGCCGTAGCGGTTCAGGCCACGTCGCACGGCGTCGGCGGTGGACCGGCCGTCCTCGATCAGCTGTAGCTGCACAGGTATCTCCTCAGGGTCGGCGAGAGTGGCCGGAAAGCCGGGCGCACGAGTGCGTCCACCCCAGTGGGGCCCGTGGCTTCCTCACCTGAGTCCTTCGCGGCCCCGGCCGGCGTCGCGCCGGGAGATGGGCGGTGGGGGCTGCCGGGGAGCAAGGACGGGCGGGGTCAGGCCGGTCGGACCAGTCCGGCGTCGTAGGCGAGGATCACGGCCTGGACGCGGTCACGTGCGCCGATCTTGGTGAGGATGCGGCTGACATGTGATTTGACGGTGGATTCGGCGAGGTGGAGGCGGTCGGCGATCTCGGCGTTGGTGGCGCCGGTGGCGAGAGCGGTGAGGACCTCGAGTTCACGTTCGGTCAGCTGGGCGAGCCGGTGTTCGTGCGCGGTGGTGCGGCCGATGGTACGGCGCTGGGTGTAGGTGTCGATGAGCCTGCGGGTGATGCCGGGGGAGATGACGGAGTCGCCGGCGGCGACGGCGCGGATGCCGACGACGAGTTCGTCGGGGCGGGCGTCCTTGAGGAAGAAGCCGCTGGCTCCGGCGCGCAGCGCTTCGCAGGCGTATTCGTCGAGGTCGAAGGTGGTCAGGACGAGGACGCGGGAGCGGCCACCGGACTCGGCGATGCGGCGGGTGGCCTCGATGCCGTCCATGCCGGGCATCCGGACGTCCATCAGGACGACGTCGGGGTGCAGTTCGGCGGCCATGCGGACGGCCTCGCTGCCGTTGACGGCCTCCCCGGCGACGGTCATGTCGGGCTGGGCTTCCAGAAGCATCCGGAAGCCGAGGCGCTGGAGGGTCTGGTCGTCGACGATGA
Organism: Streptomyces sp. NPDC051677; assembly: GCF_044453465.1. Lineage (NCBI taxonomy): Bacteria > Bacillati > Actinomycetota > Actinomycetes > Kitasatosporales > Streptomycetaceae > Streptomyces > Streptomyces sp. NPDC051677. The sequence continues at coordinate 25,108 of NZ_JBITCT010000079.1, forward strand.
GGACGGTGGTCATACGAGCGGATTCTCCGGCTTCTCCCGCTGTCCGGCGGACGGGGCGGGGGTGGTGGGGACGAGGCGGGCGTGGACGCTCCAGCCTCCGTGCTGGTTGCGGCCGGAGGCGATCTCGCCCTGGTAGAGGGCGGCGCGTTCACGCATGCCGACCAGGCCCTTGCCGCCGCCGCTGGTCCGAGTGGCGCGCGGTGGTCCGGTGTCCTCGACGGTGACGCGGACGGCGTCGGAGTCCGCGGTGAGGATGACGGTGACGCCGGTGTCCAGGGCGGCGTGCTTGAGGGTGTTGGTGAGGGCCTCCTGCACGATGCGGTAGACGGCGAGTTGAAGGCCCTGGGAGAGGGCGGTCAGATCGCCTTCCGTGCGCAGGCTGACGGTGGGGCCGGCGGCTCGGATGCGTTCCAGCAGAGCGTCGAGATCGTCGAGCCCTGGCTGCGGAGCGAGCGGGACCTCCCGGTGCGGGGTGTCATCGGTGCCGATCACCGCGAGCAGTCGGCGCAGCTCGCTCAGGGCGTCGCGGCCGCTGTCGGCGATGATGCGCAGGGTCTCCGCACCGCTCTGCGGTCTGGTCTCGGACAGCGCGGCCGCGCCGTCGGCGAGGCCGACGATGACGGCGAGGGTGTGGCCCAGGATGTCGTGCATCTCGCGGGAGACGCGGGCGCGCTCCTGAGCGGCTGCCAGGCGGGCCTGCTGTTCACGGTCCTTGTCCAGGGTGGTGACAACGGTGTTGACCAGCCGTCCGGCCAGGCCGAGTCCGGCGAAGGCGCCCATGGCGCTGATGGCCAGAAGGGCGATCACCTCGGGGCCGGGGACGTGGCTGAGCCGGTCGCCGGACCAGTAGGCCGACACCCAGACGACGAGTTGTGCGCAGGTGATGCCGTAGGCGACGGCCAGTTGGCGGGGGCTGCCGAGGCGGCCGACGTTGAACAGGGCCACGGCGCGTGCGGCGTCGGCGCCGTTGAAGACATCGAGGGCGATACCGACCACGGCCACCGCGGTCGTGGCGGCAAAGACGAGCATGGGCCGGCGCTCACGCCACAGCATCGGCACCGCGAAGGCCAAGGTCAGCGCGGCCTCGACCAGCCACCGGGTGGTGTTGGCCGGATTGAGCAGGGAAGGGACACCCAGGCTGGCGCACAGCGCCGGAACCCCCCACCGGCGCACCCAGGGATGGGCTCGGTCGGCCAGTCGCCAGCGGGCCAGCCGGAGGATGATCGAGACGATCACCTGTTGCTCGGGGTCGCTCATCAGCGGTACGAGGATCCGGGGCTGCCGGTCGGGCCTGGCGGTCCGCGCGGACGGTGCGGTCACGGTGTGCGCCCTTCGAGGTGCAGGCGGGCCGCCCGCCGGTCCCGGGGGAAGGGGCCGGCGGGCGGGGCTGGAGACACGGTCGGTGGATGATGGGCCGCCGCGGGGTGGATGGTACGGCTCTCGCGGCGGCCGTCAGGGGTCACCCCTGCCGTGTCGCCGCGGTGGGCACCGTCTCCTTCTTGTCCGAGTCCTCCCGGGCCTCCAGGAGGTGCCGGAGCTTCTCGCCCTCGACGTCCACCGAGGGCATGACGCGGTCGAGCCACGCGGGCAGTGCCCAGGTCTTGCGGCCGACCAGCGCCATCACCGCGGGCACGATCGTCATGCGCACCACGAACGCGTCGAGGAGGACCGCGGTGGCGAGACCCAGGCCGATCGACTTGATCAGTGCCACGGCGCGGCCTTCAGTTCGGCGACCAGTGCGTTGATCTCGCTCTTGTTGCCCGCGTCGGTCAGCTTCTGCCCCTTGGGCGCCTCGAAGACGACCTGGGCGGTCGCTCCGCCGGCGGATGCCTGCGGGAACTCCTTGCCCAGCAGGTCGATGGCCTTCTGGGACTGGGTGCCAGGAAGGCTGAAGTCGTCGGTCGTGGTCCCCGAGACGCTGGCGGAACCGATGCCGACGGCTGCCAGCACCACGATCCACCCCATCAGGAACAACCGTCGTCGCCGGAAGGCCAGCCGGCCCAGGCCATACAGGAAGGTGGCCACGGAAGCACTCCCACCAGGAGAAGAGGGTCGCTGACGGAATCGGGCCCACCGGTCGGCGGAGCCCTGCGCCCAAGGTATGAGCCGATCCCTGCCGCCCCCCGGCACCCCGGGACCCAATCCGCACGGGGGCCGGTACCGCGGTACCGCGGGGGCGGTACCGCGGTACTGATGCGCTCGCAGTACGGGTCCGCCGCTCCGGCCGCCTCTCCGAAGTCCGCAGCACCGCCCGGCCAGGTCGGGCGGTGCAGATGGCAGAGCTGCCTGAGCACCTCTACCGGTCACCTGGGCCATCGACATGACGGGTGGGGAGCCCGCGCTGCTGCCGGCCCTGCTGATCAACCACGGCCAGGAAGTCCTCTACATGCCCGGACGCCTGGTGAACCGGGCGTCCGACGGCTACCGCGGCGAGGGCGAGACCGACGCACCCGCGACGCCTACACGGCGACGCGGGTCCGCAGCTCGGCATCCATCATCGGCCCACCGCCATCGGCACGGTCAACCTGCGGCGCAGTGGCGGTGCTGGGATTTTCCAGGGCCGATCCCTTGGCCTTGCGCCGCGGGCGTGGGATGAGCAGGGTGGCGACGACGGCGATCAGTGCCGCGCCCACTGCGATCTCCAGGGCCCCGTCGCAGAGACCAGCCATCAGCCCGGCGTTGTACGTCACCAACTGGGTCGCCAACAAGACCGCTGTCAGCTGACCATCGATCTCAACGAGCAGAACACGCTCGCCCAGCGCCTCGCCACCTGCCCCGACCAGCCCATCACCCTCGCCCTCGCCCGCTGAACACACAGGCCGGGCTCGCCGCTACGGGGGAGACCGGCGAGCCCGGACGCCACCCCGGTTCCATACCGCCGCCCCGCGCGCCACGTACGGCACGGCCGGGCGGTGCCGGGTTCAGCTGAGGCCGAGCTTGGCGAGTGCGGTGGTCCAGTCGGTGACGATCGCCTGCTGCGCCTGC
>NZ_JBITCT010000080.1:0-26169 GCF_044453465.1 Streptomyces sp. NPDC051677
CCCCCCCCCCCCCCCCCCCCCCCCCCCCCCCCCCCCCCCCCCCCCCCCCCCCCCCCCCCCCCCCCCCCCCCCCCCCCCCCCCCCCCCCCCCCCCCGACCCCACCCACCACCCGCCGCGCCGCCTCAAGCCAACCCCTGCCTCCGACCCCACCCCACGGCCACCCCACCCCACCCCACCCCACCCCATCCCACCCCAGCCCGCTCGCCCCGAACGAAGGGACCCGCATGCCCGCCCTCACCACCACAACCGACGGCTTCCTCCTGCACGGCGAACCGTTCCGCATCCTCTCCGGCGCCCTGCACTACTTCCGCGTCCACCCCGACCAGTGGGCCGACCGACTCCACAAGGCCCGCCTCATGGGCCTGAACACGGTCGAGACGTACATCCCCTGGAACCTCCACCAGCCAGACCCCGACACCCTGGCCCTGGACGGCCTGCTCGACCTACCCCGCTTCCTCCGCCTGGCCGCCGCAGAGGGCCTGCACGTCCTCCTCCGCCCGGGCCCCTTCATCTGCGCCGAGTGGGACGGCGGCGGCCTCCCTCACTGGCTCACCACCACCCCCACCACCGACACGCCCACCACCCCCACCACCTCCACCCCCGACACCACCCCCACCCCCGACACAGACATCCGCCTACGCACCAGCGACCCCCGCTTCACCGCCGTGATCGACCGCTACCTCGACCTCCTCCTCCCCCCACTCCTGCCGTACATGGCGGCATCCGACGGCCCCGTCATCGCCGTACAGGTGGAGAACGAGTACGGCGCCTACGGCGACGACCCCGCCTACCTCAAGCACATCGAGCAGGCCTTCCGCACCCGCGGCATCGAGGAACTCCTCTTCACCTGCGACCAGACCGACGGCGACCACCTCAAGAACGGCACCCTCCCCGGCGTCCTGGCCACCGGCACCTTCGGCAGCCGAGTCGACGAGTCCCTGGCCCGCCTCCGCGAGGCACAGCCCCAGGGCCCCCTCATGTGCGCGGAGTTCTGGATCGGCTGGTTCGACCACTGGGGCGGCCCGCACCACGGCCGGGACGCCGACCAGGCCGCCGCCGACCTGGACCGACTCCTCTCCGCAGGCGCCTCCGTCAACATTTACATGTTCCACGGCGGCACCAACTTCGGTTACACCAACGGCGCCAACCACCACCACGCCTACGCCCCCACCGTCACCTCCTACGACTACGACGCCCCGCTCACCGAATGCGGCGATCCGGGCCCGAAGTACCACGCCTTCCGCGAGGTGCTCGCCCGCCACACGAAACTCCCCGCCGAGCCGGTACCGGCCCCCGCCCCCAAACTCCCGCTCACCACAGTCCAGTTGACGAACAAGACTCCCCTCCTCGCACACCTCACACCCCCCGTACGGTCCACGGACCCCCTCACCGCCGACGACCTGGGACAGCGAGCCGGGTACGTCCTGTACCGCACCACCGTCCCGGACGAGGGCGCCGGCCTCCTCCACTTCACCGGGGGAGTAGGCGACCGAGCCCAGGTCTTCCTGGACGGCGCCCCCGTAGGCGTCCTGGAACGCGAGCGCTACGACGAGACGCTCCCCGTCCACGTCCCCCGCCCCGGCGCCGTCCTCGACGTCCTCGTGGAGAACATGGGCCGGGTCAACTACGGCCCCCGCATCGGCACCCCCAAGGGCCTGCTGGGCCCGGTCACCTACGCAGGCACCCCCCTCCAGAACTGGGACTGCCACCCCCTACCCCTCACGCAACCCCCCACCACGGCCACAACCCCCACGCCCGCCCCCACGCCCGCCCCCACCCCGACTCCGACCACGGCGGCAGCCCAACCCACCTTCCACCACGGCAGGTTCGAGGTGGAAACCCCCGCCGACACCTTCCTCTCCCTCCCCGGCTGGACCAAGGGCCAGGCCTGGATCAACGGCTTCCACCTGGGCCGCTACTGGAACCGCGGCCCCCAGCGCACCCTCTACGTCCCCGCCCCCGTCCTCCGCCCCGGCGCCAACGACCTGGTCCTCCTCGAACTCCACGGCACCACCACCCCCGAGGCCCACCTCACCGACACCCCCGACCTCGGCCCGAAGCAGCACTGATGTCCACACATCCACACCCCACACCACCCCCGCATCAAGCCCCCACCCACACCCCCACCCGCACCCGCATCCCCACCCCCTCCGCACCCCCACTCCGCAACCACCTCCCCTTCACCGACGCCCCCATCACCCCCGACCCCATCGGGGTGACCAGCCGCTGGCTGACCCGAGGCGGCCGCCCCTGGTTCCCGGTCTCGGGGGAGTTCCACTACTCCCGCTACCCCGCGGAGGAGTGGGAGGAGGAACTCCTCAAGATGAAGGCGGCCGGCATCACGGCCGTAGCGTCGTACATCATCTGGATCCACCACCAGGAGACAGAGAACGGCATCAGCTTCGACCCCGACCGCAGCCTCGACCTACGCCGCTTCGCCCAGCTCTGCGCCCGCCACGGCCTCGACTTCATCCCCCGCATCGGCCCGTGGTGCCACGCGGAGGTCCGCAACGGCGGCCTCCCCGACTGGGTGCTGGCCCGCACGACGGCCCCCCGCACGGACGATCCGGCCTACCTGTCCGCCGTACGCCCCTGGTTTGAAGCCATCGCCACTCAACTCCATGGCCTCGACCGGGCGAACAACGGCCCGATCATCGCGATCCAGATCGAGAACGAGCTCTACGACCGCCCCGCCCACCTCCTGACCCTGAAACGCATGGCCCAGGAGACAGGCCTCACCGCACCCCTGTGGACCTCGACGGCCTGGGGCGGAGTCCACCTCCCCGAAGACGAACTGCTCCCGCTCTACGGCGGCTACCCGGAGGCCTTCTGGACCGAGGCCGACGGCGGCTGGCCCGACACCTGCCGCAAGCATTTCTTCTTCACCCACCAGCGCGACGACGAGGGCATCGGCGCCGATCTCCGCCCGACGACCGTACGCGGCACGGACCCGTCGTCGCACGCGGACCGATTCCCCTGGGCCACCTGCGAGTTGGGTGGCGGAATGGCCGTCGCCTACCACCGCCGCCCGCGCGTCGACGCCGCGGACATCGGCGCCCTCGGACTCACGAAGATCGGCTGCGGCTCGGTCTGGCAGGGCTACTACATGTTCCACGGCGGCACCAACCCCACCGGAGCCCTGACACCCCTCCAGGAGTCCCACGCCACCTCCTACCCCAACGACCTCCCCGTCCTCACGTACGACTTCCAGGCCCCACTCGGCGAGTACGGCCAGTACCGCCCGTCCTACGACGAACTCCGCATCCAGCACCTGCTGTTGGCGGACTTCGGCGAGGTGATCGCCCCCATGCGATCGGTGCTGCCGGACGACGCGCCGCGAGGCCAGCACGACCGCGACACCCTGCGCTGGGCGGTCCGAAGCGACGGCCGGGCCTCGGGCTTCCTCTTCGTCACCAACCACCAGCCGCACGAACCACTCCCGGACCACCCGAACACGACCTTCACGGTCGCGTTCCCCGAGGCCCCGCCGCTCACCCTCCCCGGCACCCCCGTCACCGTCCCCGCGGGCGCCTACTTCTGCTGGCCCCTGGGCCTGGAAGTGGCGGGCCTCCGCATCGATTGGGCCACCGCCCAGCCGGTGTGCACGGTCGAGGACGACGACGGCGGCACGGTCCTGGTCCTGGCCGCGACGGACGGCATCGCCCCCGAACTGGCCCTGGACGCACGGACGGTACGGCGCGTCACCGGAGCGGGTTCCATCCGGACGGAGGGCGACCGCACTCTGATCACCGACCTGCAACCCGCCACCGCCACCGCCACCGCCACCGTGACCACCGCCGACAGCGACGGAGTAGTGAGGACGGAAACGACGGCCGGCGACCGAGTCTCCTTCCTGGTCCTGGACGCGGCGACGGCCCGCACCGCCTATAAGGGCGAGGCCTGGGGAGCCCAACGCCTGGTCCTGTGCCCGGACGGCGTGATCTTCGACGAGCACCGAAACGAGGTACGCCTCCACACCCGCACCAACACCTCCACCTCCCTCTCCGTCCTACCCGCCCCACCCCGCCCACCCAAGGCGCGCGGAGCGACAGTGCAGGAGAGCCGGCACGGACCCTTGACCCATTACACCCTCCACCCCCACCACTCCCTCCACCGGGAACCCGAGCCCGCCCCGCTCACGGAACCCACCCTCACCCTCCTGCGCCCGCCCGGCCCACCCCCCACCCCTCGAACCGGCCCCCTGAACCGCGCGAGCGCCCCGGCGGACGAGCACTACGACGCCGTAGCGGCGCTGTACCGCGTGGACCTGCCACCGACGGCCCCGAAGGGCACGCTGCTGCGCCTGCACTGGGCGGGAGACGTGGCACGCGCGTACGTGGGGGAGACGCTGGTGGCCGACCAGTTCTTCACGGACACCCCGTGGGACATAGCCCTGGACCGACTCCCACCCGGAAAACCCCTACTGGTGAAGGTGCTCCCCTTCGCCCCCAAGGCGAAGGTGCACGTCCCGGGGAAGCCCCCCGCACCCGGCAAGGCGGAACTGACCCGCGCAGAGTGGCTAAGCCCCCGAACCTGGACACTCACCCAAGACTGACCCCACCGCTCCGCTCCCCTACCTCCTCTCCTCCCCCCTCCCGTCCCTTCCTCTCCTCTCCCACTCTTCCGACGGCGGCCTATCCTGTGGCGGACCAGCCCAGGACAGGCCGGATGGAAGAAGAGTTCCCACCATGACCCCAAGCGCCGCCGACGGCCCGGCGACCAAGGGCCGCAGCCGACGCAACTTCGCCGGCGCCCGCCCCGTGATGGACGACGTCGCGAAACTGGCCGGCGTCTCCAAGCAGACGGTCTCCCGGGTGCTCAACGACAACCCGGCCGTCCGCGCGGAGACCCGGGAAGCGGTCCAGGCGGCCATGCGCACCCTCGGCTACCGCCCCAGCAGCAGCGCGCGCTCACTGGCCAGCGGCCGCACCCGCATGCTCGGCGTGATCTCCTTCGACGCGGCCCGCTACGGCCCCGCATCGACCCTGACCGCGATCAACGCGGCCGCGCAGGAGGCGGGTTACCTGGTGAGCTCGATCGCCCTGGACACGGCCGACAAGGACACCGTCGTACGCGCGGCGGACCGCCTCTCCGCAGAGGGCGCGGACGGTGTGATCGCGATCGCCCCCCAGCTCTGGGTGGCCCGGGCCCTGGCCGAGGCCCATCTGGACACCCCCTTGGTCGTCATGGACAACGACCTCGGCGACGGCACCCCCATGGTCACCTCGGACGCCCGCACCGGCGGCCGCAAGGCGACGCAGCACCTGCTCTCCCTCGGCCACCCCACGGTCCACCACCTCGCGGGCCCGACGGGCTGGACCTCGGCGGACCGCCGAGCGGAGAGCTGGCGCGCCACCCTCAAGGCGGCCGGAGCCGAGATCCCCACCCCCCTCTTCGGCGACTGGAGCGCGGACTCCGGCTACGACCTGGGCCGGAATCTGGCGAAGGACCCGACCCTCACCGCGATCTTCGTCTCGAACGACCAGATGGCCCTGGGCGTCCTACGCGCCCTGAACGAGGCGGGCCGCCGAGTCCCGGAGGACGTCAGCGTCGTCGGCTACGACGACATCCCGGAGGCGGCCCACTTCCTGCCCCCACTGACAACGATCCGCACAGACTTCAAGGACATCGGCACCATCGCCCTCCACACCCTCCTCAACCACATCGACACCCCCTCACCCCCCGCCCCGCCCTTGACCCTGATCCCCGTCACCCTCCACATCCGCCACAGCACAGCCCCGCACCCTCTGAGCCAGATGCGAGACCAGAACTGAGACCAGAGCGCCAGGTCGATCACCGTGGGGCCGTGCGGTTCGGGTGAAACCGCAGCGCATGGCGCAGCGTCCTGATGTACAAGACCGGGAGAACGTATCCGAGTTACGCCATCTCGGGCCTTTCTGGATGGATCAGATCGGATGGTTCGACATGGCACACCGAAACCGTTCCCTGTCCCGCGGTGTCGCTCTGGGCATGGCCGCCGCGGCAGTGGCGCTGCTGACGAGCTGCACGCCGAACAGCGACACCGCGCACAGCAGCCCTCCGATGACCGCGCAAACCCCCTCTTCGCCGGCCGCGGCGAGCGAGGCGGCAGGCGGTTCGACGTCCGCGCCGACAGGCGGGCCGGCGGTCGGATCGGCGGGTGGGCCGGCGGGCGGGTCGGCCGGCCACACAACCGCCGGCTCCCCGGCCAAGACCGGCGGCTGCCGGTCATTGCCGGCGTCGCCCACCGTCAAAGCTGGCGTCACGGCGGCCTACCGCAGCCAGGCCCAACCGCCCCTCAGCCACATTGCCCCGGTCAAGGGCACTTTCTACTACGGCAGTTGTGACGGCATCCGCTACGCCGGAACCCGCTTCCAGCTCACCCCCGGCAGCACGGAGGCGGAGCAGGTCGCCCTGCAGGACGAAGGAGCCGCGATGAAGTACTTCGTAGACCGCCCCGGCACCGGTTGGAGCTACGCGGCCAGCGACGGTTTCCCCGCCGATCCTCAGGGATGTGCCGCCATCACCCAGATCCCGGCCCGCCTCGCCGCTCTGTGGAACGACTGCCGTTCCACGACGGCACAACCCTGACCTCCTGAGCCGACGGCCATTCCATCTCTCGATACTTGAATTATCGACGGTGTGATGGTGGTTACGAGGTGCATCTGAACCGCGACGCACTTAGCATGAAATATGCGGCAGCGCACGCGGGCGCGGAAAAAACCGAGGCACGAAAAAACCGACGCACGGAAAGAACCGACGCGCGGAAAGAGCCGACGCGCGGAAAGAGCCGACGCGCGGAAAGAGCCGAGGTAGTCCTGATCAACTCCAGGAGCGACGGGAGGCGGCATTCATGCCCTCCACCAAGAATACGGTTCTGGACGCGGATAAAGATGTAGCTGGATACACCAGATCGTCGTGGTGGCAGCGTACCGTCGCACACGTCGCAGAACTTCAGTGTCAACTCAACCGGATTAAGTCGCTCAACCCTCAAGGGCTTGCGCCGCATGAGCAAGAGATTGCGACCAAGATTGAAACGCATCTCAATGCTGCACGACAGGCGGCGAATCGTAAAAAGAATCCGTGGTCGATGATTTCTGGGGCAGATATAGACCGCGCATTCGCCAATATACATAGAGCGGAAACAAAGATCCTTCGCCTCACCCCTAAGGAAGAGCTGGGCGAATTGGGTCCACTCGTGTTGGCGAACGCCCGACAACATCTGGGTGACGAAGACCCTCGCCGCGCCAAACTGGAGGAACAGCTCAGGGGTAACGGTCACAGACTCACCGAAGAGATGCGTGAACTTGCCATCACGACGCTGCTGGCCGCTCAGATGGCAGAAGAAAAGGAGCGGGCGAGGGCTCGGAGTTTCCGAAACATACTACTGGTCTCCGTCGCGGCAACGGCCGTCATTGCTGGACTTTTCCTTCTCTGGGGTTTTTTGTCGCCATCGTCGATCGTGTCAAACGTCTGCTTCACTCCCGCCCCGAACAAACCTCAGGTGTGCCCGATCGGCACCTCGGAAACCGGTCAGGACCTGTTGATCGTAATGGCGTTCGGTTCAGCTGCGGCGGCCTTTGCGGCGGCAGTCTCCCTGAAAGGGATTCAGGGGACGTCTACTCCGTATTCGGTCCCCATGATGCTAGTGCTCCTCCGGATCCCGGTAGGGGCCTTGGCTGCACTGATGGGTCTTGTTCTGATCCATGGCGGTTTCATCCCAGGCCTTTCAAGTCTGGACAACGGGCCGCAGATCATTGCTTGGGCGATCCTGTTCGGCATACTGCAGGAGAGCGTCACGCGGATGGTGGACCGACAGGGTAAGGATGTCCTCAATAACGTACGTGGAGCCGAACGCGAGTTCCAGAAGGGCCCACGTAAAAAATCTGACGCGCCGCGAGAAAAAGGCTGACAAGAAGCGGTTCCCGCCAACCGAGAACGCCCTGCCGTGGAAGGCGGCAGACGGGCGAACGCACGATCGCCCGCCCAGCACCCGACACGGCGCCGCGCTAGCCGCTGTTATCAGGCACGGTCGTGGAGAGTGACCTGGTAGCCGTCGGGGTCGGCGAAGGTGAATGTCCGGCCGAAGGGGCCGTCAATCGGTGCGGAGACGATGGTGTGGCCGTCGGCGACGAGAGCATCGTGGATGGCCTGGACGTCGGTGGCGTGGAGCCAGATCGCGGCACCGATGCCGGGCTGGGCAACGGATGCGAGATCGGTGCCGGGAAGAACGTCGCGGAGTGCGAACGCGATCGGCTTCGTCTCGAAGACGACGGCGTGCGGAGGTCCGGCCTGCGAGCGGACGAGGCCGAGGTACTGCTCGTAGAACGCCTGCGAAGCGTCGAGGTCGCGCGCCTGGAGCGAGATGAAGTCGGGGCCGGTGGCGGGCATGATGATGCTCCTTCTCTTCGTGTCAGATTTCTGACACGGGCCAACGTATGTCAGAATCCTGACATGAGTCAAAACGGTGACGGCGTCGACCTGGACAAATCACTGGGCTATCTGCTGAAAGAGGCTTCCAGCGCCCTGCGCGCAGCCATGGAGGAGGTGCTGCGGCCGCTCGGGATGAACGTGACGCACTACTCCTGCCTAGAGCTGCTGGCGCAACGGCCGGGCTTGTCGAACTCCGAGCTCGCGCGGGGCGCGTTCGTGACACGGCAGACGATGAACGTGCTGCTCCAGGCCCTGGAACGAGAGGGCTACGTGACCAGGCCCGCGGAGGCGCCCGTCGGGAAGGTTCTTCCCGCACGGCTCACGGCTCGCGGCCGACAGAGCCTGGAGAAGGCGACCGTAGCGGTCCGGTCCGTCGAGGTCAGAATGCTGGCCGGCATGACCGAGACCGAGCAGTCAGCCGCGTTCCGGATCCTGCAAAGCATGATCCACTCCCTGCGCGACGGCAACGGCAACGACGGCGCTTAGCTCGTTCCTCAGCGCACGTCTCGTCGCGCCCGACAGGAGTGCAGCCGAGCATGAAAATCCGTGCAGGCGACCTCGACGAGAGACAGGGGGGAAGAGGTAGGCGACCACATGGGCCCGTAACGGCGTGCGCCTACGACACCTCGCCGACCGTCTCGCAGAGGCTCGAACGTCGCTGTGGATCTGGTCCCCTGGACTGCGAAGCGGCTGATCGGCTTGCTGCCCGTGCCAGGAGACGCCGTACGCCGAGGAGTCCGCGTGACGGTCTTCGTCCGCGCCCTACGGCACGGGCCAGAAAAAGCAGACCGATCTGGTCAAGCACTTGCGGAAAGTCGTGCCGACCGTCGTCTCCGTCAATGTCATGCATCAGAAGATCGTCGTCATCGACGAACACAAATTCCTTGGCAGCCCTGCGGTGGGGAGCGCCGAAGGGGATCGGTATCGGTACCGCAGGCGAGAGTCGATGCTCAGACCTTGATGACGGTGATGCGAGAGCCGCACAGGGCGGTTAGGTCCTCGGGGTCTGAGGTGAGAACCGTCGTCGGGCCGGGGGCGGCGAGGGCGGTGGCGCTGAGCATGGCGTCGATGGCGTACTTGTGGCCGTGGAGGCCGGCGTCGGCGAGGAGGGTGGCGGCGTGGCGAGCGATGGGCTCGGTGACCGGTTCGATGACGAGGCGGGAGAGGGTCCATTCCAGGGCCGGGCGGTTGATCCGGGGATGGACCACTTTCACGAGGGTGGCCGCGGAAGTGATCACCCGCAAATCGTCGGCGCGAGCGAGGGCGAGCCAGCCGGTGACGGTGCGGTCGCGGAGGACGGCCTTGGCCAGCCCTTCGCTGTCCAGGACCAGGGTGCCGCCGGGGGTAGCGGGGGAGGGGCGGGTCACGCGGCGTTCGTCCCGCCTTGCGTTTGCTGCCGGCGGGCTTGGTGGAGCTGGTCGCGCAGGGCCTGGATCTCTTCGTCGGTGATGGGCCCATGCTCGGCCTCGGCGACCTGGATCAGCTCGTTGAGATTGTCCCGCTCGATCTGGCGCGCGACGGCGGCGGCGACATAGGCAGACAGGCCCGAAGGGCCGCTGCGGGCCTTGGCGGCTTCGGCGATGTCGCGGGGCATGGTGATTGAGTACTTGCCGGTAGGGTCACTCATGCTACTCATCCTACCTCTGATCCTCCCTGCATCGAGTGGGACTGGCGCAGGGAACCGTCGAGTCGCTTATTGCGGATGGCTCCATCCTTGGCTGGGTCGTTGCTGGCCGGGGCTTGATGCAGGCATCCAGGACGTTCACCGGAACAGAAAGGTGGTGGACGTCATGAGGAACTAGCAATCTCAGGCGCGCGGCGTCCCCGGGAGGAGGCGCGGCGGAAGGGCCGCGGCTGACCGACGCTCAGGGGGTGCTACGGACGTCAGCCCCCTGGCCGAAGACATGTCAACTGGTGGTCTCAGCCCGAGGGCCTATGCGCTGATGGACAACTCCCTTGCCCGTTTTCGGGCTTGAGCCCTCAGCCCCTTGAGGCGGCTGTGGAACGCGTTGTGGCGGTTCTGATCCAGGTTCAGCGGCAGGTCGAGTTGAGAGATGAGCTCCGACTCCATGGTCCATGGCTCGTCATGCTCGATCCAGCACACTCGGGCGCTCTTCGCCATCCACTGGCTGAGGGTGGCTTCCCCTGCCTTGCCGAAGGTCATGCGCTTGCCGCTGCCCACGCGGCGCAGCTCAAGTCCAAGTAGGCAGCCGAGACTGAGCCGCAGCGTCGAGCCGGCTGCGTTGCCACGATAGTGGTACCGCACGCGCTTGCGCAGGTTCTGCGTACTCGTCCGGTTCGCCATGTACCTCGGCGCTATGCCGACGTAGAGCAAGCGTCCGGCCACCAAGTCTGGGTGGGGCGCCTGCTTGAAGTGCCACCCGTAGACCCCTGCTGTGTTCGGCACGGGACTCGGCCGGCCCAAGACCTCTTCTGCTGTCCAGAGTCGGCCCGGGCGGGTGAGGGTCGTAGCGTCCATGGATCCTCCGGGACAGGGCTGGGCAAGCACGCTGCGGGGCAGACTACTTGGCGACACAAGCAGAGGAGCCATTGGGCAGTTGCAATGACGGCTACCCGGCCTATTAGGGGGAAATGTGAGCTTGGCTGTGCAACTTCCGGCCCTGATAGGCGTAGTGATTGGAGGTGTCGTTTCCTTCGCTGGCAGCGCTCTTTCTGAGCGCTTTCGGTGGAAACGTGATGTGCAACGGGAGTGGAGCCAGCGCCGGTTTGAGGCGTACCGGGAGTTGATCCATGTAGCCCATGTCCAGGTTGGGGCTGCACGTTCGCTTGGCACGACAAGAAACCTCCTTGAAGGTCCCCCACCCGTCTCCGTTGAAGACGGAATCAAGGAGATAGCCGACTCCGATAGGCGATTGGCGCTCGCGTACGAAACAGTACAAATGCTGGGCGATGAGCAAGTCGGTAGGGCTGCACATGCGTTCCGTACGGCCATTTGGCAGCTGAGCGACTATGCCCGTGGAGTGATTGACGCAGACTCAACGGAGTGGGAGAAGGCGTACAAGAGGTATCGAAAATCGCGCGACAATTTCCATGCGGCTATTCGTCACGATCTCGGGATAGCTGGGCGAGGTTATCAGAGGAATACTCTAAGCCTCTCCTCTCGGCCTCCCGCGATAGGGGACACGTGAGATTACGGTCCTCTCATCGTTGATCAGTTGCCTCTGAAACCTTCCCACAGAAGCCCCGCTTTGGGAGAGCGGCTGGGGCGTCCGGCTACTGACCTGCCGCTTCGGTACCTGATGCGGTGGCTGGCAAATTGACCGCACGCAACCGCTGTTGTACCGCGGCGCCTTGGCCGAGTATCGGAACGCCCTGACGGAGTTCCGCAATCAGCCCGGCGGCTTCTGGATCGCCGGGCCCGAACCATGCGCGGCCGAACACGCGCTCACCGGGGCGGTATCGCTGGAGTCGCTCACGTCCGTGACACTGCTGAGCGACGGCGCAACACGACTCGTCGACCGCTTCCAACTCACCACATAGCACGAGACGTTGACCGTGCTCGCCTCGTCCGGGCCCGGTGAACTGCTCCGCCGAGTACGGGAGGCCGAAGCCGGCGACCCTGAAGAACGACGTTGGCCACGGGGCAAGGCGCAGGACGACGCAACAGCCCTGCACTGGCTGCTGCCGTGACCACCCTTTGGGGCTGACACACTCGAACCTTGCATCAGTCATCGCATAATCAGGAGAGTTGGAGTACCGCGCATGAGGGGCCGTGAGTGGATCGTCCCTCACACCTGTCGTTCCCCTCGGCGTTCGAGGCGATGATCTGGATTCCCCACGCATTGCGCACAGCCGGGAGCGGCATGCTCATCTGGTGGTCGATCTCGCCCTTGTCGTTGGGCCTGAGGCTGACGCTGAAGAGGTCATTCGTCTCGGGTAGATCATTCTGGTTTGCGTCTACGGCAGTGACGTACACGTTGACACTCGCCCACTGATCAACCCCGTCCGCGTGGACGCCGAAGCTCAGCTTCTGATCGGATCCCTGGCCTGTGAGCGTGACGTCGGTAAGCGTTGGACGCCCGCTGCCACCCGCCGCCTGGGCCGCGCCGACGACCGCCACGCTCAAGGCCACCATGTAGAAGATGACTCCGAGCCCCAGGACGACGGTCTCCCAAATGTTGCCCCGCCGCGTCGGATGGATGAGCAGGGCGACGATGCTGCAAACGATGGCGACAATGGCGCTGAGTGCGGCCACGTAGATGGGCCATGACTCGTTGTTGAGCGCGACGAACACGACATCGCTCGTCAACCCCAGCGCAGTCATGACGCCGGCCACTGTGACCAGGGCACCGGCAAGGATCTTGGCGACATCGTCGAGGCGCTTGCCGACCTTGGCCTGGACGTCGTCGAGCGTGCGAGGTTCCTGGTCACCACCTGGCGGCTTCATCTGCTCATGGTGGGCAAGGTCGGGAGCATTTCGGCGCATCCGCGCAGGCGGTTGGTCCCAATAGCGGACTTGGCTCCCGGTTAGCTCGACGACCTACTGGCGTGTCTGGGACGAGGCGCGGCACCTGGCCCTCACTCCGGAACAGGCGGCGTCACCGCTGGCTGCCCGCCCGTACTACCTGCGGCACGCTGCGCTGTCGTCCTGGCATAACGCCGGCGTTGACCCCACCGAGGTTGCGGAGCGCGCGGGCAACAGCGTCGAGGTTCTGCTGGGCCGGTACGCGAAGTGCCTCGACGGTCGGCAGGACGTCGCCAATCGCCGGATCGCCGAACTCCTCGGGGAGGACGGCCACCAGGAGGACGAGCCCCGCGGCGTGACCTGATCCGACGCACGGCCGACACGCGCATCTGCGGCATGATGGCCCCTGGACTTCGGTCCGGGGGCCTCGTCGTTTCCTGGGGTCTACCTGCGGTTTTCTGCCCTGCGGCCAGTCCACGCATAGTCCACAGCCCCCGACATACAGCCGCTCCGAGCGGCACACGGCTGCACATACGCCAAGACCCCGTCCTCAGCGAAAGCGCTGGTGGCGGGGTCTTTGGGCACCTGAATCGAGGTGCCCCCGGCAGGATTCGAACCTGCGCACACGGCTCCGGAGGCCGGACGGTTCCCAGACGTTTTCGCAGGTCAGCGGGCTATCTGACGAAGTATTAGCCGCGCCGTCCCGCGTATGTCCCGCGATCTAGAAATGTCCTATTCTGACCTGCATGCCTCGATTGTAGGGTCCCGGAGATCTCCGGGACCAGGGTGCGGAGTACCCGGAAATAAATTCGACAGCCCCTGCTGTTGAGTGTCGGCCACACTGGCTGCACGGGAGGGGCGGTGCCGGACCTGAAGCTCTACAATACGAATGGCGGCGTGACGGAGGTCGCGCCGCGTCTTGCTGATGCCGAGGCCGATGTGCAGAGCATCGTCGAGGGAAACATGGAGAAGTTGCTCGGGGTCCGGTTCCTGGCAAGCGAGTACAGCACCGGCCCGGTCCACGGCGGCCGGATCGACTCGCTGGGCCTCGACGAGAACGGGGCTCCCGTGGTCGTCGAGTACAAGCGCGGTGTGGACTCCGGCGTCATCAACCAGGGGCTGTTCTATCTCGGCTGGCTGATGGATCACCGGGCAGAGTTCCAGCACCTGGTCCGCGACCGGCTCGGGGCCACGACCGCGGCCCAGGTGCTGTGGAGTGCGCCCAGGTTGATCTGCGTCGCCGGCGACTTCACCCGCTACGACGTGCACGCCGTACGCGAGCACCGCCGCAGCATCGACCTGGTCCGCTACCGATTCTTCGGCAAGGACCTGATTGGTCTTGAGACCGTGGCTTCCGTCACCGGGCGCACGCCGGCCCCCAAGCAGGTTCGCCAGCGCGCGGCAGGGCTGCCGCCGGTACGCGGGCACAGCGGGGTGCCGGCGGAGCTGGCGGAGGCGGTCGACGAGGTCTTGCTCGGCCTTGGGGACGGCGTCAGCCGGGTGCAGCGCAAGCAGTACCGCGCGTATCAGCGCCTGCGGAACTTCGCCTGCGTCTGCCCGCCGCAGAAGACCAAGCTCCTCGTCTACCTCAAGGTCGATCCGAGGGATGTGGACCTCGTGTCCGGTTTCACCCGGGACGTGACGGGGCTCGGCCACCACGGTACGGGCGACCTGGAGGTGCAGTTGCGGTCCGAGCGGGACGTGGAGCGGGCTGTGGACCTCTTCCGCGCGAGCTACGCGGCGGGGTAGCCGTCTCGTGCAGCCGCGGCGCGGATGTATGCGGGACTGCGCGGCTGTGGATGTTGTGGTGGTGGTGCCTTCCGACGTACGGGCAGGTAGTGGCGGTGGACCATCAATGATGCGGAGGATCGCCGGTTTGGCCAACCGGCGATCCTCGGCTATGTTGCGCCCCTCGGTCGCCGTGTTGGTGCCCGGGCGCGAGCGGCCTGGCCAGTCGGCAATCCTCTGGGCCCACGAGCATGGAGGGGCTGTGCGGGGGTGTCTGAAGCGTCCGCGCCGCGCTTGGTCACTCGGGGTGGCCTTGCTGGTCCGGTGGCGGAACAGGCAGTGGCCAGTACGCGGTGTCTCGCTTGCCGTCCAGGGCTTCGAGTAGGACGTCCTCGGACAACTGCAGGGCCGGGGCGCAGCGCAGGAGCTGGGAGGGTGTGACGGGAGCACCGTCGAGCCAGGCGGTGACCAGCGGTTCGGGGAGGATAGCCGCCTCGGCGAGCTGGGCGCTGTTCATGCCGAGATGGTGGGTGCGGTGACGCAGCAGGCCGGCTGTGGTGAGGTCCCGTGCGAGTTCGCGCAGCCGAGCGGGCAGCACGTCGTAAAGCTGCTGGTCCAGGGGTGGCGTGGGCGGGCCGCCTCGAAGGCGGTCCATGGCGGTGTGCCCGTGGTTGGCCAGGATGTACTTGGCGCAGTCCTCAAGGAGGGCGACGGCCCACTCGCGTGCCTCGCGGTCCGTACGGTCGGCGCTCAGACGCCATGTGCGCGTGTATCCCTGAAGGCAGAAGTCGGGGTCGACGAGCAGCAGCCCCGTCGTGACGGCACCGGCGCGGGGGTTGAGCGGCCAGATGTCGAAGGGCACCACGGTGTCGGTGCCGAAGAGCCGTGTGAGGAGACGGTCCAGGCTTGCGGCCATCGCGATGGCGCACGGCTCGTCGAAGAAGCGGCGCTGGGCAAGGCCAGTGAAGTGCTCGAATTCGGCACGGAGCCCGTCGGGCAGCTTGATGGCCGGGTCCACCCCGGCGGACGGGACGGGAGCCTCGGCCAGGGCTGGGGCGCTGGCGAAAAAGACATCGGGATCCGCCTCGGCGAGGCGTGCACGGACCTGGTCCGTCAGGGGACGAGGGGCGCGGGGCCGGATGTTACCGAAGGGCGCGAACCAGGCGCGGGGGCGTAGGTCTCCGGTGCCGGCCTGCTGACTTACTGGGTGGTCGGGGTCGGCGGCGATGCCAGCGAGGGCCTGGTCGTAGTGGAGCAGGACGTCTTCATCCTGGAGGAAGGCTTCCCGCCAGTGGTTGAAGGTGCGGTGGCGGACGGTGAACCGGTCGCCGGGCGGCAGGCCCAAGTCGTGGGCGTACCCATAGTTGTCGTCGAGATAGTCCAGGACCGTCTGGGCCTCGGACAGGATCAGGTGGAACGCGAGTTCCTCGGCGGTGCAGGTGGGCAGTGGGGCACGTCCAGACCGCAGGTCATCGGCCAGGTTCTGGACCGCGCACACCATGGCCAGGCG
Organism: Streptomyces sp. NPDC051677; assembly: GCF_044453465.1. Lineage (NCBI taxonomy): Bacteria > Bacillati > Actinomycetota > Actinomycetes > Kitasatosporales > Streptomycetaceae > Streptomyces > Streptomyces sp. NPDC051677. The sequence continues at coordinate 16,078 of NZ_JBITCT010000080.1, forward strand.
CCAGGCGGCGGACTGGCCGTCACACAGCGGCGGCAGCTGGAGGAGGAAGGACTCCTCCAGCTCCCAGGCGTCCTCCTCTTCGTCGGGGCGTGCGAAGACCCGGTCGCCGTGGGCGAGCAGGTCATGCCAGCCCCGCTCGGCCACCATGTCGGCGGCCACCGTCAGCAGCCTGGCCGCCAGCGGGGTCAGGGTGTCCGCCATCGTCCGCAGCCGGGGACGCAGCACATCGCTCTCGGCCGCCTGCCACGGGTCGAAGTCGTCGCCCAGCCCCAGGAGATGCACGGCCTGCTCGGTGCTGGGCAGCCCTGACGGTGCAGGGCTCTGCTCGGGAGTGTTGGCCCAGTGCGGGTGGCCTCGCTCGGTGTCCCGGGGGCACGTGATGCCGTAGGGGGAGAACCAGTAGACGGGGGCGTCCCATCCGCCTTCGGGCTCCGCAACCGCGTCCGCCTCGCTGCCGTCTGCAGTCTTCTCGGCGGAGGCCCGCGGTTGGGCCTCGGGGATGGTGTATTTCGCGCCCTCGACGACGAACTCCCATGCTTCCTCTTCGAAGTACGGGAACCGGTAGGAGGATTCGTTCGTGCCCGAAGGGACGGGCACGCCGAACGCGGTCAGTTCCTCGTCGTCGGCCGCGCACATCCGGGGCGCTGCGTCCAGCATGACTTTGAGCGCCCAGGTCTCAGCCTGGCAGCGCGGTAGCGGGGCGCGCCCGGCCGCGAGATCGTCGGCCAAGTCCCAGAAGGCGCGCGCCACATCCCGGCGGAAGGTATGGCCCTGGCCGTCGCATGCCTCGGGCAGCAGGTTCAGCACTGCCGTGGCGGCGTCTTTCTCGCCGCGGTCGAAGGGACGGTCTGCGTAATAGGCGGCGTCGCGGTAAGCGCAGACGGCCAGCATGCGGCCAGCCGTCATCAGCAGTCCGGCCTCGAACGGCCGCAGGTACTCGCCGAGTTCGCCGTGGGGCAGCTCGCCGAAGAACTCGGCCTCTTCGGTGTAAGCGCCGAAGGGGCCATCCGTCGTGCCGGCCATCTCTCGCCCGTCCTGCCGTCCGCCCTGAGCTAGCACGGACAGTCTGGCAGGGCAGCGGCATGGGCCGCGCCGGTACGGCGGGAGTCCACCCGTACGGGACGAAGCATCCCGGGTGGTCACCAATGTTGGAGCTTCACGCGTTTCCGCCATACGAAAGCGGTCGTTCGTAGGGACCCGCTGCACAGCCTTCTGAACTGCGGAGACCCGCGATCGCTCAAGCCCCGTCAGCGGAATCGGCTGGGCTGTGCCGTGGTGGCTGTCGGAAATGGTGCCGTGGGGGTGGTGGTGAGGCGGGCCTTGTGCCCGCGGCCAGGCTGGGCCTGGCGCGTGCCGGTCTCGTGGGCGAGGGCCTCGGAGAGATCGGCCAGCAGCGAACTCGGGGTGTGCGCGGACGCGGTGACACTCCAGGTGGGCCGGTCGCGGTCGGGGCCGGCCCAGACGGTCCAGGTGGCCAGGTTCTGGCTCGGGTACTGGGCGGTGAAGGCGTCGAACTGGACGCCCGCGGCCCCGTCGGGGGACGTCCAGCGGATCCAGCGCCCGTCCACGGTGTGCTTCCATCCGGCGTCGGAGAGCGGCTGGGTGGCCAAGGTGACCATCTTCTCGTCCACTGGGGCGCCGATGGCCGTGTCCCAGCCGTCGCCGTCCGCGAGGTGGGTGAGCAGATCCTGCAGCACGGGGGCGGGGGTGGCGCCGGTCGCCGTGAGGACCCACATGCGGTCGGAGACGGGTGTCTCGTAGGCGGCCACGGTCCATGCGGTCTCGTGGGCGGGGGCTTCGTGGACGCGCTCGATGCGCAGGGTCTGCGACTCGTGGATGGCGTGCGTTGTCTCATCTGACCAGGTCCGCCACTTCTCGAACTCGCCGTGCGCGTCGAGGAAGGTGTCGAGGAGCGCATCGTGGTCGCCGACATCGGCCAGGTAGACGGGCACAGTCTCCGGCTCCGGGCAGGAGGGTTCGGACTTGGCCGTGGTGACGTCGAAGACCGAGCTTGCTTCGATAGCGGCGCGTTCGGTGTCGGTCAGGGGTGCCGGGCCGGGGCGCATCTCGGCCGCGTGTGCTTTTTCGAAGGCGAGCAGGGCTTGGGCGGGTGAGTCGAAGGTGTCGGCAACTTGCCGCAGGTGGTCCTCGCCGTGGAGGTAGACGGACTTGCCGTTGCGGCTGAGGTAGGTGCCGACCGCGACGGTGGTGTGGCCGTCGTGGGCGTGGGCGTGGATGAGGAGCTGGCCGTGGCGGATGTCGTCGTGGATCTTCTGGGCCTCGTTGGAGATCTCGCGGATTTCGCTGCGGGTGCACCAGGACATGGGGTAGTTGGCCCAGGTCCATTCCTCGTCCATGGCCTTCTGGAGCCGAGGGGTGATCTCGACGGTGATGCCTTCGTCGGAGAGGTGTTGGGCTGTGTCCTTGGCCCAGTAGGGCTCCTCGTGGTCTATGCGGACCAGGACCAGGACGTTGTCGGCGATGACGGTCCAGTCGGCTGCCTCCAGACTCAGGTGGGCAACGTGAACCTGGGTGCCGGTCAGGACGGCGGTCACGGCGCTGGGATGGGTGGGGTGGGTGTCAAGGCGGACGTGGGCGTCGATGGGGGCAGTCACGTTGGGGCGCCGTCTTTCTGCTGGTGGCCGGGCCTTGGGTCCGGCCACTGGCCTATGCGGGGTGCTGTCGGGCTGCTGGCGCGCGGTGCGGGCGGTGTTGCGCGGCCGTGGTGGGCGCGGGGCTTGGTCGTGGAGTCGGGACTGTGCTGGTGGCGTGCTGCCAGCGGGTGCGGATGGCGCCGATGACGAGTTGGAACGGAGTGTTCACCGGGTCTGCGGCGTATGCCTCGATGCGTCGGCCGGTGTGATCGGCGGTGGCCAGGAGGTTGCGCTGCAAGGCGCCTTCGTCCCAGTGCTCCACGGAACCAGCCGGTTCGGTCGGCGCGCTGCGACTGCCAGTGATCACCTGAAGCGGAGTGTCGGACGGGTTTTCGGTGAACGCCTGGATCTGCCGGGCCACGCCGTGGGCGTGGACGGCGTCAGGTCCGCTGAGGGCCGTCGTGACCGCGCTGGGGTGGGGGTGCTCGTAGAGATGGGCATAGGGGGCGGTGCCGGGGCGGGGCATGGAGTCTCGACTCACCTGATCCGGCTGGCGAGGGGGCGGCCGGATCAGAGGGTCAGTGGAGGGCTCGGGATGCAGGTCGTGATGGCGTGGGTTCCGGGGGCTTGGTTACAGGGCTGGCGCGGCCGGGGTGGGTGCGATTTCGCGCGCTGGCTATGGTGCGGGCGGCACCGCGTTCTGGGTGGCCGGCGTCGATGGCGGCTTGAAGCAGAGCATCGGCGGCGTCGGCGGGGTCATCGGCTGCTTCGTAGGCACGGCAGGCCGCCCAGTAAAGGCGGTTGTTGAGCTGACCGTCCGGTGAGTCGCGTACGAAGCGCACGAGGGGTTCGACGCTGTGGGATCCGGTGCTGCGCGGGGGTGGGGTCGCGACCGGCGGCCGGGGCGGTTGCATCAGGTGGAGCAGTGGCAATGGTGCGGGGGCGGGGCCGCTGGGGTGGCCTGGAAGCGTCTGGTAGGCGCCCTTGAGGCTGGTGGAGCCGGGTCCGACGAGGTAGCCGCCGCTGCCGCGGACGTCGATGCCGGGGCCCAGGCGGCTGGCCGAGTTGGGGATGGCCACGTGTGGGGGTGCGGCGAGCCAGAGGTGGCGGCCCCCGCTCGGGGTGGCGATGGTGGCGGTGTCCGGAATGTGGAAGCCGTGCCGTGTGGCCAGGTCGGTGAGGGCGGTGATGCCGTCCAGGCCGTTCTTGCGATCGAGGTCGAGTCCGATCAAGTGGTGTGGGGGCCGTCCGCAGGCGATGCCGTATCCGGTGGCGCGGCGGGCGGCCCGGAACAAGGCCCGCACGGTGTCCGCGTCGGTGGAGGAGTCGTGGACACCGTGGCCGAACTGCCCGCACTCGCCGCGACAGGCGCGGTCGGGGTGGGGGTTGCGGATGACGGGCTGCTTGAGCGGCCCGAGGGGGAAGACGGCCAGCCCGCGCTCGGCGGCCGTGAGCGCGTGGGTGAGCGCCGAGGACCAGGGAGCGGAGTGATTCATGGGGTGCCCTTCGGTGATCGTGGCGGTGGCAGAGCGCGGGCCCGCAGCTGTCAGGTCGCCAGGGTGAAGTCGTCGGGGGCGAGGGTCTTGCCGAGGTGCGGGGCGAGAAGGTGGCCGGCGAGCAAGGGTGGTACGGCGTTGCCGATCTGCGAGAACTGCTGGCCCTTGTTCCCGGCCCAGGGGTAGTCGGCGGGGAAGGTCTGTAGGAGGCCGGCCTCGCGGGCGGTGATCCGGATCGGCTCCGGCACTGCTGCTGCGTCCGTGTCCTCGGTTGGAGACGAAGCCGGTGCGGCGATCCAGGTGCATTCGTTCGCCCGGTGCCCGAAGAACAGCGTGCCGGCCGGCTCGGACAGCGGACGGACGGTGGCGTTGGCCTGGTTGTTGCTGCGCAGGGACCAGGACCAGCGGTGGGCCTCGGCGGTGAAGGTCGGCGCCGGAGCGTCGGCGTTCCTGTTCTCGCGTGTGCCGTGCCGGGCCTTCCATCCAGTGCCTTCCCGGCGGGACTGCAGGACCACACCGTCCGGCCTGGGCATCCAGGTACCGCGTTCTCGGGCGTCGGAGAGTGTCTTGCGGGAGCCAGACGGGAACGGTTCGGGTCCGCCGCCAGGTCCGCCGCCGGCGCAGACGGTGGGAACGGGCCGGTCGGTCGCGCCCCATCCCAGGGCCTCGGCCATGCTCACCCAGCGGGCGCGGCCCGGCCCGAACAGTGATTCCGGCTCGGCGACTTGGGAGTGCGTGGGCGCGGGAGGCTGTGCCGTACGGACCCGGGAGGCGAGGAGGATGGCCCGCCTCCTGGTCTGCGGAACGCCGAAGTCGGCGGCGTTGAGGATCCCGTACCAGACCGAGAATCCCCATCCGCGCAGGACGGCCGCGTACTGCTTCCACAGGGGCAGGACGTCCGGCACCTCCTCCATGGCGACCCAGTCGGGCTCGCCGACCGCGTTCAGAGCATGCAGGTAGCGCATGGGCTCGGCCGCGAGCAGGGAGCGCTCGTCGCGGCACGCGGCGAGGAGGCGTTCGCGTGTGTCACGTCCGGCGGCCAGGTCCTCGACCGCCGCGTGTACCAGCGGCTGGTCCACCAGCCCGAGGCGTTTGCCGGCCATGCTCCATGCCTGGCACGGAGGGGAGGCGATCAGCCCGCGTGTGCGACCGATGAAGGGCCACGTCGGATACATCGCCACGTCGGTCCGGACCGTCAACTGCCCGGCAGCGACACGGGTTTTGCAGGCCCACTCGTCCCATTCCAGGCCGACGTCACCCACGCCGAGGACTCCTAGCGCTCTGCTCCAGCCGCCGGGGCCGGCGAACAGGTCGAGGATGATCCGTCTCAAGATGCCAGCCCGAAGTCGCCCTGTACTGGCTCGCCTTCACCCCGGCAGGCCCAGGGAGAACAGCCATCGGCCACACCGTTCTCCAGCTCCTCGACCGTGGCTGCCCGGTCGTCGAGCTCCTGCTGACGCGCTGCCCACTCGGCGGCCGTGACGTGATCGATGGGGGCCTGATCGAGCGGAACGCGGGAGCGGTGCAGGAACGCCTGGCCGAGCAGCGGGTTCCCGGCGGCGTTCGCGCGGGCGTTGCCCTGGCGGATAGCCACGTCGAACGCGACAACGTCCGCCCATTCCTCAGGGCTGGTATCCCGGATATTTCTCCACTGCTGATTTCCGTGAAATGGGCAACCCAAGCAGCTCGATTTTGGCGTATCTTCCAGCCCTATGGAGGTCAGGTAGCGGACGCAGTCCGCGCGGGACCAATTGAGGTCGATGAGTGGGTGCCGGTTACGCATGTACTTGACGTCGGAATCTTTGGCCCGGTGGAATTCGTCGGTGGAGATGCCGACCCACTGCTCGACGAACAAACCCTTCGGGATCCGCAGCGGGTAAGGGTATCCGAGGAGTTCACGCACCTTTCTCTTGATTGGCTTTATTTTGTATTCTCCGGTGCATTGCCGCCTGGTCATACCAGGTTTTCCGTCCTTGTTCAGGACGTAGAGCGGCATCGACGCAAACCTGTGGTCGGGGTCCAGGGCATCCTTGCGTATGTTTCCGGACGATACGCGGAGAACGGGTATGCCTGCGGGTCTGGCTATTTCTCGCTCCAGCCGGTCGAGATGGGAATAAACGGCTCTCGGTTCCCAGCCCGTGTCGGCGAAAATTGCGTAGTCGACCTTCGGGAGTATGCCTTGTGCGGAGAGGGCGAGCATGGCGCTGGACTGGATACCGGCACCTAGTGAAATTGCCCGGAAGGCAGGGAGTTCGGAAATGATCGGTCCTGGGGGTGAGGAGGGTGGGGGCTCGGTTCGGCGGCGAGGCGGGCGATGCGGTCGCTGATGAGCGCGGGGTGGCGGATGGGCAGCGCGTGCGTGGTGCGGGGGAGGATCTCCAGGCGAGCGGCCGGGAGTTGTGCGGCCAACTGCTTGGTGTGGGCGGCGGGGATGTGCCGGTCGTCCGCGCCGGCCATCAGCAGCAGCCGCTCGCCGAACTGGTTGAGCACGGTGGCGTCGCGCGGCTGGTAGCGGCGCAGGCACTGCCACAGGTCGGCGAGATCACGGGTGTGGGTGTGGCGGATGCCGTGGCGGCACCGCGGTGGCCCGTCGGCCGGCCGGTCGGGGTGGGGCGCGAGGCCGTAGGCGTGTGTTTTGGGCAGCCGTCGCCGCAGGAAGTCCACCGTGCGGGGCGCCCGCGTGCAGGTCAGGGCGGCGAGGCTGCGTCCGGCGGCCAGAAGCCAGGCGCGCGGATCGCGTCCGGGCAGCACGGTCGCACCGCGTGCGGTGGCCGACAGCAGCACCATGCCCCGGATGCGGGCCTGGTGTTGGGGGTGCAGGGCGGCGAGTTCCTGCAAGACGAGGGCGCCCAGGGAATGGCCGGCGAGCACGAGCGGCCCGGCGGGGACGACGTGGGTCAGGATCTGGTGCAGATCGTCGGCGAGCTGCCGGATCGTCAGCGGTGCCTGGCCGCGCGGGGTGTGACCGTGCGCGCGCTGGTCGTAGCGCACGACGCTCAGGCACAGGCCGGTCAGGTGCCGGGCGTGGACGCGCCACAGATCCGCGGTGACGGACGCGCCGTGCACCAGCACGACCGTCGCGCCGCCGGGACGCGGGCGCACAGGGGTGTCGCGGTAGACGGACAGGCGAGTGCCGTCCGCGGCGGAGACCGACAACACCTCGGTGGCAGAAGGCGGGTTGCGCACAGGTAGGACTCCCAAAGGGGGGGATCAGTAGGGGGCAGCCGTTCGCCGTCCGCGCCGGATTGGTGGACCGGCCGTTCGGCACCGCGCTGCGTTTGCCGCCGTACAGGGGTGGCAGGCGGAGACCGGGGAGGCGATCCCGAAGGAGCGCGGTCAGTCAGCGCCGTACGGCTGTCGCCTTCGGCGGCGTGCTCGGACGGCCGAAGGGGGTGCCGCATGCTGAGTACCGGCTCGTACCACGGCCGGCTGGTGCCGTTGCCGTAGGAGGCGGCGAGGAGGCGCTTGTGGCTGGGCTGGTGGTGGGCGAGCGCGCGGTGGCCTTCGGCCGCTGTGTCGCGCTAGATCCCGGCGGCGGACTTGTTCAGCGGCGCGGGCCCGGTTTGACGGCGGGGGCGGGCGCGGGTGTCGTGCCGGGTGGCCTGGCGGTGGTCGGGCGGCTGATGGCGGCGGCCAGGGCGGTGGTGCCGGCGGCGGTGAGACGGACTCGATCTTGAAGCGGTCCGCCCGCGTAGGCGGAGGACGCGGAGTTCGGGACGCGCGCGGCCAGAGCGTTCGCCTCCAGCGACCGCAGTGTGCCGATGAGTACGCGCTCGTCGCGGTAGTGGACGTACTGCCGTCCCAGGGAGCGGGTGGCCACGACGTGCCCGCAGGCGATCTCCCACAGGGCGGTGCGCTGCGTGGCGGTCAGCTGGTGGTCTGGAACATCGGTGGTGCTCCAGCGTCGGCGTCGGATTTCGTGGGCGATGCTGTCGGCGCAGCTCATGGCGGCTTCGGGGGCCAGGGCGGTCAGGGTGCGCGCCATGGGAAGACGGTGGTCCGTGGAGGCGCTGCTCAGGAAGGCGAGCTGCTGGAGACGGACCACCGCGTCCGACAGCTCGTGACTTTCGTAGAGGCGTTCGTCGGTGACTGCTTTGATGGCGGTGCGGGTCGCGGAGGCGAGTCGCTGGGCAGAGGCGACGTGGGCGTCGGGCTCGGACTGCGATCCGGCTCGCAGGAGGCGGTCGAGCGTGTCGTTGTGCTGCACGTACTGGTCTGCGAGCAGCATGAGCCGTTCAACCGGCGTCGGTGGCGGGGCCACTTCAAAGAGAAGGCCATCGGCGGGCGGTGCCGTCATGCGCGGCGCCGGATAGCCGGGGCGGGCAACGGGGCTGGGGTGGGTGCGCTCGAAGCAGCGGGGATCCGCGGCACCTCCAGCGCGGTGCGGGCTGCTGCCAGGGCCCGCCTGGCGTCGTCGAGGTGGATCCGCAGGCGGCTGTGGTGGTCCAGCGAGTCGAGCTGTTGCTGGAGCGTGTCCTGCGCCGTGGTGGTGAGGGTGATGAGCGGGGCGAGGGCCTGGGTGTAGTGGGCGATGGCCCGCCCGACGTGGCCGGCGCTCGCGCCGAGGATCTCGGCGGGCGGGAGATCGGCGATGTTCGCGGCCAGCTGGTATTCGACGTCGGCGGCCATGCCCGCGGCGAGGTGGCACAGCAGGCCGATGTGCCGCGCGGCGTTGAACAGGCCGGTGCCGTCCACGGTGATGTGGTGGTCGCGGATGTCCGCGGTCACGGCGTCTACGGCCTGGCGCGGGGACATCTCGTCGAGGTCGGCGGGTTCGTAAGTGTGCAGGGCATCTCCAGACATGTGTGTCAGGGGGCTTGCCACAGGAAGCGGGCGATGTGGTCGGTGCCGTGGCCGGCCCGAGGCCGGGAGGGGGTGTGCCATCCGGCCCGGGGCGGGCGGCCGGCGATCAGGCCCCATCCCGCGCCGCGCAGGGACGCGCCGCTCACGCCCGCCTGGGCAAAGGTGATCAGGCGCTGGTAACCGAGGGCTTTCGCCGCGCGCCACGATGCTCCGTACCGCACCGAGTTGGCGTTGCGTGCGCCGTCGCTGGCGGTCCGGGTGACTTCGAGGGTGGTGCCGTCATCAAGGTGGCGGGCAACCGGCCGGCCGACGATAGCCACGGCGCGCAGCGTGCCGGTCTCCTCGCGGCTCCGACGGCGAAGATCTGACCTGCGGGCGGCGGGTGATGGCGGTGACCAGGCGCGCACGAAGTCCATCGCCTCACGTGAGCACCGGCACCAGGTGCAGCCGGGCGGCGTTCACACGGCCTTCCCGAAGTCGGACTGCGTCGGCGCGTGCTTCGCCACGGCGCGAGCGGTGATCGCCTTGGACGCGCGGGACGACGCCGCGGACAGCTCCTCCGCTCCGGGCTCCAGGTACCACGGACGCAGGTCCAGCATGGCGGCCCGCATACCGGTGGCGAAGCAGAGCGCGGTGCCCTTGGGGAGGGCACGGATGGCGTCGGCGGGCAGGATTCGTTCCTGCCGCATGCTGACCGAGGTCGACTTGCCGGACTCCGAGTGCGAGGTGGAGGTCGTCTCGACGTCGTGGTCGCCGATCAAACGGCTGAGCTTGTCCGCGAAGTCCGGGTCGTCGATCCCGGAGCCGATGACCTTGACGGTCGAGGCGGACCACATGGCGTCCATTCCGGCGTCCGACCACACTTTCTGGCCCTGGCGGTAGGACTGCAGGATCGTGATCGGGATGATGCCGCGCGACCCGAGGTGCGAGTACAGGTCCGGCAAGTCGCTGATCTTGCACACGTTGGCGGCCTCGTCGAGGATCGCGAGCATGGGCGGGTCGAGGCGCCCGCCGGCGCGTTCGGCCTGCGCGGTCGCGGCACGCATCACCGAGTCCGCGCACGCGGCGATCAGCGCCGAGGCGCCGCCGCCGCCGTCCTTGCTGAGCAGGAAGAGCGTGTCGGTGGAGGTCACGAACGCAGACGGCTTGAACTCAGCGGTGTCCTTCTGCGGGGTGACCCACGCGGCGATCTCGCTGTT
>NZ_JBITCT010000081.1:0-25863 GCF_044453465.1 Streptomyces sp. NPDC051677
CCCCCCAGGTCATGCCTTCGACAGGGGGACACAGTCATGCCGGGCCCGGAGGCCAGCGGCCCCGTTGCAGGACCGCGAAGAACATAACGGGGGTGAAGGTCAGTAGGCGACACCACCTCTGAAACCACCTACCGCACGTTGCACGGCGGGCCCGACCGGTTCTCCCGGTCGGGCCCGTCACGCACCTACACCAGCATCGCCGGTTCAGTCGCGCATATGTCCGGTGGCTCCCGGCGGGCCTCAGCCCGTTATCGGAGGCAGCGACAACCATCGCGCCTATGTGACTGACGTCACATCCCCAATCTTGGCGGCACCGCATTACCGCTCTCGCTGTTTTGTCTGTTCGCGTTCAAATGCTGTGTGCCCGTCTGACGGCCTCTCTCGCGGCCGGACTTCAAAAACGGCCCCTGCACTCGAGAGATTTCCAAATAAGTACGCGCAATAAGTACTGCCAATATTGCGCGAGAGGCCAGCAGCACCCAAGTCGCCGCACAAGGCAGTCAGTTAGGGCGCTAAGCTCGTGGCGCTGCTCATCTCCCTCCGCGATGTCCCGGCCGACAGCCGGGTCGGTCGGAGCTCCCCAACATGGGGCGCCCTTGGAAGAGAGGGGCAGTAATGAGGGACCGATCGATCAAGAAGGCCGGGAAGCGCTGGCCTGGCCCGGACCGCTGGCAGGTGACCCTGTCGGCGCTCAGCCTTCTCGTGGCGGTCGTTGCTCTAGTGGAGCAAGTAACGCGGTGAGCCCGGCCGTGTCGTAAACGGCCGGGCTCACCGCCGCTCCGCGGGCACCGGTACGGCCTGGATGCAACCAGGCCGTACCGTGTCCGGGAGCTGCCTTCGCGAAATGCGCCGCTCGGATCACAGGTTCAAGTTGTGCCACAAGTTGGCCTACAACTTGTGGCACAACCAAACTACACGGGATAGGTACAGCGCACGTCGCCGCTGGTAGTTCGCGACATTCCGTAGAGCGGGTGCCAAGATCGACAGAATCTCAGTGGGCGAGCCGCGTCCTGGGTGGCGACCTGCGTTTCGACGGCGCCGATGACACCGACCGCCCCATCAGCCCGGCCACCTCCTGCCGGGACGGCACCCGCAAGTCCGGCGGTAGGAAGTCGGACGCCGCTGCTTCCTCCGCAGCCGGAGCCGGTGCGGCACGCTCGGGGACGTCGGGCCACGGCTGCGTGGCCTGTAGCTGCAGGAGCGCTTCGTGGCCCGCGCGCTGGGCCTTACGGAATGCGCGGTCCTCGCGAGCACGTCGAAAGAACAAGATTTTTTCCTCTCTGTTATCTGGCGGGCACGGGAAACGTGCCTCCGCTCAGGGGGATAGCTACGAGCCGCCTACCAGCGGCTCCTCTGGAAGCGGGGGTCGTCAGCTGCGGCGGACGACGGTGAGCCGATGCTCGGCGCCCTCGGGCACGGTGCGGCGGGGCACCGGAACCGGCGAGGCGAGCGAAGAGGCGAACGCAGCAACCAGGCCGTCGGGGACGCTGGCGCTGAAACTGGCGCACCACAGATACGGACCACCGAGAACGAGGTCCCCCCACGCCTGCCAGCCCACCAGGTCGGGGCGCGGGTCGGCGTCCTCGATGAACGGCGGCACCATCTCCAGGGAGACGCTGCAGGAGAATCCGGGATCCACGGCGGTTGTGCGAGGGCGGTCGGCGTCGCGGAGCCAGCCGTGGGCAAAGAGCGCACTGAGGACGGTCTCGGGCCCCTCGAAGTCGACGTCGGGCGTCTTGCGGCTGTCGATCTCCACGAGGAGGTCGGCGAGCGCCTCGTACGGGATACCGGCGGTGAAGTACGCATTCCACTCCGTCATTGCGGACGTGGCACAGGAGCGGGCACTCAACTGCCAGGCCACCGGCAGTCCGCCCAGCTCGAACGGGTAAGCCGCAAGGACCCACTCGGCGCCGCACAGCCCGTCGGGGCTGACGTACAGCAGGGTGCGGCGAGCGGTGGGCCACATGCGCCAGCCGAGGCCGGCCAGGGTGTCGCCGATCCGCTCAGCGAGCGCATCGTCATCGCCGGCCAGGTGACGCGGGGTGACCCAATACACCGGGTCAGGCGAGTCAGGATGGGAGGGTTCGCTGGGGTGGTGCGGGTGCAGGGGCGCCTCCGTGGGCTCGGGGGTGGTTTCCAGCAGGGCGTTGTACGTTGACATGGCTCGCCGCCCGTGCACCAGTCCGTCAGGGGGTCTTTCCTGTTCGTGAGCCTGGTCGTAGAGTTCGACGGCCATCTGGAGGCCGCCGTGCTGCGCGAGGCATTCCCGCGCGGACTGCGCGGCCCCACCGTGGCCCTGACCTACGCTCTCAAGCGCGGCGTCAAGCACGATTGGTGGCCCGAAGGCACCGAGGCGCCGGTCACCGTGGTCTACGGCGGCCCGCAGGACGGGTGGCGGCAGGCATCGGCCTACGAGATGTCCGGTGAGGACCTGCTCGCCTTCCGCGCGGCCCTCGCCCACTACGACGCCACCACGTCCGGGCCTCCCTGGGACGAGGAGGCACCGTCCGCGTTCGCCGTAAATGCCGGCTGGGGAGCCGACGACGACGTACCAAGGGCGCTGCACGACGATCCGCCGACCGCACCCAACTTCCCGGACGGAGCAACCAGATGAACGGGGGTTGCGCGGCTAACCCCCGCCTGCCGCATCCTCGGCGCGGTCCGTCACCGCGGCGGGCCCCTACCCGCCACGCAGGAGTGATGCCGCCGTGTCCGCGCTCTTCGACAAGTTCCTGATCCCGACTGCAGTCGGCCTGGTCGTCACCGGTCTCGCCGCCGCAGCCAGCTGGCTCTACCGGCGTCGCCGGACCACCCCGACACCTCCCCGCGTGCTGCGCCGCTTCAGCCTGCTGGGCACCACCGGCGCCGACGGCACCCCTCTGTACTACGAGACCACCCGGGCCCCCGGCAGCGTCGTCACCCGCCGGGTCGGCAGCCTGTCCCAACGCTTCGAGCTGACCGATGCCCCGCTCGGCGACGGCACGTACGCCGCCGAACCCCTCGACCACCTGTAGGACGACCAGAGCATGGAGTGTGTGACCGCGAGCGCCCTCGGGCAGGGCTGCCCACCAGCACTTTCACCGCACGCAATTAGGTTCATAACCACCGTCAGCCGAAGCGGCTGCGTTCGCTGTCAAACGGCTGGGCTGAATGACAGCGGACACGAACTTGTCCGATGACAAGTGATCTTGACCGTATACCGGGTGAGTTTGATCGCCGTGGCCGTTCTCCAGATCTGCTACCACCGGCCATGCCCACTGGCTACCGTCCCGCTGATGAAGTCACAGGTCACCGAAACCATAGAAGCTTGTAGCTGCCTCGCGAAGGACAGCATTTGTCAGGACTGCAAAGGCGAAGGGTGGGTGACGCCGCTGCCTGAAGACGGGCACCGGAAAGACGCCACCGGCCGCTGCACTTCGTGCGCTGGGCGGGGAGGCCACCGCCTGCCACACGAACCGACGTGTCCTGTGATGCAGAAGCATCCTCGGCTCGAATACTTCGCACCGCAGCTCATCAGTGACTCGGGCGGCATCACGTTCTTCAGTACCGGCAACGCACTCGCTCGACCAGAGGTACGGCAGCGTCTCGCGCAGATTCTGTTCGGGCCGCGTCCCTGACGACCGGAGCCGTCTCACGCAGATGAGTCGACGCCACACCTATCAGTTGGGCCCGGACGTGGCTGGCGCCGGCCGCCCATGCCGCGGTGAGGGGCGCCTCCCGCGGCTCCACTGCTACGGTCGCGTGCATGACGCTCTCGGTCTCCACGGGTCAGGCTGTTGATCTACGGGTACAGCCGGTTGACGAAGTTCTTGATCGCGTCGGGCGGTCTCTCCAAGTGCGCTTGCTCCCGGAAACGGTCGTGCGCAAACGCCGATCTGTGGGGGCCAGAACAGTTCGGGACACCTGGGTGCGGATCGAGCGGCGTTTGCTCGACAAGATCCCCGATCAGGGGTGGAACGGCACTGAAAGTGCCGCGCGTCTGGAAGGCATTTCCCAGCCTGAATGGCACGGATGCGTGGTCTGGCGGGACACAAACGATCCGGCGATGTGGCGAGCCGACGAAACCGCGCCCCTGCCGGCGGCTCCCATCGGAAGTGCCATCTTGAGTGAAGCCCCGGAGCTGTCGGACGACTGGTGGGAGGCGTTGAACTCCTCGTTGGACGCCTTGGCAGCACAGGACACGAGGCGCGTCGCCACACCGGACACCGAGACCATCACCCAGACCCTCGTCACAGAGTGCATCCGCAGTGTCTTCTCAGGAGACTTCGATACGACCATCAAGCAGTGGGTGCCGGCGCATGCGGATCTGAACTGGGCGAACATGACCGCGCCGACGTTCAGCCTCTTCGACTGGGAGGACTGGGGTAGCGCGCCGCTGGGGCTGGATTCGGCCTCGCTGTGGGCGAGTTCACTTGCTGTCCCAGCTCTGGCCGATCGCGTACTGCACGAGCGTCGGTCCGACTTCGAGAGCCGGGACGGCAAGGTGATGACGTTGTTCGCCTGCTCGAAGATCCTCGGGCCCTACGCACATCCCGAGGACCCTCGGTTGGAGCCCGCCCGGCGGATGGCCGCGCAGGTCATCAAGGAGCTTCAGGCGGGCTGACCGCGCGAGCGGTCTCGGAGGAGGCTCCGGTACTCCTGGACGGTCTGTTCCTCGACCTTGGCCGCCAAGGCGCCGACGAGTTCGGCCAGATGGGCGGGCTCATCGGTGCCCACGGCGACGGAGCCGACCGGCGGGAGGTGATAGGACGCTCTGAACGCCGCCTGTGTGCGGGAAAGTTGGCTCCCGTCACGGAGGAAAACTCGTGGGTCGATCCTGTCCCACACCGGAGTGCTGGTACTGCCTCCGAAGGGGCTCATCCCCCAGACCTCGCTGCTGTCCAGGGCCCACGCTTTGGTGAGGACATCCGCGGCATCCAGCGTCCTGGCTCCGACCAGCAAGCCGGCACGAACCATGAGGACCGCTGGCCTCGGTGCGGTCGAATCGATCAGGTTCGCCAGCGGCGACGGGTCCCAGGATGCGACGCCCCAGGCGGCGCACAGCCCTTTCGTAGCAACGTCGTCGAGGGCTGCGCATGCCCGCATCAGCACGTCCTTGTCTTGAAGAGCGGCTTCACGGAGTGAATGTTCCGGGTTGTGCAGAAACACCAGGTCGGGCTCCCGTCCGAGGTCCTTGGCAGCCTGTTCCACGGCCGCCTGCAGTCGTACGGGATCCAGGGAGTGCGCCGCCCCGCCCGGTCCCGGGAAGTAGCCGACCTTGGTGGAGAGCGTGAACTTCGGCAGCAGGTCACCGGCTGTCTGCGCCAGGATCTGATGCGAGCGGAAGCCGAAGTAGTTGGTGCTGGTGTCGAGAGCGGTGACGCCGAGCTCCAACGCCCCGGTCAAGAGACGGCGTTCGTGACGAGATCGGTGTAGCCCGAGGACAACTCGGGGGTCAGCACCGCGCACAGCTCCTCCTTCACCAGGATCTCGGCGACCTCTGTCACCTCGGCTCCGGCGACGGCCTCGGCACGCCGCAGTTCGACGGGCCTGCCGCTGAGCAGCAGGCGCAGTGCGGGCAGGGCTTTGGCCGCGAGTGTGAGCTTCTTCCCGGAGGCCACGACGTCGACGGTGTCCCCGCTTTCCTGGATGCGGGGAGGGAAGTGGGTGGTGCACACCACGGCGTCGAGCGGCCCGAGTATGTCGAGGTAGGGCACGTGCCGAGGCAGCGTCGTCTCCTGCTCGTATGCGGCCAGGAAGTCGGCCGGGGGACGCTCGCCGACGAGCCGGGCGGCGGCTGCGGTCAGGGCTTCACCGCCGGTTCCGTGCCGGCGGTCGAGGTCGTGGCGGAAGATCTCGTGCTCGCGGCACCAGTCGCCCAGCCATGCGAGCCAGCTCGCTCCCGTGCGCTTGGTGATGCCGAAGGTGACGTGAAGGCTCTTGCCAGAGCCGCTGCCGGTCCGCGTGGCCTGGTGCCAGTGGCCTCGGGGGATGTGCATGACGTCGCCGGTCCGCATGATCCCGGACCAGATGATCTCTTCGCTCGGGGTGTTGTTAGGGTCGGAGTCCCTGTACATAGGGACGTTGCGAGAGGTCGCACGCACCTCCCACTCCTTCTCACCTGCGAGCTGGACGATCACGACATCGTGGTCGTCCCAGTGCAGGGGGAATCCGGCGGCATCGTTTGTCGTCAGGTACGCGTTTACCTGGACCCGCTCGCGGGACCACCACTGCAGGGCCCGGCAGGCGACCTCCATCGTGGGATCGAAGACGTTGGCCTGATCCATGATCACTGTCGCGCCGTCCTGCAGGAGCCTACCCAGGCTGCGCATGTTGACCATGGGGATGCTCTGGCCGCGAGGGCTGACGCTGTCGGTGTAGTAGATGGCCGGGTGGACCTCCTCGCCCTTCTGGAAGCACCGGAACTGCGGGCGGTTCAGGCTCCTGCGCATCGCGATGTCGAGCAGGCGGTTCGGAGTCATGATGCGGGAGACGAGTGCGGGGTCGTCCATGCTCCCGCGCACGAATCCCTTGCCCAGTTCCTCGGCCCCGCTCCATCCGAGCGCTGTCTCGATGGCGTTGATCAACTGATGTTCCATCGCTGCGTCCTCCATGGGTTCGACCACGTGATTCGGGCACGGTGGGGGCCGGCACGGTCGGCCGCGCCAGCCCTCACCGCTTGGTGCCTACTCGCTGTCGTGCAGGTTGCCGTCGCCACCAGGCCACGGCGCGTCGCCGGAACTTCCGGCGTTGTCCGACCGAAGGCTGTCGTACCGGTCGTGGACGGCGGTCAGCTCTTCCACCGCCACCAGAAGGCCGCTCCGGGCCGGAGGCGATGCTGCGTGCTCTGCCACCTCGTACTCCTTCCTCTTCGGTTCTCCCGTCAGGGCTCTGACGGGAGGTTGTTGGCCGCCCCACGGCCGGGGAGTGGGGAGTTGCCGTGGAGCGGCGGTCATTGGGGGCGGCGACGAACCGCGGTCCTACACGTGTGATCGGGCAGACCCGCGATTCATCGGCAAGACGCCGGTGTCCTGGCGCATGTTGGTCTCCAGAACGCGCTGGTCCAGCTCGTACAGACACGCGCGGCAGGCGTAGAGGGCCGCGTGCATGCCGCTTGACCGAACGGGCCCGATCCACGTCACCTCGACGTCGTCACGTCCGCACCACAGCCAGCACTCACCGCGCGCCTGCCATTCGTGGCGGCCCCACAGCGCGTGCTCGGTGGGCTCCTTGGTGACGGGATCGAGGTCGCGGCGGGTGGGACGGAAGACCACATCAGGGTCAGGAAGTGGCGTCGTCCGCAGCGCGTGCCGTCCCATCAGGCGGCCGCCAGGGTGAGCGGCTCAGGCTCGGCGACGCCCCGGTGCTTGTGGCGCAGCGCGAACAACCTGCGCAGAACGGCGGCTCGGATGGCCGGCGCCGCCATGGGTAGCTCGATCTCCGCCCACACGCTCTTCCCGCGGTCGGTGGGTACCCAGCCACAGCGCGAAGCGAGGAGCTCTACCAGTGCCAGGCCGCGCCCGCTCTCATCTTCGGTCTGGGCACAACTCGTCTGTGGTGCCGCTGGATTGTCATCGAGGACGTCAATCACCAGGCGACCGGGACGGTGATACAGCGCGACAGCGACGGGCCCCTCCCCATGGACCACGGCGTTGGTGATGAGCTCGGAGGCAATGAGACGGATGGCGTCAGCCGTCTCATCGTCCAACGGCACGCCCCACTTACGTACCTTGTCGACGACCTTGCGCCGGGCGAGGGACACTTCCCTTTCCCCACCCGCGAGGACAAACCGATGGACGAGCGTGGGCATGGCTGACGCCTCCGAGGAGTTGGAGAGCGGCTCCGTCCCGACGGAGGAGCAGGGGCGGAGCCGCCGATCTGAGAAACCATTCCGGACCCGACGCCCTGTGCGGGCTTCGTAAACGGCTGATACTCAGTCAACGGCCCCAGCGAGCAAGGCGGAACGTTTCTAGGGGGTTCCTCATGGGGACGCCCTCCCCGTACGCGGCCACGCGAAGTAGCCTCCCCACTACGCCGCGAGGGGGATGACGGGAGTGATGACATGCCTGGTGAGCCGTTGGCGGTCCACCCGCTGAGCTTCCTCCGCCAGACGCGCGGATGGGGGAAAGCCGAGTTCGCCCGACTCATGCAGGCGCACGGGAGGTCACTCGGAACCCCGCTCGCGACCAACCGAACCACCGTATGGAAGTGGGAGCAGGGGCAGGAGCCGGACGCGGACGCCCAGCGCGTCCTCGCCAACCTGCTGCGCGTCCCGTACGAGCAGGCGCGGAAGGAAGGTTGGCCCCGATGGCTTCCGGTCTGGGAGGTCACGGGGCTGACCGCCCCGTGGACCGAAGCCGGTACCGTTGAGGCGTTGTCCGAACTCGTCGGGAGCGGCCGCATGGATCGCCGGGGCTTTCTCACCATCACCGGCGCCGCTCTGACCGGCCTCGCGGCGAGCTGGGTGGATGCGCCGTCCGCCTTCGCCTCGGCCCTGGACGGGGAACAAGTCACGGACACGATGGTCTCGACGATCGAGCAGCGCATCAGCACGCTGCGCACCCTCGACGACCAACTCGGCGGCGCCACGCTGTTGGAGCAGGCACGCGGCGATCTCGCCCTCGTCACCGGCCTCCTCAGCACCGGCAGGTACACGGAGAGCATCCGAATCCGCCTCTACGGACTGGCAGCCAGGGTGTCGCACCTGACCGGCTGGATGGCCTACGACGCAGGGCTGCGGTCCGCCGGCCAGCGCTACTACGTCGGGGCCCTGCGCAGCGCTCGTACAGCTGGAGACGACGGGTTCGGCGCCTTCATCCTTGCGGAGATGGGCGTTCATGTCTCCGAGGCCGGACGGACCGCCGAGCGCGTCGACCTCATCTCGACCGCCATCGACAACGCCCCTCGCACGCTGTCGCCGTACACCCAGTCGTTCCTCTACCTGCACAAGGCCGAGGCGTTGTCCCGCGACGGCGACCACCGAAAAGCCGGAACAGCGCTCAACCGCGCTCTGTCCCTCTGGGAGCGCCAGACGGTGGAGGAAAACCCGGACTGGCTCAACTGGTTCGGCGAGGCCCAGCTGAAGTCGACCGAGGGCAAGGTCCTTCTGCGGTCCGGGCAAGTGGAGCGCGCGACCGGCTCCCTGGAGACCTCCGTGAAGAGCGCGGCTCCTCGGGACAAGGCCGTACGCTCTAGCCGCCTGGCCGAGGCCCGGCTGGCCGGCGGCGACCTGGACGGGGCACTGGACGCTGCGAACTACGGCACCGAGCTCCTGGAGAGTAGTGTCAGCTCCGTACGGGCGGTGGACCGCTTGAAGGAGTTCTCGGCGCGGCTCGAACCGCGCAAATCCGTCCCCGCTGTCCGTGAATTCCGCGAGCGCCTGCAGGCGCTGCCCGTCGCAGCCTGACAGCCACCGTCTGGGATTCAGACGGTGAGCCCGCCTCCTCGGAGTAGGCGGTCACAATGCCAGGATGAACGGCATGACGACGATCGACGGTGAGGTCGCGGCTGGGTTCGAACCGGTGCGTGAAGCGTTCGCAGCGAACTTCTCGCAGCACGGGGACATCGGCGCGGCAGTGTGCGTGTACCAGTACGGCCGACCGGTGGTGGACCTGTGGGGTGGCATCGCTGATCCCGAAACCGGCCGTCCGTGGACACGGGACACGCTGCAACTCGTCTACTCGGCGACCAAGGGGGCGACCGCGACCGCGGCACTCATGCTGGCCGAGGGCGGCACGCTGGACCTGGACGCGCCGGTGGCGAAGTACTGGCCGGAGTTCGCCACGAACGGCAAGGCGGACATCCCAGTGCGCTGGCTCCTGTCCCACCAGGCCGGCTTGATCGCACTGGATCAACCGGTACCGCTGAATGAGGCGTTGGCCTGGCATCCGATGGCGGCCGCGCTGGCCGGTCAGCGCCCTCTGTGGACACCGGGCACGGCTCATGGATATCACGGTCGGACTTGGGGCTGGCTCGTCGGCGAGGTGATTCGTCGAGTGTCCGGTCAAACACCGGGCCGCTTCTTCGCCGACGAGATCGCCGCCCCACTTGGGCTCGACTTCTTCATCGGACTGCCGGCGGATCAACGCGACCGGGTTAGCCGGATGGTGTACCAGCGACCGGCCGTCGACCTCACCACCGTGCCCGCCGCGTCGATCCCCGAAGGACTCCGCGAACTAGTCGCCGCCTGGCGCGACCCGAACTCATTCAGCAACAGGGCCTACGCGGTCACTGACCCGGCCGAGATCAACTTCGACTCGCCTGAGGTACAGGCTGCGGAACTCCCGGCCTCCAACGGCATCGCCACCGCACGCGCACTGGCGCGCATGTACGCCGCGCTGATCGGCGAGGTGGACGGTGTGCGCCTGCTTGCTCCGGAATCCCTGGAGTCGGCGACGAAGGAGCAGGCCGGCGGGAAGGATCAGGTGATGCTGATCCCGAGCCGATTTAGCTCCGGATACATGCTGCCCACCGAAACCAACCCAATGATCGGGCCACTCTCTTTTGGCCACACCGGACGAGGCGGCTCGCTCGGCTTCGCCGATCGCGAGCACGGCGTTGCCTTCGGCTACGTGATGAACAACATCATTGGGGGTGCCGACGACACTCGTGCGGCTTCGCTGGCAGAAGCGGTGCGAAGGTCGTTGGTGTAGGCAGCTGTTACCCGGGAAGCAGGCTCTGCCCCAGAACGCAGCCGAAAGTCTTCTTGCGCCCAGGCACGACACCATAGCCGCGACGTTGGCCGAGTCGGAGTCGGGCTCGTCACCCCGGCACCCGCTCAGATACCTGCGGCTCGGTGCACGGCTGGAGACGACCGCTGCCACTTTTCGTCCGGCACGGCGGCAACGTACAGTCCCCAAGTGCGCTACGAGCCAAGGCCATTGATGCCGACACCTGGAGCGTTCCCTGATGAGAAGTCTCTCTCTGCTTTTGTCCTAGGCAAGCTCGACCGGTGGTTCCACATCGAAGAGCAGATACCAGGGCGCTACTGGACCGGCGAAGAGACGCGCATAGACGCAGTACTCAGGCCCAGAGATCCGAAAGGGTGGCACGATGACGCCCCCGCGTTCGGTGTTGAGTTCAAAAATCCCGCCCCGAACACGAGCACCGGAGACCGCTACGGCTGGGTCACCCAGGCCGTTGGCTACGCCCATTGTGACTGGCAGGGATACGGAAGACTCGGAATTTTCCTGTGCCCATCGCCTCTGTCCTGGCTTCTCTCCCGCGCTGATGAAGTCACCTCTGCGCGCCAGAAGAGGATTGGTCCCGAAGCGCTGGAGCGGGAGCGTGTGAGGGTTCGTGAATATGGACGACGATTCGGCAAGGAGTACTCCGATGCCTACGTCGACAGTGAAGCTCTGCTGGCCCATCGGCGCACCCTCGGGGAATTGACCTACGAGGAGTTCACCGCTCGCGCCGACGGGTTCGTCAACGCGGACGAGCGCCAGCGGGAGCATGATCTGCGAATGGCCGACGAACTGACGCACCTCATAGGGCAACTCGGCATCGGCGAGCTCATGCCCTACGAGAAGATCGGCTGGGCGCTCATGCGGTCAGGTATGCGGCTGTGGAGCGAGCAGGACGGAGTGACCCGTGTCCCGTTCCAGCTGCGGCCGCGTATCGGCTCCCGATGAAATGCGTGAGTGGGTGCGCTCCATGGCGCACTATTGATCATTGGTCGGCATGATCTTGCGGCCCTTGCCAGAGGCGACAGCTACCCATGGCCACCGATACGTCGGACGACGATGGAAGCGCCACCGGACGGCTCCACTCCTCGCTGCCCAGGCCCGAGCCTCCCAGATTCGAATCACACCCGCCACGCCTCCAACACTTCATCGGTGAGTCGGCATTCAGCACGACCACGTCATGCTTGCTTCCGGCGCGATCGGTGGCAGCAATCGCCCTGCCCTTGGCCCTTCACCTCGGTCAGGGAAGGAGGCTCTTGTTCCACAGGCCAAGGTGATCGCTGATGAACGGCGAGGATTCCGTGCCGCAGCTCGAACTTCTCGGAGGGCCGGCCGAACCGCGTGGTCGTGGCGAACAAGGCCAAGTCGGGCCCTAAATGCACCTTGGCCTCATCAGATCGTGCAGTTCGCGGCTCACGATGGTGCTGGTCGGGGCATAGCGCTTGGACAACCGTCATCCGGCCGTCCGGGCGGCGGCCGATGACGTCGGCGCCGTTATCGTTGGCACCGGCCACCTACCGGACGTCGGTGCACCCTTCCCGTCGGCCCAGGCTTGCCACCGGTTCCCTCGACAGCACGATCAGCTCCATCCGTGCGGTCAGGGCTAAAAGGCAGCGGCAGCGCTCACCCAGTGACTGCTGAACTCGGAGCCGACCTGGGTTGCTCTGTGTGGCTCCGGTTCGGCTCCCCGGCGTGCTGCAGCGGACCTTCGAGGACCTGAACTAGCCGAAGTCGAAACTCCTCTAGGGGCCGTGGCCGTACGGCAGGATCTGCGCCAGTACGGGCGATCAACGCGTTCGTAAGATCCTGTGCCTTACGGAAGAGGTTGAGTTGCCTCGCCAGGACACCCAGCGCCTTCTTGGGGTCAACCAGGACGAACCGGTCACGCTCCCAGCGTTCCATTACTTGTGCGGACACCTCCTGGTGGACGGCATCCACGGCCTCGCCCCGCGCCTTCATGGCACGCGCGGAGGCCGCATATTGCTCTGTGAGACCTCCGATGCCGCTTTTCTTGTCCGGCCGCAGCAATGGGAAGCGGTTGGCCAACTCACCCGCGAGCATGTCGGTGACGACATCGTCCGCGAGAGGGTCTACCGCAGCGCGGAGCAAAGTGTCGGCCTCGTCGAGCGAGGTCGGGCGGCCGAGGGATCCGAGCACCGCTGCGACAAGGGCAGGGTCCAGGAGCATGCTCTCCAGGGCACGGCGGGGCCAGATATGAAGGTTAGGGTAGTCCCGCTGGTGCTTCTGAACCTGGGTGTCGCTCATCAGGTCACGGTCGATGAGGCACATCCAGGGCAGTGAACTCAAGTCGTCGGTCAGCATCCGGTGACGGGCAAGCACCTGTCCGGCACCGCCTGCCTTGATCACATGCAGCTTCTCCAGTTCCTCGGGGAACAGTCGGATCAGATAGTCCGCGTCCCTGTCGCCCTCCACGACGAGGCGTCCGCCCTTGAGGAGCAAGTCGGCCTCGTCGACACCCATGTCGGCAATTACGCCTACCAGCGACGAGACACTGGCGGCCCGTCGGGCCTGCCCGGTGGCTTCGTCACCCAGCAACTGGTAGACCTGCGACGGGTGTGCAGCAGCGACGATCTTCACCGAGTGGGTGACAATCATCGTCTGGGTCCGGTGAGCGAGGGATCGCACCGCACGCAGAAACGCCATCTGCAGTGCCGGATGTAGGTGCTGCTCGGGCTCATCGAGCAGCAGCACATTGCCATCGTGAGCTGACTGATGGAGTGCGCACAACAGTCCGAGCAGGCCAGCCTCTCCGCTGGACAGTTCACTGACGGGGTGCCGGCCATCCGCTGTCGCCACTTCGATGCGGGTCGCTCCGAAGCCGCCGATCGGTTGCGGACGTAGCAGCGTCTTGCTCGTTGCCTCGCGGAAAGTCGCTGCCAGGTGCTCGTAGGCGTCATCGAGCCCCCCGGTCTGCCGAGCCTTCACAAGCGAGCAGTAGTCCAACGCTGTGAGACGGCGCGTCAGATCGTCGACCGCCGGGGTGCCAGGCGGATACCCGCCCGGCAGAACACCGGCACTCCCATCGGCGGCCATGGCTCCTATCCGACCGTCTTCTGCGGCACCGAGGAAAGTGATATCCGGGAAGCTATTGCTGGTTCGAAAGACCGGATCGAACAGGGTGGCAACGACGGACGAGTCCGCGAAGGAGACTCTTCCTGTTTTGTCCACCCGCGCGACCCGGCGGTACCGGTCCATCCGCTCGGCAGAGCTGCCGAACACGGCTCGATGATGGAGATCCACACGATGGAACTCTTCGTCGCTCAGCGAGAAGGACAGCTCGATCTCGGCTCTGTCCTGGCCCAGCCGTACCAGCTCGGGGCGCGGGTGCAGCTGCCCGACGCGCGTGATCAAGTGCAGGGCTTGGAGCATCGCAGTCTTGCCAGCGCCGTTCTGCCCAGTGATTAGCGTGTACGGCTGGGTGTCCAGCTCCGTCAACTTCGCGTGGCGGATCGCCTTGAAGTCGGTGACCACGATCTCGGAGATACGCACGAGGGCCTCAACGATGCACTGGGAGGAGCAGGCAGCACCGCTCTCTGCAATGCCATGGGACGGCGCAAACGCGACAATAGTGCAACACAGTCGGGCCGTAGCAATAATTACTGGATCTATGCGAGTGGACGACCTTGTCGGCGATCACGTGTCGAGTGGCCGCGTATCCTGGAAGGTCGATTCAATGGGGGCAGCCACGACCACTTTCAGTACATGGTCAGCTGCTCGTGACCAGGCAGGTTTAAGTGTGTGATGCGACCGGCTAGCGTCTCACCGAACTCCTGTACCTCGTGGGCGTTGCGGACGAAGGCTCGGTGGTACGACAGTTGGGGTGAGAGCGAGACGAGGGTGGGGCACGGGCGCACGATTCCGTACAGGGCATGGTGCCGCCCCCGGGAGTACACCGGCACGCCGTAGGCGAAGTGCGCCGCCATGCTCGGGCTCTCTGGGATCTCCAGTCGCAACTGTTCCTCCCGCCAGGCCAGTTCGGCGACGGCTGCGAACAACTCCTCGGCCTGCTGCCGAGACAGCCGGCCCCACCATGCCCTCGCTGTTTCCAGGGCCTGCCGCTCCTTCTCCTCCTGCTCGGCCTGTTCGCGGGCGCGGAGTGCGTCCCTCTCGGCCCACCGCTCGCGCATCTGCTCCAGGAGAACGCGGTCCTGCCCCTCCTGTTCCTTCCGTCGGAGTGCGGCCTCTTCGGCGCGGCGGATCCGATCCGCTTCCTCCAGTTCTCTGCGGCGTCGCTCGGCCTCCGCCTCCTGCTGCTTCTTGCGGGCTTCGCGCGCTTGCTTCGCGTTCTCCTGGCGCTGGCGCATCTCCTCATGTTCGGTCTGGGCGCGAGCCGACTGCCGGGAAGTCCACCACAAGTCCCGCAGGTAAGCCCAGCGCCTATCGTCGACCACACGGGTAACTCGTCGGTAGCGCGGCAGACTTCGGCAGAGTGAGAGCTGCCCGTGCAATACCCACCGGACGAATGTCTGCAGCTCCTCCTCTCGGAACGTCCAACCGCCGACGGCGTAGTCGAACCCTGCGACCCCATCGTCCACAACCCAGACACCCTGAGTCTCTGGGGCCCGCACCCGTACGCCCGGCACCGCGCCCATCCACTGCGGCGGCTTCTTATGCGGGCTGACCCAGCACACCGCGATCTTCTCTGCTCGATAGCGGGCGGTGCGGGCCCGGATGTCCTCCACCGTTATCGGGGACAGCTGCGCCTCCCAGGCCATGCGCTGCGCACCGTCCGTCGAGGACGCCATGACATCCGCCCGCCATGAGCCGTCCTTGGCCGGGACCTCCAACTCGGCATACCACCCGGCCGCACGGATCGCGCCTGCCAACTCCAGCTTGAGCATGTGATGTTCCCACGACTCGTTCGACAGCTCGCACGATGGCGGCCGTCCCGGGTCATGGCAGAAGAATCGCACTCCGTGTCGGGAGACCTTGGCATGGACGCCCCAGGAGCATTCCGGGCAGGTGAGCGGGGCGCGGGGACGTGACTTGTGGATCTGGGTCCAGTCCATCGCGCGCCCAAGATCGAGCTGGGTGGCGTCGAGTCGTCCGGCATCGGGGTGTAATGCGGTGAAGGGCATGAATCGCTTCTCCTGGCGATCCGGCGCATATCCGGGCTATCTGATATGACAACAGATAGCAGCCGGCACTGACAGGCCCTCTTGCGTCCGCTCTCTGAGCAGTGGCAACGGGAAGGCACGTATCTGAGCCGGGAAGAGTTCGAAGCGGGCCATCCCTGCCGCGGCTGCGGCGAGCCGATTGTTTTGGTCTCATTCACCCCCGTCCGGCGGCACCGAAGTCCCACCCTGCCAGGGCCGAGCGCACGGTCTCGTCCAGCCACACGGAGTCCGGCAGCCGGAGGTTCGGCGAAGGAACGGGTTCTTGTGTGCGGGAGCAAGCGGAGCACACCGAATCGGAGTTGTATCTTCTGAGTGGGCATGCGCAGCGCGCGCAGCGGCGTACCTGTTCAGCCGACATCGTCGCCTCCCTGGGCCCCCTTGCGACACTGATGGAGTCAACCACTCCCGACGTGCCCCAGGCCATACGCCGCCAGGACGCTTCACGCGGCGTATGGCGCGATGAGGTTGCCCGGCCGGTGCACTGTGCATTCCTTCGGCGTAGGTGCCTGTAGATCCGTCTGGCTGCTGTGCAGACCTTTCTGCGACGCCCCTCCTAAGCCGACCTCCCCGATGGTTAGGCAATGCCGAAGTGACGTGAGACCTCATCGATCGTGAAGCGGGCCCGAAGTTTGCAGGCGGAGTTCTGGTTGGCGAAGAAGCCCGCGCGCCACAGCGCCTTCGCGCGTGGCACGGCTGCTTCCCACGCGACTGGCACGATCCACTCGCGCCGGTCCTCTCCGTCCTCGATCTCCGACGCCCGTAGGTCAGCCTGGTAGTTGCCCTTGAGGGGAAGGTCGGCCATGGGCCGGCTCTCGCCAGTGACGGTGAGGAGGGCGGCATCGAAGGGCTGCGGTTCGCCGGATACCGTGCCCACACCCACGTACCCCGTCTTGGGGATGTGGGTGAACACGCGCGCCCCTACGGGCAGGGAGCGCAGTGTGCGGGAGAACCAGTCACCGCCGCCGGCCGACACGAACCCGTACTGACGTGCGTCGTCCCAGCTGCGGCTTCCGGATTCCTCGCCGAACGACACGTACCAGTCCGAGCCGTTCCAGGGTTCCTGTTTCCCTCGGGTCTTGGAGCCCGAGGGTGCCGCGGCCGTCTCGGCTTCGTCGATCAGCCAGGTGCGCGCGAGGTAGGAACGACCCTCGTCTGCGAAGTGACGGAAGAACAAGGCGTTGAGGGGCACCTGGTAGCCCGAGGCCAGGTAGGTCACGATCCGTTCGGTCGCCGCGTCGATTTCGCTCGCGACGACCGTGAGGTGGTGGGTGCTGTTCAGCGCGTCCGGCGGGCTGCTGCCGAAACGGAGTGCGAACGCCTCGTCCAGTTCCTCCGCCAATCCGCGCCCTCGGGCGTACGCCCCGTAGATCTCTCGCACCTGCTCGTTGCTGAGGTCCTGGACCCACGAGCCGTAGTCGAGCAACTGGGCAACGACGTCCCGGGGCGTACGGTCCCGCTTGAGCTCCAAGACGTGTAGCGCCCCCTCAGCGTCTATGCCGAGCAGGTCGATGAACTTTCCATGGTCCGTCTGTACCTGCCGGCCGATCATGAGGAGGGGCCTCCCCAAGATCTCCGGATCGGCTTCGATGAGCTCCTCCAGCCGGGCCTCCATTCGCATGGGCCGCGTCGTAACCCGAACCGGCTTGTCGTCCACCCGCCACAGCCCGAACTCCAATGGCATCCTTCGCCCTCCCCTAAACTCACACCACCCATACCCAGCCCAGACCGCGCCCCTCGGTTGGCCACGGACTTGGCGAGTGCCGCACCAGTCATGTCTTACAACGTCCCAGCAGTCCACACATATGCGTCGGTGTCTGTCTCCAGCGAACTGCCGCCACCCCAGCTGCGGTTGCGCGCCCAGGGCCGCACGGCCCTGCCGAATCCCATGCCGCACAGCGCAACGCGATGTCAGACCCGATCTGTAGCCTCATACCACTTGACGCGATCACCACCGAACGGGGGAACCATGTCCGCATCTGTCGAAGAAGCAGTACGACTCTATTTTCGGGACCGGGAACGTTCCCTTCGGGGAACCGACCACCAAAATCTCCTGCTGACAGCTATCTCCGACGCTTTGATAGCCCGCGGCGTGGACCAAGCATGGATCAGAAGCGGCCGTGAAGCTGTACTGCCTGGGTCATACGAACTGGGGCGCACCGCTTGGGACATTGCCATCTTCAGTGATGACGTCCCACTCGCCGCCATCACTTTGAAGCAGGCTAGCGGGCCCAGCTACGGAAACAACTTCTACAATCGGATCCAAGAGCTGACTGGAAACGCGTTCGCCGTCAGACAGAACGATATCCAGGCGATCGAGCAATTTCACCCATACCTTGGAATCGTCTTCATCATCGAAGAGAGCGAAGGGGCAAATTCACCCATCCGAATCCCCGGCCAGTCTGGCGCAAGCCCCCGTACAGGCCCTACCTACAAAGAGCGTTACGGGAACACCTTTGCGCAGTTCTGTACCGATGGCCTCTATGACGGAATCGCTTACGCAGCGGTGAGCAAGGACAACGAACCGTCATTCGAGGAGCCTCGCCCTGACATGTCGTTGAAGGGGTTCATCGACAGCGTCGCCACGCGAGTCCTCTCGTACGCTGCAGCACGAGCTGCGAAGGCCGCCGCTTCGGTGGCTGCAACGCCGGCAGCACTCCCGGAAATGGACCTGCCGGTACTCAGCCAGTATCGGGAGGTTATTCGAGATGCGCGTGGGGACCGCGCGGCGTATGCGCTCGATCGTGTGCCCTTGGGAGAAGGTACACAAGGGCAAGTATTTCGGGCTATCCACAAGGCGTCACAGACAGAGGTGGCCTTCAAGCGTCGGCGCTCTAAGCGAGATCGCGCCGTGGCGCGGATGCGGCGGGAGATCGAGATCTCACGCCTGTTGAGCACACACCCCAACGCTATGCCTCTTCTTGATGCTGAATCAGACGGCGGTTGGTTTGTGATGCCCATGGCTGATGGGACGGCAGAAGACCATCGCGACCAGCTCCAAGACACCGATCGACTAAGCAACCTGGTGACTTCTATCGCATCCGTACTGAGAGAAGCGCACAAGCACGACTGGGTACACCGAGACATCAAGCCGTCAAATATCCTACTCCTGAACGGCACTTGGGTTCTCGCTGACTGGGGAATTGGTCGGCGGCCTCGGGGGCAAACTACGCTGCCCGGTCGTACGGGGCATTACATCGGCACCGAGGGGTTCGCAGCACCCGAGCTTTCCTCGGATCCCCACAACACCACATGCCACGCCAGCGATATCTACAGCCTAGGACGAGTGATCGCTTGGGCTCTCACAGGCAGGTCCCCCCAAGTGAACGTGCCCCTGCTCCCTGACGCAGGCCCGTGGCGCAGCGTCGTCAGGGCCGCTACGCAGCCTGACCCTGCCGAAAGGCCCCAGAGCGTCGATGAACTGCTCGCGTTGATCGCGAGGGAGTTCAGCGTGCCTCAAAGGCCCCCCATTGAGCAGGCGGAACCCCTGCTGATCGCAGCCCGAGCCGGCGATCCCGCCTCCGTCAACGCGCTTCTCGCGCTCATCACGGATTTCCCGGACGACTGCGGCCTGTACGTAGAAGTTCTGATCGAGCTACCTGCGGAGCTTGCAGCACCGCCGTTGTCGCGGAACCCCGAGCAGGCCGACGCTCTCCTGCATGCCTTCGCACAGCAAGTGGGCGGCGATGGCGTCAGACTCGTCCAATTCCTTGATGCCGCACGCGCCGTCTCCTGGCTTCACGCTCTTGCTGCGTGGGCAGCAGACCAGAGCGAATGGGACCTCCTCGACGAGACGGTTCGGACCATGTGCATTTGGGATGCTGCCTGGGATCAGTGGAACCCACAGGACACAATTCGGCTCTGGTTGCGCTCGCTGACTGGTGACGCCGCGAGCATCGTGGCGTCCGCGTTCCGGGACCATCCAGACTCTGCGGGCCACTTCGAGGGGCTTGCGGACGAGCAAGGTGTCGACATGGGAATCCGGCAGGCCGTCAGGGTTGCGCCGTCACGGCAGCGGTAAGAGAACTCACGACCGCAGCGACTAGGTTCCGTTGCCACCCTTCGGCTGAGGCTGCTTCAACCCACGCGGAGAGGCCAGCTCGCCAGAGCTGGACCCTTATCGCTGTCGCCACAGCCCGCGCTCCCAGGAGGAGGCTCTACTCGACGCTGCGCCTGGCAGCAAGATCGTCCGCCAGGGGGGCATCGACCTCAACCGGACTACTCACGACGGGGTCGGTCTCATCGGGCACGAGGATGAGCATCAGCTGGCTCCGGCAACACCTGAGCACAGCGACAGGCCAACCGTCACGATTGACGGATCCCCATGGAGGGTGGCCCAACCGGAGGTGGCGTCCCGCCTGGTGGTGTAGCCGATCAAGTCGCCGGAATGAGCAGGCCGGCGACAGTGGTTCCACGCAACCGGGCGCTCAACTCGCCCCAGCAGGGCGCCTCGTAGACGGCCAGCTCGGTGCAGATCGCCTGGAGCCTCGTACCGGAACGCGTAAGGCTTGATCCCCCTACACCACGACGCGGGACGCGCCCCAACCGGATGACCCAGAGATTCCACTGCCGACCTCGGCATTGAGCCGATCGGCTCCGTCGTCGACGTAGCTGGCGGTCTCAGTTCTGGTCTCATTCACCTCCGTCCGCCGCCGTTCACGGCCAGGACCGAGATCCGCTCCGCCCCAGGTCAGAACGCACACGGCCGGAGCCGTACCCCAAGACGAACATTTGGAAAGCGTGTTGGGGGCAACCCCTCACGAGTTCGAATCTCGTATCCTCCGCCAGTGCCTCACCGGGCACGATGTCGAAGGGCCCCACCGTTCGCGGTGGGGCCCTTCGACGTTCTTGGTTGCAGTTGCCGCGATCGGACCGGGATGGACCTCGACGAACGGGGATCTGGGTCACCACACCAGGCAGGAGATCACGAGCAAGCCGAAGGGATCTCCATGCACGATTCCCGCTGCGGCAGACCGGTGGGCCCACGGACCGATGCAGACTGCCTCGCGCTGCTCGGCAGCCCACCTTGGTTGTCAGTGGCGGTCCTTACCGTTGGGGCTACGGAGCATTTCTGGCGCGACGGAGCGAGCGAGGGGAACGACGATGAGCATTCTGCGGGCAGCGTGGGTGCCGGATGACGATCCCGAGCGGGACTGGGAGGTTGGCGCAGAACTCGCCGTACGTTGGGTGGAGCGCGTCTGCCGAGCAGGACGCGACCGCGGTGCTGGTGCTGAATGCCTTCGGCGCTGAGCAGACAATCCCGACGCTGCGCAAGTTTGCCGAACGGCACCTTGTAGCAACCCCACGATCGGGCAGGCAGCGCGTGGGCAGCGGTGTCGGCCCTGTGCTGGCCTACGTCCCGGATGCGAAGACGCTGGAGTTCGCCACTGGACTGGCGCGAGGCTCTTCGCTTGCGGCGGTCGAGGGCGCCAATCTGTTCCCTCTGCGCGGATGGGCCGTGCAAGCGCGTGCCATCTCTCACTCACCCGGAGGACGAGGTCGAGGAGGTAGACGCGCGGCTTACATCGGCGCTGGAAAGGTTGAAGTTCTACGGCAACAACGGCAACGGGCCACCGTTCGGCCGTCAGCAGGCGGCGCGGGTACTCGACGACCTCCGCTCCGCTGGCTTGCTGGACCCATGACGTGGTTGTTGGCGCCATGGCCGCCCAAGGCATCAGCCCCAACGGGCTGAAACGCCTTGGCCAACTCATCAAAGCCGCTGGGAGCCGGTAACCGTCACCCCTCCCAGCAGGCCCGCGGCCAGGCCACAGCCGTCACCGACCGCTGGGGCGCGACCCACTACGGCCGCCTCTCAGGGCTCTTGGCAGCCCCGGCCACCGTGGCCTCCGCCCTGGCGCCATTCGCCGGCGCCGCACTGGCCGGCCCGCTCGGCGGCTACTTGGGCCTGTTCACAGTGCTCGCGTTCGCCTCCATAACAGCGGCTCTTCTTGCGCTGGGAGGCACGCCAAGCCGTCGCAGCTAGGGCGTTACGGCTCCTCGATTGTGGCCACTGTTTGAGGGTGACCGCCGACCACCTTGTCCTGCACAGATCGGCGTCGTCTCTTTCGCCTGGCTTTGTGCGCGGACTTGCGACGGCACTTGTTCACGGCTGCGAACGACATCGACTACGTCGCCCTCGCCAGAACGCTTCACAACGAGGCAGTGACCCGTGATCGCGGAGGGCACGCAGCGCACAAATACACACGATTCACCCTCACCCCGTCAGCCTCCTGATCAGGGGGACCCGGTGTCGGCATTTCTTGCAGTGGCGGGGAAGAGCCGCTGAACGGCGGCTACGACTGCGGCGCGGCGGGCCGCCGCGGAGGGATCGCGCACCAGGTCGCCGACCGCTTGGACGAGGTCCAGCCCTCCCGCCCAGGCTGCGGCGATCTGGTTGAGGAGGACGAGGATGTCGATGGGATCCCAGGCGGGATCCAGTTGGCCGGCTTCCTGGGCCTTGCGCAGTTGCTCCGTCTTGCGGCGGATGGTCTCCAGGATGACGGTGTCGGCGGCAGTGCCCGCGAATTCCAGCTGGCCCCACTGCATGAGCCGGTAGCGGTCGGGATGGCTGACGAAGTAGTCATGTACCCGGCCGGCGTATTCGGGCAGGTTGGCGGGGTCCATGCGGGTCGCCTCGGCCACCGCGGCCATCTCCTGTTCGGCGATGAACCCGTAGAGGGCCTCCTTGCCGCGGAAGTAGACGTAGAGGCGTTCCTTGCTGGTCTTCGCGGCCCTGGCGATGCGGTCGATGCGTGCACCGGCGATCCCGTACCGAGAGAACTCGGCCCTGGCCGCCGTGAGGATGCGGTCGCGGACGGTATCTGCGCTTCTCGGGGGAGTCATCCCTCAAGGTTACACAACAGAACTGTTCTGTTTGGCAAAGCGCGCTGAGGGGCGTATGGTCGGTACAGAACTGTTTGGTTCTGCCCAAAGGAGCACGTCATGCAGCACAGGACACTCGGCAGCCGGGGCCTCGAAGTCTCGGCGATCGGGTACGGAACGATGGGCCTGACCATGGCCTACGGCCCCGGCAGCGGAGAGCAGGAGGCCATTGACACCATCCAGCGCGCCCACGACCTTGGCGTCACCTTCTTCGACACCGCCGAGCTCTACGGCTGGGGCACCGGCTCCAACGAGATCCTGCTCGGCAAGGCGGTCAACGGCTTCCGCGATGAGGTGGTCCTGGCCACCAAGTTCGGCTTCGACCTGGCCAACCGGACCGAGACGGGCTTCGGACTCAACAGCCGCCCCGACAACATCCGCAAGGTCGCCGACAACAGCCTGCGCCACCTCGGCACCGACCACATCGACGTCCTCTACCAGCACCGGGTCGACCCCGAGGTGCCCATCGAGGACGTCGCGGGCACCGTCAAGGAGCTGATCGACGCGGGCAAGGTCAAGTACTTCGGCCTGAGTGAGGCCGGCCCCGAGACCATCCGTAAGGCCCATGCCGTTCAGCCGGTCTCCGTGCTGCAGACCGAGTACTCCCTGTTCGAGCGGGACGTCGAGCAGCTCTTCCCGACCCTGGACGAACTCGGCATCGGCTTCGTCGCCTACTCCCCGCTGGGCCGCGGCTTCATCACCGGCACGGCCAAGCCGGCCGGTCAGTACGACGAGACCGACATGCGCAACTTCGACCTGCGCTGGCAGCCCGGAAACTTCGAGAAGAACGTAGAGGCCGTCGAGAAGCTGGCCGACCTCGCCGCCACGAAGGGCGCCACGGTCTCCCAGCTGGCCCTGGCCTGGCTGCTCACCCGCGGTGAGCACATCGTTCCCATCCCCGGCACCCGCAGCGCAAAGCGCGTCGAGGAGAACTCCGGGGCTGCCGAGGTCACCCTGACCGAGGCCGACCTCACGGCGATCGACCGAATCCTCCCCCGCGGCGGCTTCGGCGCCCGCTACCCGGACTTCGCCACGCCCGACTGGATCTGACCCCTGCCCCAGCAGCACCGGGCACCGGAGTCGACGGACGAATCCGTCACCGCACCAACCTCAGCGAACAGGAAAAAGATCATGAAGCAGACCATCGTCATCACCGGCGCCAGCGACGGCATCGGCGCCGCAGCAGCCCGTCAGCTCGCCGCCAAGGGCGAGGAAGTCGTCCTCGTGGGCCGATCCCCGGTCAAGACCAAGGCCGTGGCGCAGGAGCTGGGCGCTCGCTACTACGTGGCCGACTTCGCCGACCTCGCACAGGTGCGCGACCTCGCAGGCAAGCTCCAGGCGGCCTACCCGCGGATCAACGTGCTCGCCAACAACGCCGGCGGCATCATGGGCGACCGCGCACTGACCGTCGACGGCTTCGAGAAGACCTTCCAGGTCAACCACCTGGCCCCGTTCCTGCTGACCAGCCTGCTGCTGCCGGTCCTCACCGCGAGCAACGCCAAGGTCATCCAGACCGCCAGCGAGGCGGCCAAGCAGTGGGGTCACATCAACCTGGACGATCTGCAGTACGAGAAGGACTACACCCCGAACAAGGCGTACGGCACCGCCAAGCTGGCCAACATCCTCTTCACCCGGGAACTGCACCGCCGCTACCACGCCCAGGGCATCTACACGGTGTCCTTCCACCCCGGAGTCGTGGGCTCCAACTTCGCGAGCGACACCACCCACTTCATGCGGTACGTCTACCACACCCCCATCATCAAGAACCTGATGACCATCAGCCCCGACAAGAGCGCCAAGGAACTGGTCTGGCTCGCCGAGGGCACCCCCGGCACCACCTGGAAGGCCGGCGAGTACTACGTGAAGCGCAAGACCGCGCCCTCCACCGACCAGTCCCGCGACCCCGACCTGGCCCGCCGCTTCTGGGACCGCAGCGCCGACTTGCTGTCGATCACGACGCGGTGACGGCAGAAGACCTGCCTGACGCGCGTCCGGG
Source organism: Streptomyces sp. NPDC051677 (assembly GCF_044453465.1). Taxonomy (NCBI): domain Bacteria; kingdom Bacillati; phylum Actinomycetota; class Actinomycetes; order Kitasatosporales; family Streptomycetaceae; genus Streptomyces; species Streptomyces sp. NPDC051677. The sequence goes on from NZ_JBITCT010000081.1 coordinate 24,678, forward strand.
GCGATGCGTGAACACGACTATGGGCTGGGACGACGACGGCCGCGGAACGCCATACGGGTGACGCTCGTTGCGGCTTCGAGCCGCGTTCGCAGGCACTGGTTGTCCAGTCCCAACTCACAAGGTGCACCAGCTGCGGACGGTCCAGCGGTCACTGACCGGCTATGCCCAAATCCTCGTCGGGAACACCGCTTCACAGAGGCGCCCGTCAGCACCTCGCCGCCATCGCTGCGCCCTCAACGGCCGATGGCGGGGGCCGCAGCAGTCCTAGTGCGGCCCCCACCCACTCGGCATCAACTACCACTCGTCGCTGTCGCCGTACTTGCCCGGATCCCTCGCCCGATCCACAGCCTGGGCACACGCCTCGGCCAACGCGGCGGCAACGGCGTCCTTGTCCGTGCCGCGCACCTGTGCCTCGACCTCCTGCCCGGGGCGACGAGTGGTGTGCCAGCGCACCGCCAGGTCCGTGTAGAGGTCGGACTCGAACTCCCAGGCAGCCACCGACCATTGCTCGGGAGTGCCCACGTTGAGCCGCTCGCCACCCGGTGCGAAGAGGGCGAGGGCGTGGAAGACGACCTTGCGGTCGGGCATCCGGTCACGGATGGCCCGCATGCCGCCCCGGCCCCTTGTGCTCCCCCTTCCGCCGGTCCCACTCCTCCACCTCTGCGGGGTGGTCGGGATGGTCGGCGCTCCACTGCGAGGCCACGGCATCGGCGTGCTCGCGGTGGGCGAAGGGCAGCTGGCGTTCGCCGAGACGGGCCAGGTACACCAGCCGCTCATTTGGGACCGGCTTCTGACTCGGGCCGGGCACGGAACCTCCGAATGTCGGTTGAAGCAAGTGCGGAGTCCCCCACAGCAGGCCGCCCACCTTCGCAGCCGTCTGCTGGAGCACCTCACCGGTGAGGTGCTGGTAACGGCTGTGCATCCGGGCGGACTTGCCGGGTTCCCAGCCCATGATGCGGTCGACCACCGCATCAGAGACACCGAGGATCAGCAGGACGGTGGCCGCGGTGTGGCGGGCGTCGTGGAGCCGTCCGTCCCGTGCCTCCGCCGCCTTCAGCAGATCCTTCCACCGCGGTCCGCGCCCGCGTGGAGCTGAGGGGCCACGAAGTTTCCGGACAGGCACCCAATAGGGTTGGCCTGAACAAGGAAACGAGGAAGAAGTGGCGCCACCCAGTAAGTACTCGCC
>NZ_JBITCT010000082.1:0-25675 GCF_044453465.1 Streptomyces sp. NPDC051677
CGCTTCCTCCCCCACCGATCCCCACCCCCCACCGATCCCCACCCGCACCGTTTCCACCCGCACCAATCCCCACCCCCACCGATCCCCACCCGCACATCCCCACCCGCACATCCCCACCCGCACCGATCTCCTCCGCATCGATCTCCTCCCACATGGCTTCGCGAGGAAGGACCCCCACCGTGCGAAGAACCCGCATCCTCACGGCCGTACTGGCGCTCGCCGCCGGTCTGGTCGCGGGCAGCCCGCCCGTGCTGGCCGCGGACGGCAGCCCCAAGGCGACACTGGCCGCAGAGTCGTACACCTGGAAGAACGCCCGGATCGACGGTGGCGGCTTCGTGCCCGGCATCGTCTTCAACCGCAAGGAGAAGAACCTCGCCTACGCGCGCACCGACATCGGCGGCGCGTACCGCTGGCAGGAGTCGAGCAAGACGTGGACGCCGCTGCTGGACTCGGTCGGCTGGGCGGACTGGGGCCACACGGGTGTGGTGAGCCTGGCCTCCGACTCCGTCGACCCGAACAAGGTGTACACGGCGGTCGGCACCTACACCAACAGCTGGGACCCCGGCAACGGGGCCGTGCTGCGGTCCGCCGACCGCGGCGCGAGCTGGCAGAAGACGGACCTGCCGTTCAAGCTGGGCGGCAACATGCCCGGCCGGGGCATGGGTGAGCGCCTCGCGGTCGACCCGAACAAGAACAGCGTGCTGTATCTGGGCGCGCCGAGCGGGAAGGGGCTGTGGCGGTCGACGGACTCCGGGGTCACCTGGTCGCAGGTGACGAACTTCCCCAACGTCGGCAACTATCAGCAGGACCCGACCGACACGAGCGGCTACGCCTCCGACAACCAGGGCATCGTCTGGGTCACGTTCGACGAGTCGACCGGCGCCTCCGGCACGGCCACGAAGACGATCTACGTCGGGGTGGCCGACAAGGACAACGCGGTGTACCGCTCGACGGACGCGGGCGCGACCTGGACGCGGCTGGCCGGACAGCCGACGGGCTACCTGGCGCACAAGGGCGTGCTGGATGCCGTCAACGGATATCTCTACATCGCTTACAGCGACAAGGGCGGGCCCTACGACGGCGGCAAGGGCCGGCTGTTGCGCTACGCGACGGCGACCGGCGCCTGGACGGACATCAGCCCGGTGGCGGAGGCCGACACGTACTACGGCTTCAGCGGACTGACGATCGACCGGCAGAAGCCCGGCACGGTGATGGCCACCGCCTACAGTTCCTGGTGGCCGGACACGCAGATCTTCCGCTCCACGAACAGCGGCGGGACCTGGACGAAGGCGTGGGACTACACCTCGTATCCCAACCGCTCGAACCGGTTCACGATGGACGTCTCCTCCTCGCCGTGGCTGACCTGGGGCGCCAACCCGTCGCCGCCGGAGCAGACGCCCAAACTCGGCTGGATGACCGAGGCGTTGGAGATCGACCCGTTCAACTCCGCCCGCATGATGTACGGGACGGGCGCGACGATCTACGGCACGGAGAACCTCACCAACTGGGACAGCGGCAGCCAGTTCACCGTCAAGCCGATGGTGCAGGGGCTGGAGGAGACGGCGGTCAACGACCTCGCGTCTCCCCCGTCCGGCGCCCCGCTGCTCAGTGCGCTCGGCGACGTCGGCGGCTTCCGCCACACGGACCTGACCAAGGTGCCGTCGATGATGTACACCTCGCCGAACTTCACGACGACCACCAGCCTGGACTACGCCGAGACCAACCCGAACACCGTGGTCCGCGTCGGCAATCTGGACTCGGGCCCGCATGTGGCGTTCTCCACCGACAACGGGGCCAACTGGTTCGCGGGGACGGACCCTTCGGGGGTCAGCGGCGGCGGAACGGTCGCCGCGGCAGCCGACGGCAGCCGCTTCGTGTGGAGCCCGGCCGGCGCCGGCGTGCAGTACACAACCGGTTTCGGTACGTCGTGGTCGGCGTCGATCGGGATCCCCGCCGGCGCGATCGTCGAATCGGACCGGGTCGACGCCAAGACGTTCTACGGCTTCAAGTCGGGCAAGTTCTACGTCAGTTCGGACGGAGGCGCCACCTTCACCGCGTCCGCTGCAACCGGCCTGCCCAGCGGGGACAGCGTGCGCTTCAAGGCGCTGCCCGGCGTCAAGGGGGACGTCTGGCTGGCGGGCGGGGCGACTGACGGGGCCTACGGGCTGTGGCACTCCACCGACTCCGGCGCGACCTTCGCCAAGCTGCCGGGCGTCGAGCAGGCCGACACGATCGGCTTCGGCAAGGCGGCGACGGGAGCGTCGTACCAGACGCTGTACACGAGCGCGAAGATCGCCGGGGTTCGCGGCATCTTCCGCTCGACGGACAAGGGCGCCACGTGGACGCGCATCAACGACGATGCCCACCAGTGGGGTTGGACGGGCGCGGCGATCACGGGCGACCCGAGGGTGTACGGGCGGGTGTACGTCTCGACGAACGGCCGGGGCGTCGTCTACGGCGACACCTCCGACACGAGCGGCGGCGGCAGCGGGGGCGGCGGCGGTACGGATCCCACGCCCACCCCGACGGGCGCCTGCGCGGTGACGTACACGATCACCAACCAGTGGTCGGGCGGCTTCCAGGCGGACGTCAGGCTGGCCAACACGGGCACGAGCGCGTGGTCCGGCTGGAGTCTCAACTGGGCGTTCCCGGGCGGCCAGAGCATCTCCCAGCTGTGGAACGCCGACTACACGCAGTCGGGTTCGACGGTGACGGCGAAGAACATCAGCTGGAACGGCAACGTGGCGGCCGGCTCGTCCGTCAGCTTCGGCTTCACGGGCAGTTGGTCGGGCACGAACACGAAGCCGACCGCGTTCAAGCTCGGTGACCAGAGCTGCACAGTGAGCTGAGCGGGGCTCGGTGAGCTGAGAACGGTGGGTGCGCGCCCCGGCGGACGCGCACCCACCTTGGTTCACGGTGTGTAGACCGCCGGCCGGGGCGCCGTCGGCATGCCGTTGCCGATGAAGAAGCTCGGGTGCGGCGGCTGGTTGTAGGCGGTGTTCTGCCAGGCGAGTCCCGTGCGGTACATCGTGTCGTGCAGGAGGGTCGTGATCCTCGTCGTCGTCTCGTACGGCGTCGAGTAGATGCGCAGCGCCGTGTTGTCGCTGGTCGGCCAGACGACCTCCTCGCGCCAGTCGCCGAGGATGTCGCCGGACAGGGACGGGGTCGCCTTGGTGCTGTTGTTGGAGTGGACGCCCGAGCCGGTCAGCAGGCGGGTGTCCGAGGACGTGCCGTACTTGTCGATGTGGGTGCCGTCGAGGAGTTCGCGGGTGGTGTCGGCGTCCCACCAGGACAGGAAGTTCACGGAAGACGGTTCCCGGCCCTTTGTCGCGCCCGCCTCGTCGCGGACGGAGGAGTCGGAGGCGGACCAGACCTCGGCGCCGTCGTTGCCGGCCCAGATGTCCCCGGCGACTCCACGGCCGTTGTCACAGCAGGCGGCGAGCTTCCAGTTGACCGTTCCGTTGGCCGGATTGATGTACAGCTCGGCCGGCTGGCTGCTCGACTCCGAGACCTTGAAGTACTCCAGGCCTGGGTGGGAGGGGTCGAGGTCGCCGAGGTGCTGGGCGTCGCCGTGCCCGGTCTTCGTCGTCCACAGACCGTTTCCGTTGTCGTCGACCGCCATCGCGCCGTAGACGATCTCGTCCTTGCCGTCGCCGTCGACGTCCCCGACGGAGAGGCTGTGCGAGCCCTGGCCGTCGTAGCCCTTGCCGGAGTTGGTGGAGGAGTTGGTGTCGAAGGTCCAGCGCCGGGTGAAGGCGCCCCCACGCCAGTCCCAGGCAGCGATCACGGTACGCGTGTAGTAACCGCGTGCCATGATCAGCGAGGGCCGGGATCCGTCGAGGTAAGCGGTTCCCGCAAGGAAGCGGTCGACGCGGTTTCCGTAGGAGTCGCCCCAGGACGAGACCGTGCCGCGGGCCGGGACGTAGTCGACGGACTGCATCGCCCTGCCGGTCTGGCCGTTGAACATGGTCAGGTACTCGGGGCCGGACAGCACATAGCCGCTGGAGTTGCGGTGGTCGGCCGACGAACTGCCGATCACCGTGCCCGTGCCGTCCACCGTGGCGTCGGCCGTCTTCATGGCGACCTCGGCCTTGCCGTCGCCGTCGTAGTCGTACACCTGGAACTGCGTGTAGTGGGCGCCGGAGCGGATGTTGCGGCCCAGGTCGACGCGCCACAGCCGGGTGCCGTCGAGCTTGACGCCGTCGACGATCGTGTTTCCGGTGTAGCCGGACTGGGAGTTGTCCTTGGCGTTCGTCGGCTGCCATTTCAGGACGATGTCCAGGGCGCCGTCGCCGTCCAGGTCGCCGACGGAGGCGTCGTTGGCCTCGTAGGTGTAGGCGACGCCGTCCGGGGTCGTGCCGCCGGCCGGCGGGCTGATCGGGACGTCCTTGTAGCCGGTGCGGAACTGGATCGCGTGGACGGAGTCGGCCTGTTCGACGCCGTTCACGACGGCGCGGACCGTGTAGTCGGCCTGGGACGGGGCGCCGGAGTGGAAGTAGTTCGTGGAGCCGGTGATCGGGGTCGCGTTGACCTTCGTGCCGGCCCGGTAGACGTTGAAGGAGACGCTGTCGGGGTCGGTGCCGAGCCAGCGCCAGCTGACCAGGTTGCCGCTGTCGGTGTGCACGCTGACGACGCCCCGGTCGAGGGCCTCCACCTGGCGGGCCGTGGCGGCTTCGGCCGTACCGGCGCCGAGCGCGGTCAGTCCGGCGCCGACCAACGCGGTGACGGCGGTCAGCGCGGAGAGGACAGCCCTTCGTCTGTGGTGCCTGGGCGGGTGCGAGTGCGGGTGCGGATGCTGCACGAGACGTACCTCCCGGGTGGGACGGACGGGTTCCGTACCGTCAGTTGCCGCCTGGTGCCGGTGAGTTGCCGTATCGGACGGCCAGTTCCGTGACGGTCCGGGCGATCCGCTCACGCAGCTCGGATGGCTGGAGCACCTCGATGTCCGCGCCCAGGCGCAGGAACTCGGCGTGGGCGTGGGCGACGGACTCGATGGGGACCCGGGCCAGCGTCCACCCGTCGTCGTCGACCCGCCCGTCGACCGTCCTCGGCAGCCTTACGCCCGGCGCCAGCCGCACCAGCGCCTCGCCGCGGTACAGCCGGTCGTGGAAGGCACGCTGGTACGCCGTCCAGTACGCGGCCAGGTCGAAGTCCTCGGGGCGGGCGAAGTCCTCGTCGGAGGAGGCGAGTTCGAGGATCTGATCGACACGGAACGTGCGCGGCCCCGGACCGGCGACGACGTACCAGCGACCCGCCTTCAGCACCAGTCCGTAGGGCTCCAGGCGGCGCTCCACATCGGTGGGCTCGGCCCAGCGGCGGTACAGGACGTGCAGGACACGGCTGTTCCACACCGCGTCGGCCACGGCCGGGAGGTACGGCGCCTCCTCGTCGTCCGCGTACCAGCCGGGGGCGTCGAGGTGGAAGCGGCCGCTGATCCGGTCGGCGTGGGCGCGCAGCTCCGGCGGCAGGGCGGCGCGGACCTTGAGCTGGGCGGCGGCGAGGACCGAGCCCAGGCCGAGTTCGGCGGCCGGGCCGGGGGCGCCGGCGAGGAAGAGGGCCTCCGCCTCGTCGGCGGTCAGTCCCGTCAGGCGGGTGCGGTAGCCGTCGAGCAAGCGGTATCCACCCGCGTGACCGGCGTCGCCGTACAGCGGAACGCCCGCCGCGCCCAGCGCCTCGACGTCCCGGTAGACCGTGCGGACGGAGACCTCCAGTTCCTCGGCGAGCTGGGCGGCGGTCATCCGGCCCCGGGTCTGGAGCAGAAGCAGAAGGGAGACAAGTCGGCTGGATTTCACTGACACAAGATGTCAGTGAAGTGGGCCTAGCGTCCCGTCCATGGCCTTCACCGAGAAACTCCTTGCCGTGCCCCCGCCGATCGAGGTGGCGGGGCGGCGGATCAAGCGTTACCACGTCACCGCCGACCCGGCGGGCATCGCGCCCGAGGTGGCGAAGGCGGCGTACGCGATCCTGCCCGAGCTGCTGCCGGAGCCGGACGGGACGCCGCCGGCCACGTTCGTCGTCCTGCACCGGGGCGCTGACGACGGCGCCTACCTCAACGCGTACAGCTGGGTGTGGGACAACGTCCTGCACTTCCGGGGGGCGGCCGCGGGCCAGCCGGTGCTCGGCTGCCCGGACGACGACCCCACGCGCTTCGTCGTCCCCGACCGCCCCTGGATCGGCTGCGTCTGGGAACTGCCGCCGATCCTGCACGAACGGGACGCGTGGGTGCGGCACATGCTCGCTCCCACCGCGCCCGAAGTCCCCGACCTCGACGCCTACCTGGCCGATTCCCTGCCCGCAGGAACCACTGGAGACCGCTCATGAGCAGCCCGCACGACTTCGACTTCTTCCACGGCGAGTGGGAGGTCCGGCACCGTCGGCGCACCGACTTCCTCGACCCCGACAGCGGCTGGGAGGAGTTCCCGTCCACGAGCCGCTGTTGGCCGCTGTTCGACGGCGCCGCGAACATCGACGAGATCGACATGCCGCACCTGGGCGCCAAGGGACTGACGCTGCGGCTCTTCGACCGCGAGAGCGGCCAGTGGTCGCTGAACTGGTCCTCCAGCAGCACCGGCCGCCTCTTCCCGCCGGTCGTCGGCCGTTTCGACGGCGACCGCGGCGAGTTCTACGGCGACGACGCGCACGACGGCAAAGACGTGAGGGCCCGGTTCGTCTGGTCGGGGGTGTCCGCCGTGTCCGCCCGCTGGGAGCAGGCCTTCTCGCTGGACGGCGGGGAGACCTGGCTGACCAACTGGGTCATGGACTTCACCCGTCCGAAAACGCGCCGGGAACCGGTTTCCGGAACGCCCTCAGGGTGAAGGCGGGGTCCGGGCGGGGCCGGTCCTGGTCGGGCAGGGCCGCGAGGCGGGTCGCGAAACCATCGGCCTGGGGGTGTCCGGGCGGCAGGGTGACGAACCAGCCGCGCCGCAGGTCGACGATGGCCCGGCGCGGGCTGCGGCCCTGCCCCCGGCCGCGGAAGCGGGCCTGTCCGGCCGGGACCAGCCCGCATCCGACGGCGTACGACTCCACGAGCGCGGCGGTGTCGGAGGCCGGCCGGCGCGGGCGCGAGGCCAGCACGACATCGATGTCGCTGCCCACGTTGTGCGAGGCGCCCTTGTCGACCGTGGTGACGTACACCCCGCCCGGCCGCAGCACCCGGGCGCACTCGGCGACGATCCGCCGCACGTCCGCGGCGTCCTCCACGAGGTGCAGCAGCCACACGCTGCTGACGGCGTCGAACTCCCCGTCCCGGAAGGGGAGTCGGCGGCCGTCGGCGAGGACGATCGCGCCCGGCAGCCGGGCGGCGGCGTGCCGGGCCATGCCGGGCGCCCGGTCCACGCCCGTCACCCGCAGCCCCTCCCGCCCGGCCGCGAGGCGCCGGGTGACGATGCCCGTGCCGCAGGCCACGTCCAGCAGGCTGCGTGCCTGAGCCGGCAGGAGGCCGAGGACGCCCTCCGCGGCGGCGGCCGCCCTGGGCTCGCCGCCGCGGAGGGCGTCGTAGCGTTCGGCTTCCTCGTCGTAGTCCAGCACGCGCGCTCCCCGTTCCCTCACCGCCGTGTCCGTACGCCGGCCGTACCCCTGCTCGTGCCCGCGCCCATGGCCTCAGTGCGCTCCGTGTCCCGGGGCCGCGGCCTCCACCCGGCGGGCGAGTTCGACGTCGAGGTCGGTGACGGCGTCGCCCGCGCTGTGGGTGTTCACGGCGAGGGAGACGGTGTTGTAGCCGAGGGTGAGCTCGGAGTGATGGTTGAGCTCCTCCTGGATCTGTGCGACGTGGACGACCAGGGCGGTCGCGGCGAAGTGGGAGTCGAGGCGGTAGGTGCGGGTGAGACGGTCGCCGTCCGCGGACCAGCCGGGCAGCTCGGACAGCCGCTCCTCGATCTCCTTCTGCGACAGCGGTTCGACGGCCATGACCCGGCTCCCTTCCTGGGCGGCGCATACCCGTCCAGCGTGCCACAGGACGGCCGTGGCGGCCCTGGTCAGAAGGGTTCGCGCTGGTGAGCCAGGTGGAGGGCCGGGCCGCGATCGCTGCTCCGCCCTCTCCTGCTCCAGTCCGACGTCGCCGTGCCGGGCGCCCAGGCCGTCGCCGCAGACCGAGCCGTGGCGTCGCGGTCGCCGAAGTGGTCACGGACAGCAGCCGGGGGTCCCGGCCCCGGGGCAGGGCGGGGCGTGGCCTTGGCGCCGGGCACCGGTCGTTCATCCGGTCGCGCCTCAACTACGGTCGTGCGTATGACCATTGTCGCGACCGGTACGAAGGCCTCCTCCGCCGCCGCCGCCGATCCGGGGGTCGGCCCGCTGCTGCGGGCCTGGCGGGAGCGGCGGCGGTTGAGTCAGCTGGAGCTGGCGTTGCGCGCCGACTCCTCGGCCAGGCACATCAGTTTCGTCGAGACGGGCCGCTCCCGGCCCAGCGAGGAGATGCTGCTGCGGCTCGCCGAGCACCTCGACGTGCCCGTGCGGGAACGCAACGCGCTGCTCCTGGCGGCCGGTTACGCCCCGCACTATCCGCAGACCCCGCTGGACGACCCGGCCCTGGACGCCCTGCGGGCGGGGCTGGACCGGCTGATCCAGGGCTACGAACCGTACCCGGCCCTGGTGATGGACGCCCGGTACGACGTGGTGGCGGCCAACCGGGGCATCACGATGCTGCTGGACGGCGTACCGGAGTCGCTGCTCGCAGCCCCGCTCAACGCGATGCGCCTCACCCTGCACCCGCAGGGCCTGGCGCCGCGCATCCGCAACCTGCGCGAGTGGCGCGGCCACCTGCTCGCACAGATGGAACGCCAGATCGCCCTGTACCGCTCGGCGCCGCTGCGGGAGTTGTACGACGAGGTCGCCGCCTACCCGGTCGCCGAGAGCGCGTCGGCGGAGGAACCGGCGGAGTCCGTGCCGTACTTCGCGTTGCCGATGCAGATCGAACACGAGGGGCGGCTCCTGTCGTTCATCTCGTCGGTCTCCACCTTCAACACCCCGATGGACGTGACCGTCGCCGAGCTGGCCATCGAGACGTTCCTCCCGGCCGACCCCGCCACGGTCAAGTACCTGCACTCGCTGATCAACTGATGCTCCATGAGGGGGCGTGCCGGAGGACAGACCCAGATGAATGTTCGACTCCGTTCCGGTGTGACCGGCGTCGGAACGTGGCACACTGGCCCGCGTGCCTCGACACGTAGGGGAGACGTGGCGTGAGTGAGCGACGGCCAGCACCCACCGTGGGCCAGGTGGTACTGGGCAGACGGCTGCAGGAACTGCGTGAGGCGGCCGGCCTCGGCCGCGAGGAGGCGGCCCGCGCCCTGCGCGTGGCCCCCGCGACCGTACGGCGCATGGAGACGGCCGACGTCGCGCTGAAGGTCCCCTATGTGCAGGTGCTGCTGGAGACGTACGGCGTCCCCGAGGACGAGGCAGAGGCGTTCATCTCGCTCACCGAGGAGGCGAACCGGCCCGGCTGGTGGCAGCGGTTCCACGACGTGCTGCCCGAGTGGTTCAGCCTGTACGTGAGCCTGGAGGGCGCGGCCCGGCTGATCCGCTCGTACGAGCCGCACTTCGTGCCCGGGCTGCTGCAGACCGAGGACTACGCGCGCGCCGTGCTGGAGGCCGGGACGGTCGGGCGCACCACTCCGGAGACGATCGAGCGGCACGTGTCGTTGCGCATGGCGCGCCAGCAGCTGCTGGAGGGCGCCGACCCGCCCCATCTGTGGGTGGTGATGGACGAGACGGTGCTGCGCCGCCCGGTCAGCGTGGACGCGTCCGTGATGTCCGAACAGCTCGACAGGCTCGTGGAGTTCGCCGAGCGTGACCGGATCACCCTGCAGATCGCCGAGTTCGCGGCCGGTCCGCACCCGGGCACGTCCGCGCCGTTCTCGCTGTTCCGGTTCGCCGAGCCCGAGCTGCCCGACATGGTCGTCACCGAGTACCTGACCGGCGCGCTGTACCTCGACGACCGCAAGGAGGTCTCCGCGCATCTGGAGGTCCTCGACCACATGACGACGCACGCCGCGTCCGCGCAGCGCACCAAGGAGATCCTGCGGGACGCCAGCGCGAGCAGCTGAGTTCGGCCGTCCTTCGCCCACTCTCCAGGAGCAGACCGCATGACCGGATCCGAGGCAGAGCAGGCCGCCGTCCGCATCGACACCAGCCGGCCGCATCCGGCGCGGGTGTACGACTGGTGGCTGGGCGGCAAGGACAACTACCCGGTGGACGAGGAGCTGGCCCGCAGAATCCTCGCCGTGGACGGGACGGTGGTGCGCGGGGCGCGGGCCAACCGGCGGTTCATGCAGCGGGCCGTGCGAGTGGCTGCCGAGGCCGGAACCCGCCAGTTCCTGGACATCGGCACCGGCATCCCCACCGAGCCCAACCTGCACCAGGTGGCGCAGGGCGTGGCCCCGGAGTGCGCGGTGGTGTACGCGGACAACGACCCGATCGTGCTGCGGCACGCGGAGGCGCTGCTGCGCGGCTCGGCCGAGGGCGTCACCCAGTACGTGCACGCCGACGTCCGCGATCCCGACGCGCTGCTGCACCAGGCCGCCGACACGCTGGACTTCACGCAGCCGGTCGCGCTGTCGCTGGTGGCGCTCACGCACTACCTGGGCGAGGACCCGGCCGGCGACGACGTGTACGGCCTGCTGAAGAGGTACGTGGCGGCCCTCGCCCCGGGCAGTTGGCTGATCCTCTCCCAGGTCACGCCCGACCTGAGCCCCGAGGCCGTCGGGAAGGCCGCCGAGCACTTCCGGCGCAGCGGCACCCCCTTCCACCCCCGCTCCCTCGCCGAGTTCTCCCGCTTCTTCGAGGGCCTGGACCTGCTCGGCCCGGGCGTGATCCCGGTCTCCGGCTGGCGGCCGGAACCCCAGGACGTGGCGGTCCAGGCGGAGGGCATCGTGCCGGTGTACGCGGGGGTCGCGCGCAAGAGGTGAGCCGCTGCTGCTTCGCGGCCACTCGCTGCCCACCCGACGCGGCCGTCCCGCTCCGGTAGCATCGATGACCGGGAGTCAACGGTTGTGCACGGGCGGGCGCTGCGGGGGCGGTCATGGTCAAGAAGTACGTCGTCTCACCGCAAGGCGGTCGTGGCGCCCACTTCGACATCGGGTCCGCGCTGCGCGCCGCGGCCGGGCGGGGCCGGGCCGCGCGGGTCGAGATCGCGCCCGGCCACTACCAGGAACCGCTGCCCCTCGCCCTCCAGGGTGAGATCGAGTTGGTCGCCCTCGGTGAGCCCGGCTCCGTGGTGGTGAGCCGTCCCCGGGGCACCGTCCTCGAGGCCTTCGGATCGGCCGTGGTCCGCGGCCTCGTCCTGGTCGGCCGGGACGCCGACGCCGGTGTCGTCGACTGCCGCACCGGATCCCTCACCCTCGACCGGTCGGAGGTCCGGGCGCACAACGGGGTCTGCGCACATGCGCGACCAGGCACGTCGGTACTGCTGACAGACAGTCAATTCCTTTACGGCAGGGCCGTGTTCGCCGGTTCCACCGGGCACGTCGAGCGTTGCCGGTTCGCCGCCGCCGCCGACAACGCGATCGCGGTGATCGAGGGCGCCCGGGTCACGGTCCGGGGCACCCGGATCGACGGCAGCCGCATCCACGGCGTGCGCGTCAGCGACGCCTGGGCCCGGCTCACCGGGTGCGAGGTCACCGGCACCGAGAAGGCCGCCGTCATCGCGGACACCCGGGCCGAACTGATCGTCGAGGACTGCACGGTCGACGCCGTGCAGATGGCGGCGCTCGCGTTCATCGAACAGTCCCGGGGCAGCGTCGTGGACACCCGTGTCTCCGACGCCGAGAACGGGATCCTGGTGGCGAGCGGCGCCGACCCGTTCGTGCGCGGCTGTGTGTTCGCCGACTGCCGCGACACCGGCATCCACGTCCAGGAGTCGGGCCGGGGCACGTTCGAGCACTGCGAGATCCACGGGGCGGGGAACGTGGGGGTGCTGTCGACGCGGGGCGGCGCTCCACGGGTGAGCGACTGCCGCATCTCGCGAGGCAACGTCGGCATCGCCGTCACCGACAAGGCCCGGGGGACCTTCACCCGCATCGGCGTCGAGGACCACACCAGCCTGGCCCTGCGGGTCCGTGAGGAGTCCAAGGCGGTGTTCGAGCACGTGCGGGTGGAACGCTGCCCGTTCGGCCTGGAGACCCGGGACAACGGCGGTACGACGGCCGAACTCACCGACACGACGTTCAGCGACTTCGACATGCTCGCCGTGGCCGTGCTCGGTCAGTCCCGCGTCACCCTCAGGAACGTCTCGGCCCACCGCGGGCTGCTGGGCTTCGGCGTCGGCGAGGAGGCCCAGCTGCACCTGCACGACTGCGAGGCCACGGCGGTGAGTTCCGGCGGCGCCATCGCGTACGGCACGTCCAGACTCGTCGCGAGGAACCTCGCCGTCACCGGATCCGCGTCGTTCGGGATCGCCGGAAAGGACTCCGCGCTGCTGGACGTCGCCGACAGCCGGTTCGACGACTGCGGGTCCTTCGGGGCGAGCTTCGACGACGCGGCCGGCGGCCGGCTGGTGAACTGCTCCGTCACGGGCACGAAGGGCAAGGCCGTACGGGACAACGGCAGCGTCGAACTGGTCGCGCTGCGCACGTCCCTCCCGATCGTGGACAAGAGCACCCCGCCGGCCACGCCTCCGCCGTCGATCGTCCAGATCTTCAACGGGCCCGTCTTCCACGGCGATGTCCACGGCATCCAGGTGGCATGGGGCAACAACAGCGTCGTCCAGCAGCAGACCAACCACAGCGATCAGGACGGAGTCGACCGATGAGCGAGCCGCAGCAGGTGCACCATTACGACGGTCCGGTGTTCCACGGGAACGTCTCGGGTTCCCAGATCTCCTGGAACAACGAGACGGTCACCCAGAACCAGCAGCTCAACACCGCGGTCGCCCCCGGCTACGAGGCGCTGGCGACGCTGGTGACCGACCTGCTCCGGCAACTGCCCGGGGCCGGCCTCGGCGACCGGGAGCGCGAGGACGCCGAGAGCGCGGCCCAGGAGGTCCTCGCGGAGATCACCGGCCCGCAGTCCCCCGAGCCCGGCAGGCTCCGCCGTGCGGTGACCCTGCTCAGGGGAGCCCTCGCCCCCGTCGCGACCGGCCTCGCGGCCGGTACGGCGGTAGGGGCGCAGGAGTGGGCCCAGTCGGCGATCCAGGGCCTGGCCGGCCTCGCCTGAGGGAAGCGCCGGGGTGCGCCCCGGTCGCCCTTAGGCCGCCCCGCCCCTGGTGTCGCGTTCGTCGTCGACGATCTCCGCGTCGACCACCTGCTCGTCGTCCTGCGCCGAGGTGGACGACGAGGGGTGCTCCCCGGCGGCGTCCCCGGCCGCCCCCTCGGCCGGCTGCTGCTGGGCCTGCGCGTACATGGCCTGGCCCATCCGCTGGCTGACCGAGGAGAGCCTGTCCACGCCCTCGCGCAGGGCGCCCGTGTCGGCGTCGCGCTCCAGCAGGGCCTTGAGGTCCGCGACCGCCGACTCCACCTCCCCCTTCGTCTCGGCGGGCACCCGCTCCTCGTTCTCCCGGAGGAACTTCTCGGTCTGGTAGACGAGTTGCTCGGCCTGGTTGCGGGTCTCGGCCGCCTCCCGGCGCCTGCGGTCCTCCTCCGCGTACTGCTCGGCGTCGCGCATCATGCGGTCGATGTCGTCCTTGGGGAGCGCCGAGCCGCCGGTCACGGTCATCTTCTGCTCGCGGCCCGTGGCCAGGTCCTTCGCGGAGACGTGCATGATCCCGTTGGCGTCGATGTCGAAGGCCACCTCGATCTGCGGCACCCCGCGCGGAGCGGGCGGCAGGCCCGTGAGGTCGAAGACGCCGAGCTTCTTGTTGTACGCGGCGATCTCCCGTTCGCCCTGGTAGACCTGGATGCCGACCGAGGGCTGGTTGTCGGCGGCCGTGGTGAAGATCTCCGAACGCCGGGTGGGGATGGTGGTGTTGCGTTCGATGAGCTTGGTCATGATGCCGCCCTTGGTCTCGATGCCCAGGGACAGCGGGGTGACGTCGAGCAGCAGGACGTCCTTGACGTCGCCGCGGATCACCCCGGCCTGGAGGGCGGCGCCGACGGCCACGACCTCGTCGGGGTTCACGCCCTTGTGGGGGTCCTTGCCGGTCAACTCCCGTACCAGCTCGGTCACCGCGGGCATCCGCGTCGAGCCGCCGACGAGGATGACGTGGTCGATCGTGGACAGCTTCACGCCCGCGTCCTTCACCGCCTGGTGGAACGGCTGCTTGCAGCGGTCGAGCAAGTCGGAGGTGAGGTCCTGGAACTGAGCGCGCGTCAGTTTCTCGTCGAGGTGGAGCGGACCTTCGGCGGACGCCGTGACATACGGGAGGTTGACGGTCGTCTCGGAGGAGGACGACAGCTCGATCTTGGCCTTCTCGGCGGCCTCGCGCAGCCGTTGCACCGCCATCCTGTCGTTGCCGAGGTCGATGCCGTGCTGCCCCTTGAACTTCTTCACCAGGTACTCGACGACCCGCTGGTCCCAGTCGTCGCCGCCGAGGTGGGTGTCGCCGTTGGTGGCCTTGACCTCGATGACGCCCTCGCCGATCTCCAGGAGCGACACGTCGAAGGTGCCGCCGCCGAGGTCGAAGACGAGGACCGTCTGCTCCTCGCCGCGGTCGAGGCCGTAGGCGAGGGCGGCGGCGGTCGGCTCGTTGATGATCCGCAGCACCTTCAGACCCGCGATCTCCCCGGCCTCCTTCGTGGCCTGCCGCTGGGCGTCGTCGAAGTAGGCGGGCACGGTGATCACCGCGTCGGTGACGTCCTCGCCGAGGTAGGCCTCGGCGTCCCGCTTCAGCTTCTGCAGGACGCGCGCGGAGAGCTCCTGGGCCCGGTAGCGGGTGCCGTCGATGCTGTCGGCGGCCTCCTGCTCGGGGAAGCGCCAGTGCGCGTCGCCCATGTACCGCTTGACCGAGCGGGCGGTGCGGTCGACGTTGGTCACCGCCTGCCGCTTGGCCACCTCGCCGACGAGCACCTCCCCGTTCTTGGCGAAGGCCACCACCGACGGCGTGGTCCGCGCGCCCTCCGCGTTGGCGATGACGGTGGGCTCGCCGCCCTCCAGCACGGCCACCACCGAGTTCGTGGTCCCGAGATCGATTCCGACCGGACGTCCCATCGCTGTCCCCTTCCGCCCAGGGCTGCTCGCCCGGGGAGCAGAAAGCCACCCGTACCTCCAGGACAGGACCTGAAGCTGCGGCTGTCAATGGGACAGGTGCCCCGCCGGCAGCGTCCGATGCGGCTCCCCGCGCAGCTCCACCGCCCGCCGCGGCCGGTCCGTGACCAGGACGTCCACCCGGGTGTCGGCCAGGAACGTCCGCAGCCCGCGGTCGTCGTTGACCGTCCACACCATGGTGAACAGGCGGTGCCGGGCCGCCCCGCGCAGCACCGTGGCGCGGGCGAGCCGATGGTGCACGGCCACCCCGTGCGCCCCGCAGGCCCGCAGCCGCCGCATCGGGAACAGCTCGCTCGCCCGGGTGCCCGCGAGCCGTGCCGCCCCCACCTCCTTGCGGTCACGCCCCAGCGAAAGGGCCGTACGCACGCCCGGGAAGGCCCGGGTGATCGCGGCGACGGACGCGTCCTCCAGGGAGGTGGCGACGAACCCGTCCCGGCCGAGCAGGGCGACCGCCCGGTCGACGAGCTCCCGCTCGTAACCGGTTTCCTTCAGATCCAGGTGGCCGACGAGTCTCCCGGCGACCAGTGTCATCACGTCCTCGGCGACGGGAACGGTGTGTCCGACGCGTCCGCACAGCTCGGCGTACGTGATCCGGGCGAGCGGCGGTCCACCGCGGCCGGCCCGGGCGTCGTGGTGGACGACGAAGACGCCGTCGGCGGTCCGCCGGACGTCGAACTCGACGTACTCCGCCCCGGAGCCGAGCGCGTCCTCGTACGCCTCCCGGGTGGCGGCCTCGAAGCGCTCGGAGCCGCCGCGGTGGGCGGAGACGGCGGGGCGGGGTGGCACGGTGCTCAGCTCCCGGACGGCGGACGGGGTGCGGGGACGACGGCCGGGGCACGGGCCGGGGCGTCGCCGGGGTCGGTGAGGAGCGTACGGGAGCGGCGGGCGGCACGCCGCAGCAGGACCCAGCCGATCAGCACCAGGGCGACGAAGGGCAGCCAGGCCACGACGTACGCCGTCCCGTACTCCCGCAGGTCGAAGATGGAGCGGTGATCGTCCACGTTCGTGCCGTTGACCCCGAAGAACGCCAGCAGCAGCGTCGGGGGCAAGGCGATCAGGGTGGCCGCCGCGACCAGGCCGGAGACGGTGCGGTCGCGGCGTTCGGCCCGCTCGGCGAGGGCCGCGTCGAGGGCCGCGGAGCGGGCGTTGATCACTGAGGTGAGGCGCTCGACCATGCGTGCGGAGTTGTCGAGGCTGTCGCGCACGCCGAGCGTGTCACGGAGGGAGGACTGGAAGCCCTCCGTGACCATCTCCGGGATCAGCAGGCTGTCCACGTACGCCTCGACGCCGAAGGCCAGGTCGAGCTGGAGTTCGTTCACGCCGGCCGAGAGGCGGGAGATGAGGGTGCGGATCTCGGCCGGGGAGTGGGCCGGGGCCTGTTCGTTGGCGCGCATCACGTCGAAGGCGGCCAGCCGGGTGCGCTGCAGGACGGACAGCGCGGAGACCATGCAGAGGGCGACCACGGCCAGGCCGTTCTCCACGTGCGGGGCCCAGCCCGTCTGCACGGAGACGCCGCGGCCGTGGGCGGTGAGGGTCACGCCGTGGTGGTGCAGATGCGGGACGCGGGCGGCGCCCGGGTGGGCGGCGGCGGGGCCGGGGAGCCGGCCCCGGTAGATCATCTCGCCCAGCGGCTCGGCGAGCAGGGTCTCGTCGGTGTTCTGGGCGTGGAGCAGTTCCTCACGCAACCGGCCGCCGGGGAAGACGAGTTGGTGGACGTTCTGGCCGAAGGCGAGCGGCTCGGACAGGCCGAGCCGGTCGGTCAGCGCGTCGAGCAGCGGGCGGGCGCCGAGGTGGATGGCGTGCCGGTCGAAGCAGGTGCCCGCCAGCCAGGAGGCGACCGCGTCGGCCGGGGTCTCGTCGGCGAAGTCGCAGTCCAGCAGCAGGGTGGCGTCGCCGCGCGGGGTGGTGACGAGCAGGATGCGCGCCCCGGTCAGGGCGAGCCCGCGGGCCCGCTCCGGCAGCCGCAGCTCCCCGGGCGCCACGCTCTCGATGAGCACCGCCACGGGGAGCAGCGGTTCGCCGGAGCGCAGGTGCTGGGTGAACCGGCCGAAGTCGAACGCGTCGACGAGCCGGTGGCCCGACGCGCCGGGGCCGGGCGGGGCGACCCGGCCCGCCAGCCCGAACAGCACCAGGACACGGGTGCGTTCGCGTACGGCCGAGTCGAGCACCGCCTCCCGGTCGGCAGTTCCCGGCACCGTCGCCCCCTCCCCCTCACGCCCCCTCGGACGCAGACGGTTATACCCGCCCCCCACCCACCCGGAACCGACAGGCGCACGGGGGTCCGGACGCGGGGCCCGGCGCGGGGATCTGGGGGCGGGGGCCCGGGCGCGGGGATCCCGGCGCGGAGAACCCGGCGCAGGGGCCCGGGCGCGGAGTCCGGACACAAGGGGCCCGCAGTGCGAGGGCCCAGGGCGCGGGGAACCCGGCGCGGGAGCGAGAGCGCGGGGAACCCGGCGCGGGAGCCCGGGTACAAGGCCCCGGGCAGGGATCCGGGCGCGGGGAACCCAGGGTGCAGAGAGCCGGGGTGCGGGGGACGGGGGCCCGGGCGGCCGACGTGCGAGGGCCGGGGTGCGAGGCCCGGGGGGGCCGGGGCCAGGGACCCTGGGTGCAGGGGGCCGAGGCGCGGGAGCCCGGGTACAGGGCCCAAGGGCGGGATCCGGGCGCGGAGGCCCGGGCTGCAAGGGCCCGGGGCGCGAGGCCGGCGCGGGAGCCAGAGCGCGGGGAACCCAGGGTGCAAAGGACCGCGGTGCGGGGCCCGGGGGGGCCGGGGCCAGGGGCCCGGGGTGCAGGGGGCCAAGGTGGAGGGGGCCGGGGTGCGGGGGTGTGGCGGGGTCCGCGCCCCGGGCCTCGTTGGGGGTGGTCAGGCGAGTTTGGCGGAGAGGGTGATCGGGACGGCCTTGAGGGCCTGGCTGACCGGGCAGTTGACCTTGGCCTGCTCGGCCGCGGCGACGAAGCCCTCCTCGTCGAGGCCGGGCACGGTGCCCTCCACGGTCAGGTGGATGCCGGTGATGCCCTCCCCCGGCTGGAAGGTGACGTCGGCCGAGGCGACGAGCTTCGTGGCCGGGGTGCCTGCGCCGGCGAGGGCGTGCGAGAAGGCCATGGAGAAGCAGCTGGAGTGGGCGGCCGCGATCAGCTCCTCGGGGCTGGTCTTTCCGTTCGCCTCCTGGGAACGGGAGGCCCACGTCACGGGCTGCGGGTCGATGGCGCCGGAGGAGTCGAAGGACACGACACCGTTGCCCTCGAGCAGGTTGCCTTCCCAGACGGTGTGTGCGGAGCGCGTGGTGGCCACGTTTCTTCCTTTCGCGTGGAGGCTGGCGGGCGGACCCGTTTCCGGGTCCCCTGCCCCCATCCGATCACACTCCGCCTCACCGCACCCGGAACACCGGTCCTTGCGCGGTGAACGGCAGGTGACGGCCCTGCGGTATCAGGTAGGCGTGCTCACGCCGCACCCGCAGGGTGTCGCACCAGCCGTCGGTGATGACGAGGAGGGGCGCGCCGGGCGGGAAGTCGTCGGCGCGCTGCAGCAGGTCGATGCCTGGCTGCAGGACCGTACCGCCGCGTCCGTGCACCCGGACCCGGCCGGCGATCTCGGTGACCGGCACATAGCCCGCGTCGTGCGGGGCCGCGTCGCAGAACACGACCCGGGCGGCCGGGACGTCGCGGGCCTCGGCGTACGAGGCGATCGCGCCGAGCGCCTTGCCGAGGAGGGTGCGGTCCATGGAGCCGGAGGTGTCCAGGACGACGCCGAACGTGCAGCGGGCTGTCTCCTCGGGCGGGAACCAGCGGCCGGCGCGCGGGATGTCGGGGGTGGAGGCCTGACGGCGCGCGGGCCGGGCGTACGTCCGCAGCGGCTCGGGGCGTGGCACGAACTCGTCGAACCAGCGGGCGAGTCGGGCGTCCCAGGGCAGCGGCGGGTGGCTGAGCGCCCGGATCTCCTCCACCAACCCGCCGGGCAGGAAGCCGCGTTCCTGCCGCTGGTGCAGGTCGAGGCCCTGGGCGAGGCCGCGGCGGTAGAAGCCGTCGAGGTCGACGTAGTCACCGGGCGGGCCGAGCGGGGCGCCGAGGATGTCGCCGAGGCCCTTGCCGCGCAGAGTGGCCAGGCGCCGCATCCGGCGCAGGTCCACGGCGATGCGGTCGTAGACCTCCTCGGCGGACAGGCCCGCCAGCTCCGCGTCGTACAGCAGGCCTTCGGGCATGACGCCGACCTGCATCTCGCGCAGCCAGCCGTTGATGACGTAGTCGCAGGCGACGTTGAAGAGGTAGGGGTCGCGGGCGCCGCAGCGGTCGCCGTGGCGCAGGGCGGCGTGCAGCATCTCGTGGGCGAGGACGAACCGCCACTCCTCGTCGTCGAACGTCCGCAGCGGGTTGACGTAGATCTCCCCCGCTTCCGCGTTCACGGCGGCGACGGAGATGCCGTGGGCGCGGGCGAGTTCGGCGTCGGCGACGAGCTTGACGCCGGCCGCGAGGCCGCCGAGCTGGGGGTCCCCCCTCTGGGGGAGGGTAGGACGAGACGAACCAGCTCAGCGCGCGCTCCCAGGGGCGTTGGACGGGCGCCGCGCTGTCCAGGGAGTCCCGGCGGCCGCCCGCCATGTCCATCGCGGCGGACACCGTCCGGGTCAGGGCGGTGGCGAACGCCAGCGGCCAGTCCGGCGTCTGGCGGCCGTACCAGGGCCATGGCACGAGCATCTGGTCGGCGGCCGTCCCCGCCGTGCCGCAGTGCGCGTAGGCGGCCGGGAGCCCGGTGCGCCGCCAGCGGGCGGCGAGCTGTTCCTCGTCGCCGCCGGGGTACGACGGCGGCAGGTCGTCCGGGGCGGCGCCGACGCGGAAGGTCAGCAGAAAGCGGTTGACGACGGCGCAGCGGGCGGCGAGCTCGTACCGGTCGGGCTGGGCGCGCGCGTCCTTGGCCGCCGGGAGGTGTCCGAAGCCGAGGTGCAGGGCGGCGTGCGCGAGGGACCAGGCCCAGTGGCCGACGTCGGCGATCCGGGTCGGGTGGGCGTGCAGGACGCCGTTGGAGTCGGCGCGGACGAGACCGTCGCGGGGCGCCAGGCCGCACCCCTCGCGGCGGCAGGTGTCGAACTCGATGGCGGCCAGCGCCGGGTTCTGGCGCAGCAGCGCCACCCCGAACTCGAACGACTCCGTCGCGAGGTCCCGCTTCTTCTTGTCACGGGCCTCACGGTTCACCGGCGGGCCTCCACCAGGCGGGGCATGTCGCGGGCCGCCTCGACCAGGAACCAGGCGGGCAGCACGGGGTTGCCGTCGGCGTCGGAGGCGATGACGGTCTGGGCGACCTCGACGGAGATCTCGGCGAGCTGCACGAGCAGCGACTTGGCCCGGTACGCGGTCTGCCGGCCGTTCGCCGACATGCGTTCCTTGACGGCCGGCAGCTCCTTGACCAGTCGGCCGCGGAACGAGTCGGCGAGGTAGTAGAGCAGGTCACGGTCCTCGACGCGGTGCGGCCAGGAGGCCTCGCCCTTGAGGATGGCCTCGATGCCGTACCGGCTGCGGACGATCTTGACGTAGCCGCAGAAGGCGGTGGCGTGGGCGGGCGTCAGCGTGCCGTGCGCGAGGACCTTGAGGGTGTCCTCGTCGAGGTCGCGCCCGAAGGAGTGCAGGGCGTCGGAGAGCATGTGCCAGGAACGGGGCGTCGAAAACGGTTCCTCTGTTTTCGGCGGCTTGGACCACAGGTGGTCGGGCCGGTCGGTGAGGTGGTCGAGGATCCACGGGTGGATGGCGTTGCCCGCGGCCCAGTTCAGCCAGTCCCGCGCGGACGCCTCCAGGTGGACGTGGGTGAGTCGGTTGACGAGCGCGGAGGCGATGGGCCGGGCGAGCGCGTTGTCCGTGGCCCGGTTCCCTGCGCCGATGACGATCGAGCCCTTCGGCAGCTCGTAGTCGCCGATCCGGCGGTCGAGAATCAGCGAGTAGAACGCTTTCTGCACGTCGGGCGTGGCCGCGTTCAGCTCGTCCAGGAACAGGCAGTACGGCTCGTCGCGGGCGATGGCCTCCGGCGGGCAGAACACCGACCGCCCGTCGCGGATCTGGGGGACGCCGATGAGGTCCTCGGGCGCGAGCTGCGTACCGAGCAGGCTGACGCAGTCCAGCCCGAGCGACTCGGCGAACTCCCTGACCAGGGAGGACTTTCCGATGCCGGGGGCGCCCCAGAGGAACACCGGCCGCACGACGGCGAGACCGAGCAGGAGTTCGGGGACACGGGAGGGCGTGACGGTCACGGCAGCCTGCAAAGGAAGGCTCCTTGGGGGAACTCGACAAGGGTGCGCGAGTGCGCGGGAAGGACGGACAGATCCGTACGGACAGTGTGCGCGTACGGACCCGTCGGTGCAGCCGATTTTCAGGCGGCGTGCTCCTCCGGGGCCGTTTCCAGGGGCACCTGGGGGCCGTTGGACTCGCGCAGCCAGCGGCGCAGGACGCGGTGGACGTGCTCCGCGCCGGTCAGCTCCCCGTCGTCCACGACGGGCGCGGACAGGGCGAGCGGGGACAGCAGGAACGGGCGGGCCTGGGCGCCGCCGAGGCCGCCGTGGGAGCCGATCTGCTCCTCGAAGGCGAGGACCTCGCCGTCGGCCGGTTCATGGAAGGAGTTGACCATGACGTCGGCGGTGTGCGGGAAGGAGTGGGTGCGGCGCACGGCGTCGGCCGCGCCGGGCCCGAAGGCGGCCAACGGGCCGGGATCGCCGTCGAGTCGGTCGAGGGGGATCTCCGCGCCGTACGCGCCGAGGACGACCCCGCCGTGCTCCTCGCTGCGCACCAGGAGGAAGCCGATGCCGGGGTGGTTGGCGAGGGTGGTCAGCAGGGCGGGGTGACGGGCGTCGATCTCCTCCTTGCTCATCCGGTGCGGCACGTCCGGGAAGGAGATCAGGCCCAGGTTCCCCGAGGCCAGCACGATCGGCTCCGAGCCGCGGCCGGACGGGCGGTGCCGCGCGCCGCCCTCCTCGACGGGCCGGCGCAGCGCCGCGCGGACGGCCGCGCGGGCCTCGGCGCCGCTGTGGGTGCGTTCCGCCTTGCGCGGCACG
The DNA here is from genome assembly GCF_044453465.1 of Streptomyces sp. NPDC051677. NCBI lineage: Bacteria > Bacillati > Actinomycetota > Actinomycetes > Kitasatosporales > Streptomycetaceae > Streptomyces > Streptomyces sp. NPDC051677. The sequence continues at coordinate 22,158 of NZ_JBITCT010000082.1, forward strand.
GGCAGCCCGCAGCCGGCCCGCACCAGGTCGCCGAGGGTGAGGCCGTAGCGGGCGCGGAACGTTTCGCCGGGACTCTGGCCGTGGTCGGACAGGACGACGATCCGGTACGGGCGGGGCGCGTGCTCGGCGACGTTCTCGATCAGCGCGAGCGCCCGGTCCAGGCGGCCGAGGACCTGCTCGGTGTCCCGGCCGAGCGGCCCGGAGTGGTGCGCGACCTCGTCGTACGCCACCAGGTCGGCGTAGACGGCGGTGCGGCCGGCGAGCATGTCGCCCATCACGGCGGCCACCACGACGTCCCGTTCGACGACGGTCGCGAAGGCGCGGACGAACGGATAGAGGCCGCCGCGGCCGACGCGGGGCCGTTCGGCCCGCAGCCGGGCGCGGGTGGACTGGGCGATCTCCCGGACGACCTCGGCGACGAAGGACAGGGCGGTGCGCACGGCGTTGGCCGGGTCGGAGAAGTAGGCGAAGTAACCGGACCGGGAGCGGGTCTCCCGGCTGCGGCGGCGGGCGGCTATGGACAGCACGAGGGCCTGTTCGTCGGCGCCGCCGCTGAAGAGGTTGCCGCGGCTGGCGCCGTCGGCGGACAGCAGCCCGCCGTCACCGGTGTGTTCGACGGCGCGGCGCTGGAGTTCGGCGGCGCTGGTGGGCCGGTTGCAGACCATCACCTCCCCGCTGTCCTTCTCGTACCAGCGGAAGGCGGGCACGTCGTGGTTGCTGCCGTGCAGGATGCCGAGCTGGCTGGCGCCGGTCTGGCTGGACCAGTCGGTGTGCCAGGGGGTGAGGCGATGGGTGGGACGGTGTGCCGCGTCCTGGGCGTGGCCCGGCCGCGGCGGGCCGCCCAGCCATCTCGCGACCGTCGGCATCAGGCCCTTCCCCACGGCCGCGACCAGCACGTCGTGGCCGACGCCGTCGAGCTGGAGGAAGAGGGTGCCGGGGGCGGCGGGGCAGGCGGGGCCGCCTCTTCGGCGGCGGTCGGCCAGGCGGTAGAGGCGGCGGCGGTAGGCGTCGTCGTCGCGCACGGCCAGGGCGCCGCCCGTCGCGGAGGCGACGGCGGACATCACGGCGGCGACGATGACGGCGGTCTCGGGCGCCGCCTCGCTCTGCCCGGAGGGGTTCAGCCGCAGGGCGAGCAGCAGCAGCGAGCCGTTGAGGAAGAACACCAGCAGACCCAGGACCAGCGCCGGGACGAGCAGGAGGAGACGCACCAGCAGCGGCCAGACCAGGGCCGACAGCACACCGAACACGCCGGCGCCGACGGCCGCGGTCATGGCGATGGTGGTGGCGCTGTCGCCGTCGGCGGACTGCAGCCGGAAGTCCGGCAGGATCCCCGCGAGCACCAGCATCGTGAGCGTGGAGACCCCCCACACCGCGACGCTCCGCCCGGCCTGGCTGACGGCCCGCCGCCACCGCAACCCACCCACGCCCCGTACACCTCGCGTTCCGGCCCCGACGCCCGCGGGGGCCGCCCTCCACCCTGTCACATCGCGACGTCGGCCACCCCTGTGACCATGTCGCGCCCAGGCGGTCTACCGCCCGTCGTAGCCGGCCGTCGGCATCGACAGGCGGCGGTGCACGTGGGCCTTCATCTGCGCGTCGTAGGCGGGCTCGGCGCTGCCGACCGTCACCACCCGCACCCCGCGCCGGGCGCACTCCTCGGCGAACTCCTCCACGGACGACAGCGCGCTCTCCAGCACCCTGCGGCTCGGCGCGACGAACAGATCGGCGCCGGGCCGGACCCCGTCCCAGAGCACGCAGTGGTCGGCGCGCAGCCCGCGCACCAGCAGCTCGCGGCTGACGACGTATCCGCGTTCCGCGGCCCACCGCGCGCACATCGCGTGCTGGCTGCGGGAGTCCACCAGGAAGGGATCGTCGTCCAGTTCCTCCAGCGGCGTCAGACTCGCGATCGCCGTGACCCGCATGACCCGCACCGGTCCCATGGCGTCCCCCTCACCTCCGGGTTTCGCCGCCGACCCTACTCCTGCCCGTAGGCTTCGGGGGAGTCGCGCGAAGGAGGCAAAGAGGTGCCGGTGGAGATCACCTGGTGGGGTCACGCCACCTGCACGGTCGAGGATTCGGACGTGCGCGTGCTCACCGATCCCCTGTTCGCCCGCCGCCTCGCGCATCTGCGTCGCCGCCGAGGCGCGCTGCCCCCGCCCGGCGCCTGGCGCGCGGACGTGGTGCTCGTCTCCCACCTGCACGCCGACCATCTGCATCTGCCCTCGCTGGCGCGCCTTGCGCCGGGCACGCGCCTGCTGGTGCCCCGGGGCGCGCCGCGCGCCGTCCCCGGGCTGCGGCGCCTGCGGCATCTGCGGCTGAGCGAGATGGCGCCGGGCGACGAGAGGACCGTGGGCTCGGTACGGATACGGGCCGTGCCCGCGCGCCACGACGGGCGGCGGCTGCCGGTCGGCCGGCACCACTCCCCCGCGCTCGGGTACGTCGTCGAAGGCGAGGCCCGGACGTACTTCGCCGGGGACACCGGCCTGTTCGCGGACATGGCCGAGGAGGTCGGTCCGGTCGACGTGGCGTTGCTGCCGGTGGGCGGCTGGGGGCCGTATCTCGGCGAGGGGCACCTGGACGCGGGGCGCGCGGCGGAGGCGCTGGCCCGGCTGGCGCCGCGCAGTGCGGTGCCGGTGCACTACGGCACGTACTGGCCGATCGGCATGGACGCCGTGCGCCCCCATGAATTCCATGCGCCCGGCGAGGAGTTCGTACGGCTCGCGGCGGAGCGCGCGCCGGGGGTGGTCGTGCACCGGCTCGGGCACGGGGAGAGCGTGCGCGTGGAGGTCGCGCGGTGAGGTGGTGGCTCGCCGCCGCGGCCGTGACGTCCGTTCCGGCGTCGCCCGCGCAGCAGGCCCTCGGGTATCCGTCGCTGTTCCTGCTGGTGCTGATCGGGGCGCTGGTGCCGGTGGTGCCGACGGGGGCGCTGGTGAGTTCGGCGGCGGTGGTCGCCTTCCATCAGACGGCGCCGTTCGCGCTGGCGCTGGTGTTCGTGACGGCGTCCCTCGCGGCGTTCTGCGGGGACGCGGCGCTGTACTGGCTGGGGCGGCGCGGAATGCGGTCGAAGAACGGCTCGCGCTGGCTGGAGGCGATCCGCTCGCGGGCTCCGGAGGAGCGGCTGGCGCAGGCGCAGGGGAAGCTCGCCGACCACGGCACCGCGGTGCTGGTCCTGTCCCGGCTGGTGCCGGCGGGCCGCATCCCGGTGATGCTGGCCTGTCTGATGGCGAGGTGGCCGCTGCGCCGTTTCGTCCGGGGCAACCTCCCGGCGTGTCTGGCCTGGGCCGTGACCTACCAGCTGATCGGGATCCTCGGCGGCTCGCTGTTCGACGAGCCCTGGGAGGGCGTGCTCGCCGCGGTCGCGCTGACCGTGGTGGTCAGCGCGGCCCCGACTGTGTGGCGCCGGGTCAGGGGAACGCGGACCGCCTAGGGCGTGTTTCGAAAGTAGCGTCGTCTGCCCGCAGGGCAGGCCCGGCGGCGTCATGGGGGAGCGTGCGATCGCAAGGCGGAGGGTCGCCCCG
>NZ_JBITCT010000083.1:0-25424 GCF_044453465.1 Streptomyces sp. NPDC051677
AAGGACCTAGACAATCCTCATTCTCGCTGGTCAGAGGCACTTTCTGCTTTCCTGACCGCCTGCCGGACAGCCCACCTCATGAAAGCGCGAGGCTAGGCATCATCCCCAACACGCCCACCGACGAGTCTCCGACGATCTGGCTTCACGAAGAGACGGGTGATCTCCTGATCCAGTCGTACAAGGCAACCGAAGAAGAAGTGAAAGAGTGCCAGGATGTCGGTTCGATCCCCGGCCACTCCACGGATGTCCCCGACCACGAGACGATCGTCAGGCTCCCGGCGGTCATGCTGAAGTACATCCCCCGCCCGGACAACGGCAACGGAGAGACGGAAAGTGCAACCTCCAGCACGTAGCGCCCTGGCGAGGGCTCAACATTCGGCAGTGCACCTCGAGTTGCGCGACAGCTACATGCTCGACGACCCGGAGTTCATCGCGTGGCAGCAGGGCAGGCGGCTCGACCCCGCAGACCGGTCCTCATGGTGGGGCGGCTGGCACGATGCGGTGCGCGATGCCGCGTCTCGTGGTGTCGTGGTCCGTCGTGCCCGCATAATCTCTGAACCGATCAGTGAGTATGTGCGGTACGAGTACGACGGCACGTTCACGAACGTCGTGGCGGGCGAACACGTCCGATGGCTGCCGAGACGGCAGACCACGGATCTCGCGCTGCCGGGTACGGACTTCTGGGTGTTCGACGGAGTGCAAGCGCTGTTCCACCACTTCACCGGGGACGGTCAGTTGGATCAGGACGGCCGGGAGTACACGGATGATCCGGCACAGGTGAGGCTGTGCACCGACGCCTTCGAAGCGGTGTGGCAACGCGCGATCCCGCACGAGGCGTACAGGCCCCGCTGACTCGACACAGTCATGTCTCTCTCACCGTCCTCAAGTGCCCAGCAGTCCCGGCAGGTTCTGGCGGATCGCCTCGCCGAGTTGTGCTGGGATGCAGGGCTGACCGGGCGGGAGATCGCGGCCCGTTGTGGCTGGCATCCGTCCAAGTCATCACGGATCATGAATGCCCGTACGCCCCCCTCGGCTGATGACGTCCAGGCCTGGTGTCGCGCGTGCGGGCGGGAGGAACAGGCAGCCGATCTGATCGCCTTGCTACCGGGATTCATTCGCAGTGCACCGGGGTTCACCCCGGTGGTGAAGCGAATCGCATGCCTGCGACGCGGAGCGTCGCGGTGTCGTTCCGGCGGAGCCGGACTTCGCTTCACCACCGGTGACGAGTCGCTCATACGTTCCCGGTGGCGGCGCTTGTTCGGCGTGTCTAGTGTGATCGCCATGCAGCTCCGGTACTCGTTTCGCGTGTACCCGGATGCCGGTCAGCGCACCGCGCTGGCGAAGGCGTTCGGATGCGCCCGCGTCGTGTTCAACGACGCCGTGCGCGCCCGCGAGGACGCTCGAAAGGCCGGGCAGCCGTTCCCGACGGCCGGTCAGCTGTCCCGGAAGCTGGTCACCGAGGCGAAGCGGACAGCGGAACGGTCCTGGCTCGGCGAGGTCTCCGCGGTGGCGCTCCAGCAGTCCCTGCGGGACGCCGAGACCGCGTACCGCAACTTCTTCGCCTCCCTCAAGGGCACCCGCAAGGGACCCAAGCTGGGTGCCCCACGCTTCAAGTCCCGCAGGGACGCGAGGCAGTCGATCCGGTTCACCGCCAACGCCCGCTGGAGCATCACCGACGGCGGCCGGCTGAACCTGCCGAAGATCGGCGCGGTGAAGGTGAAGTGGTCCCGCATGCTGCCCACCACCCCCACCTCCGTCACCGTCGTCAAGGATGCGGCCGGCAGGTTCTTCGCCTCCTTCGTCATCGACACCGACCCCGCCGCCGACGCGACACGGATGCCCGAAACCGACCGCACCATCGGCATCGATCTCGGCCTGACCCACTTCGCCGTCCTGTCCGACGGCACGAAGATCGACTCTCCGCGCTTCCTGCGGCGCGCGGAGAAGAAGCTGAAGAAAGCCCAGCAGGAGCTTTCCCGCAAGCAGAAAGGAAGCAAGAACCGCGCCAAGGCCCGCGTGAAGGTCGCCCGCGCCCACGCCAAGGTCGCCGACGCACGCCGAGAGTTCCACCACCAGCTCTCCACGAAGCTGATCTCCGAGAACCAAGGGATCGCCGTGGAGGACCTGTCCGTGGTGGGACTGGCCCGCACGAAGCTGGCCAAGTCCGTGCACGACGCGGGATGGTCCTCGTTCATCAGCATGCTGGAGTACAAAGCGGCCCGGTACGGCCGCACCCTGGTCAAGATCGGCCGGTTCGAGCCGACCTCCCAGACCTGCTCCACCTGCGGTGTCAAGGACGGACCCAAACCCCTCAACATCCGGGAATGGACCTGTGCCGCCTGCGGCACCCTCCACGACCGGGACCACAACGCCGCGATCAACGTCAAACAGGCCGCCGGACTGGCGGTAACAGCCTGCGGAGCGCCGGTAAGACCAGAACCCGTTCTGGCACAGCACGAAGAAACAGGAAGCCACGGATTCCCCACCGGAAACCGCGCCGCGTAGCGGCACGGCAACCGGTAGAGAAGGCCAGAATCCTCGCCTTTCAAGGCGAGGAGCATGTCAAGGCCTGACTCCGCGTACCCAAGCGGACTTCGCCGCCTGCCTGCACGAGGCGGCCGATCCGGGAGTCCCGCTCGCGGGCCGCGCGGCCCGTGTCTACCTCGACGTGGCGTTCTTCCATCCCTTCACGGACGGCAATGCCCGTGCGGCCCTGCTCACCCTGGTCCACGTCCTGGCCCGCGAGGACGTCGTCCTGCCCGAGGTCTGGCCCCTGCAGACCATCCGCTACGCGGACGACCCGGCGGGCGCCGCCGACCTGGCCACGCTCATCGGCTTGCTCAACCGCCGCCGTACGTAGACCGACCGTGACTTCCCCAACCGGTCCACCCGGTCCACCCGGTCCAACCGGTCCACCCGGTCCAACCGGTCCACCCGGTTCACCTGGTTCACCTGGTCCACCCGGTTCACCTGGTCCAACCGGTCCACCTGGTCCAACCGGTCCACCCGGTCCACCCGGTCAGACCTCGGTCTGCAGGCGCGCTTCCAGCATCCGTTCGATGAGGTTGCGTGTCGCGCGTTCGACGCGGGGGTCGTGGTGGGTCGGGTCGTGCAGGGCGAGGGGCCAGTGGAAGGTGCCGGCGGTGAAGACGAGGGTGCCGTCCTCGTGTTCGCAGAGGCTGGTGTTCTGGATGCGCCGTCCGCGGCCGCCGCCCTTGCCGAAGGAGTCGCCGTAGGGGGACTCCGAGAGGAGGGTGCGGTCGGCGCCCTCGGGGGAGGGCATCCGGTCGTCGTAGCCGTCGGCCTCGCCGCCCACGAGGCCGGGTATCTCCTCGCCGTCCTTGAGCCCGGTGCCCGCCCAGAACCAGTGGCCCGGCTCGCGGACGACCAGCGGCGCGGGTTCGGACAGGATGCCGTTGTACTGGACGCCCAGCACACCCTGTTCCGCGCGCCCGCGCTTCTTGCCGTGCTCGTCCTCCAGGTCGCGCCAGCGCTCGGTGGGGCCGTTGGCGTCGGGCGCGGGGTCCTTGGTCTGCTTGTAGCAGGCGACGGTGCGGGCGGGCGTGCCGTCGGGCGCGTCGGTGAGCCGTACGTGGAAGTAGATGTTGTTGGCCGCGAGGAAGGCGAGGTGCGTGCCGACGTCCACCGCTTTCTCCACGGTGTCCCGCATCGGCTTCGACCAGTACTCGTCATGGCCGGGGAAGATCATGGCCGTGTAGCGCTCCGGGTCGATCCGGCCCTCGTGCAGGTCGACGCTCGTCGCGTACGTCACGTCGTGGCCGCCGGCCTCCACCCAGCGCGTGAACGCGAGGTCCAGCTCGGCCCAGCGGGGAAGTCCGTGGTCGGAGTAGGGGCGGTCGAACGACACGTGGAACGCGCGGTGGGCGTTGTTCCCGACGACGCCGGGGCGGGCGTAGCCCTTGTACAGGTTCTTGCCGGTACGGCCGTCCAGGGGCCACTGGTTGTAGGCCTGGTAGGTGGTGAAGGGGAGGACCACCAGGAGGTCCGCGGCGCGGTTCGGCTCGCGGACGACGAACGGCGTGCAGCTGCGGTGGCCGTCCTCGGCCTGGAAGACGGCCATGTACACGCCCGACACCGAGGTGGTGGGGACGCGGTGCGTCCAGGACGGGCGCCAGTCGCACACGATGGCCCCGGTGCCGGGGTGCGGGACGGGGGTGGGCTGCCGGGAGCCGGTGAGCCGCGGGCCGGTGGTCATCAGGCGGCCGCCGGCGCCGTCGTAGTGGCCGAGGCGGTAGACGGCGATGCGGAAGGGCTGCGGTGTCCGTACGGACACGTGGAAGGTGATCGGCTCACCGGGCGCGACGGACGTCGTCGAGGCGTAGCCCTGGATCTGTCCCACGCGGTCCTTGGCGCTGAGGCGGTCCTCCGGAGGAACGTTCCAGCTCGCTGTTCCCGCGTGTGCGTTCTCGCTCGCCACCGGGTTCGCGCCCGTGGCGGTGGCCTTCCGGACGGGCGGCGGGGGCGGGGGCCCCGCGGGGGCTTCGTGGTACGCGTACGCCGCCCCGATCCCGGTGGCGGTCACGGCACCCACCCCGAACGTGCCGATGGCCCTGCGACGACTGACGACGGACCTGCTGACCCCGGACTTGCTGACACCGGATTTGCTGGCGTCGGACACACCGGCGTCGGACTTACTGGCGTCGGACATGCGGAACAGGCCCCCCTGGCACCGGCACACGATCCGCACACGCGCTGTTCACTTGTTCGCACGGTCGTGTGGACTGTCAAAACCCTCTGCTGCACTGCGAGTCAGGGGTCGTGACGGTCAAGCGGCTGGTCAAGCCGCTGGTCGAACGCGGACCGCCCGCCCTCTAGGGAGAGGGCGGGCGGTCCGGTGAGGTTGCCTGGGGGCCTCAGATATTCGAACGTCTTGTGACGCTCGGGTGTTCTCAGACGTTGACGCCGAAGTCCTGGGCGATACCGACGAGGCCCGAGGCGTAGCCCTGGCCGACCGCGCGGAACTTCCACTCCGCGCCGTTGCGGTAGAGCTCGCCGAAGACCATGGCGGTCTCGGTCGCGGCGTCCTCCGAGAGGTCGTAGCGGGCGATCTCCGCGCCGCCGGCCTGGTTGACGATACGGATGTAGGCGTTGCGGACCTGGCCGAAGTTCTGCGAGCGGTTCTCCGCGTCGTAGATCGAGACCGGGAAGACGATCTTGTCGATGTCGGCCGGGAGACCGGCCAGGTTGACGTTGATCGCCTCGTCGTCGCCCGCGCCCTCGCCGGTGCGGTTGTCGCCGGTGTGGACGATGGTCTGGTCCGGCGTCTGCTTGTTGTTGAAGAAGACGAAGTGACCGTCGGAGTAGACCTTGCCCTGCGGGTTGACCGCGATCGCCGAGGCGTCGAGGTCGAAGTCCGTGCCGGTGGTGGTGCGGACGTCCCAGCCGAGGCCCACGGTGACGGCGGTCAGGCCCGGAGCCTCCTTGGTGAGCGAGACGTTGCCACCCTTGGACAGGCTTACAGCCATGGTTGGGAGTCCTTCCCTCGTTGCGTACGGCTTCGTACGGGGCTTCGTACGGGCACGAAGCTACAGCTATCCCTATGAACGCAGCGAAGGGTGCTCAAGGTTCCCCGCGACACCGGGTTTCTTTACTTTCTTTACCAAGGGATGCCGAGGGATATTCGCGTGACTCGGGCCGGGCCGGGCGGGAACATGGTCGGCATGTCTGGTCCCTATGTCGTCCGCGGCTCCGTCTCCCTTCCCGAGGCCGAGCTCATGTGGCGTTTCTCGCGGTCTTCGGGGCCGGGCGGGCAGCACGTCAACACCAGTGACTCGCAGGTGGAGCTCCGCTTCGACCTCGCGCGCACCGAGGCGCTGCCCGAGGTGTGGAAGGCGCGGGCGCTCCAGCGGCTGGCCGGGCGGCTCGTCGACGGCGTCGTCACCGTCCGCGCCTCCGAGCACCGCTCGCAGTGGCGCAACCGCGAGACCGCCGCCGTACGCCTCGCCGCGCTCCTCGCCGAGGCCACCGCCCCGCCGCCCAAGCCGCGCCGGCCCACCCGCATCCCGCGCGGGATCAACGAGCGCCGGCTGCGCGAGAAGAAGCAGCGGTCGGAGACGAAGCGGGGGAGGACCGGCCGGGACTGGTCCTGACCGGGACTGGTTCTGACCGGGACTGGTTCTGGCCTGTGTGTGTCACATTTTCCGCGTGCCGTCCGTCATCCCCATGACAGCCGACCGCGAGCAGGGATGTGACGAACGATGGCCACTGGTGACGACGACTTCCTCGCCGACTCCTTCGAGGCGCACCGCGGCCGGCTGCGCGCCGTCGCCCACCGCATGCTCGGCTCCGCCGCCGAGGCCGACGACGCCGTGCAGGAGGCGTGGGTGCGGCTCAGCCGGACCGAGAGCAGGGAGATCGGCAATCTCGCCGGGTGGCTGACGACCGTCGTCGGCCGGGTCTGCCTGGACATGCTGCGCTCGCGCCGCTCCCGCGGCGAGGAGCCGCTGGAGAGCTGGACGTCCGACGCGCCCACCGGGTCCGACCCCGCTCAGGACGCGCTGCTCGCCGACTCCGTCGGGGTCGCCCTGCTCGTCGTCCTGGACACCCTCACCCCCGCCGAGCGGCTCGCGTTCGTGCTCCACGACCTGTTCGCGGTGCCGTACGACGAGGTCGCGGGCATCGTCGACCGGACCCCGGAAGCCGCCCGGCAGCTCGCCAGCCGGGCCCGGCGCCGGGTGCGGGGCGCCGAGGAGCCGGACGTCGACCGCGTCCGGCAGCGCAAGGTGGTGGACGCCTTCCTGGCCGCCGCGCGGGAAGGGGACTTCGACGGACTGCTCGCCGTCCTCGACCCGGACGTCGTGGCCCGCTCCGGCACCGGGGTGACCGCGGGCGCGGCGGCCGTCGCCCGCGGCGCGTCGAGCTTCGCCCGCCTCGCCGACGTGGCCCGGCCCGCCCTGGTGGACGGCGCGACCGGCCTGGCGGTGCTGGTCGACGGCCGCGTGGAGCGGGCGCTCGCCTTCACCTTCGTACGCGGCGGCCGGATCGCCCTGATCGACGTCACGGCCGACCCCGAACACCTCTCCCGACTCGAGGTGACCCTCCTCCGACACGGCGAAAGCTAGCCCAACTGCCGGTAGCGGCCCCGGAAATAGATCAGGGGGCCGCCGTCCGCGCTGGGCGCCTCGGCGGTCAGGACGCGGCCGATCACCAGGGTGTGATCGCCGGCCGGGACCCGCTGCTCGGTGCGGCACTCCAGGGTCGCCAGGGCGCCGCCGACCAGGGGCGCGCCGCTGACCTCGCCGCGGGTGCGGGGGATGTCCTCGAAGAGCAGGCGGTCGCTGATGCGGCCCTTCATCGCGAAGCGGCCGGCGATGTGCCGTTGGCTCTCCGAGAGCACCGACACCGCCCACACGGGCTGTTCGTCGAGCAGGTCGTCCATGCGGGAGCCGTTGCGCAGGCTGACCAGGACCAGCGGCGGGTCCAGGGAGACCGAGACGAAGGCCGTCGCCGTCATGCCGACGTCCTCGCCGGCCGGCGCCCCCGGGTCGTCCGGATCCAGGGACGGCTCCCGGGCGGTCACGAGGACCACGCCGTCGGCGAGCCGGGACATGGCGGCACGGAACGCGTCGTTGCTCACCCCCTCAGCATGCCCGGAGGGGGCCTGCGGGAGGGTCTTCAGTACGGGCTTGAGCGTCTCTGGGGGCACGTCCGGAACGCTAGTGTCCGTTCGTTGTGCCACGCATCGGACCTCCGCCCGAGTAGGGTCGTAGGACCGTGGTCCGATTGCCGGATTCCACGTCGCTGTCCGTGTTCAGGAAACACACAGGAAAAAGCGGAAACCCCACTCAATTGTTCACGTTCGTCTGTGACTTGAGTCACAAGACGCACTAATTGTTGACCCTGTGTACCGAGTGGGCAGCGCGCTGTGATTCAGTGGCGGAGGCGTCACAAGGAGACACACACCGACAACACTGCACCAGAAACGACGTTACGCCGAAGACAACCCTTGATTCGCTGCGAAGTCTCGGGGGGAGGGCGAAACACATGGAGACCGAGTCGGAGCCGTACGTCCGTCTTGCGTCCCTGCGACAGCTGCACCAGGTCATGGCCGACATGAACACGGCCCGCAGCCTGGCCGACACACTGCAGACCGTCGCCGACGGCGTGGTCACGGCACTCGGGTACGAGCTGGCGTGCGTCAATCTCGTACGCCCCGACGGCGATCTCGTGGTCGCCGCCTTCGCGGGCAACTCGGCCGCCGAGGCCCTCATCACGGGCCGGGTCGGCTCGCGCGAGTCCTGGGAGCGGCGCCTGAGCATGGGCGAGACCTGGGGCGACCTGGTCTTCATCCCCCACACCGAGGGCTGGATCCTCGACGACGACGACGTCCCGCAGTGGTACACCGACGGGCCCGCGCCCCGCTTCGAGGACGAGTGGCACCCCTCCGACCGCCTCTTCGCGCCCATGTACACGCCCCCCACCCCCGGCAGCGGCACCTGCGGCGAGCTGGTGGGCGTGCTGTCCGTGGACCGGCCGCGCAACGGCCGCCGGCCCGGTGCATGGGGGCGCGAGGCGCTCCAGATGTACGCCTTCCAGGCCGCCATCGCGATAAGCAACGCGCGTCTACGTGCGAATATGCAGCGGGCACTGGTCCGGCTCGAACGCGATCAGCAGGCCCTGCGCGCCAGTGAGGAATCCTTCCGCCAGGCCTTCGAGTACGCCCCCTCCGGCATGGCGATAGCCGAGATGGGCGGCGAACAGCACGGCCGGATACTCCGCACCAACGACGCCCTGTGCCGCCTGCTGGGCCGCCCCGCCTCCGCGATGCGCCGCTACTCCTTCTCCGACCTCGTCCACCCCGAGGACATAGGCACCCTGCTCCGCACCTCCGCCGAGGGCGGCCGCGCCGAACTGCGCCTGGGCCGCCGCGACGGCACCTACGTCTGGGTCAGCCTCCGCAACTCCGTCGTCGCCGACGCCGCCGACGGGCCCCGCTTCCTCCTCACCCACGTCGAGGACATAGAGGAGCGCAAGCGCCGCGAGCTGCAGCTCGCCCACCGCGCCTCGCACGACTCCCTCACCGGCCTGCCGAACTCCGCCGAACTGCGCTCGCGCCTGTCCGCCCGGCTCTGCCAGCGCCCCCAGTCGACCCACCCCGCCGCCGTCGACGCCATGGACACCGCCTACGGCCACGCCGCCTTCGACGCCAACGGCCACGGCTTCGACTACCGGCCCGTCGGCGCCGAGTCCTTCGACGGCTACGACCACCATGTGCACACCGCCGCCCCCGAGGACGGCCACGACGACGGCGCCAAGGGGCTCGCGGTCCTCTTCTGCGACCTCGACGGCTTCAAGTCGATCAACGACCGGTTCGGGCACAACGCGGGTGACGCGGTGCTCATCGAGGTCGCCCGGCGCCTCTCGCGCGCCGTCCGGGACGGCGACACGGTGGCCCGGCTCGGCGGCGACGAGTTCGTGATCCTCGCCGACGGCCTCGGCCGCGCCGACGCCGCCGACCTCGCCGTACGCCTGCGCAACGAGATCATCCAGCCGATCCGCGCCGAGGGCCGGGCCGTGCGGGTGGGCGCCAGCTTCGGCATCGGCTGGGCGCATTGCGGGATGACCGCGGACGAAGTGCTGAAGTCCGCAGACGAACGCATGTACGTCGAGAAACGATCTCGTCCCAAACAGCACAGACGGGCCGGATGATCCCCAGGTCAGCGGCCTGATGCGATCCGAGTCACCCGTTTGGGGCAGCAGATGGGGGTCCCCCCGTCTGAGTGAATCCGAAGATGGGGGAGGGTAGGCTCGCTCTTCTGAACACCCCGCATCAGCCCCGCACCTGTTGAGGAGTACGACGCCGATGACGCCCGGCAACAACGGCGCGAGTACGCCCGAGGACGACGACCCGTTCGGCTACCTCTACGCCGACGGCCAGGCCAACGGCGCCCAGCCGCCCTCCGGCGGTGGTTACGGCTACCCCAACTCGGTCAACAGAGTGCGTGCGGTCGGCGAGCGCCAGTACGGACAGCCGCAGCAGCCCCAGCAGCAGACCGCGCAGTACGGCCAGTACGGCCAGCCGCCGACGGTCCCCCAGCAGCAGAGCGGCTACGGCCAGCCGAACGCGCACTACGCGGCGCCCGAGAACTTCGGCGGCGGCGGCCCCTCCACCGGCCGGCAGCCCGCGCAGGGCGGCGGCGGCCGCGGCCGTGGCCCCAACACCAAGGGCCTGCTGATCGGCGCGGTCGCGGTGGTCGCCGCGGTCGTGATCGGCATCGTGGTGGTCATGGCCAACGGCGACTCCGACGCCAAGGACGACAACAAGGCGAGCGACCAGGCGTCGTCCTCCGCCTCCGCCCCGCAGAGCCCGTCGCCCAGCGCGTCGGCCTCCGGCGCCGACAGCGAGGACGAGCTGCCCCCGGTCGACGCGAAGGCGCTGAACCTGGGCGGCAGTGCCGCGCTGGCCTCCGACGTCAAGGGCGCGCAGGCGGCCGGCGGCACCTACGTCGGCAACCTCAACCAGGTCGGCAACTCCGTGACCTGGACGGTCAACGGCGTCCCGTCGGACGGCGACTACACCCTCTTCGCGCACTACAGCACGCCCGGCGCGGACCAGGAGATGACGCTCACCGTCAACGGCAAGACCTTCGGCTCCAAGTTCCCGCTGAAGAACTACTCCCACGCCCCCGCCGGCGACTTCGTCAAGGGCTGGACGACGAGCTACACGTACCCCACCCTCACCAAGGGCACCAACACCCTGACGATCTCCTGCCAGGACGGCGACAAGTGCAACGTCCTGCTCGACCAGCTCTGGCTGAAGAAGGGGCAGGTCAAGAGCTGAGCCCTCGGTTCAGGCCGCGGTGGCCTCGCCGGTCACTGTGATCCGGTTCAGCAGTTGCTCGTAGGCCGGCCGCTCGAACTCGCCCGCCGTCGGGGACAGGACCGTCGCCGCGGACAGGGCGACCGCGCGGGTCAGGCGGGCCGGCCAGGGCAGCTGCTCGACCAGGCCCGACAGCAGGCCCGCGGACGCTGAGTCGCCGGCGCCCGTCGGGTTGCCGGATACGCGGGCCGGTGGGGTGGCGCGCCAGCGGCCCTCCGGGGTTGCCGCGATCAGCCCCTCGGCGCCGAGGGAAGCTACGACTGAGCGTGCTCCGCGCCTGCGCGCGTCCTGCGTCGCGCGCAACGGCTCGTGTGAACCGGTGAGTTCGGCCAGCTCGTCGGCGTTCGGCTTGATGATGTCCGGGCGGGCGGCGACCCCGCGCCGCAGCGCCTCGCCGCTCGTGTCCAGCAGGACGGGGACGCCTGCGGCCCGGGCCGTGCGCACCAGGCCCGCGTACGCGCCCACCGGCACGCCCGGTGGCAGGCTGCCGCACAGGGCCACCGCGTCGGCGCCGGCAAGCAGCCCCTCGTAGGCCTCCTGGAAGGCGGACCACTCGGCCGGGGCGATGACCGGGCCCGGTTCGTTGAGCTGGGTGGTGTCGCCGGTGCGGGCGTCGACGACGGCGACCGTGCGGCGGGTGGTTCCGGTGATCGGCAGCAGAGCGTCCACCACTCCGGCCGTACCGGTGAGTTGTTCCTGGACGACGCGGCCGGTGGCCCCGCCCACGAACCCGGTGACCGTCACCTCGTGACCGAGGGCGGCGAGCACCCGGGCGACGTTCAGCCCCTTGCCGCCGGGCCGCTCCCGCACATCGGTCACCCGGTGCGAGGTGTGCGGCCTCAGGGCCGGGACGCGGTAGGTGACGTCGAGAGCGGTGTTCAGGGTGACGGTGAGGATCACCTGGCCGACCTCCCTCGTGCTCTGGGTGGCCCGATCATGCCAAAAGGACGGCGACCGGCCCAGACCTCGGGTCGGCCACCGTCCCCCTGCGAGCGGACGTTTCAGGCCAGTTGG
Source organism: Streptomyces sp. NPDC051677 (assembly GCF_044453465.1). Classification (NCBI taxonomy): domain Bacteria; kingdom Bacillati; phylum Actinomycetota; class Actinomycetes; order Kitasatosporales; family Streptomycetaceae; genus Streptomyces; species Streptomyces sp. NPDC051677. Next base: position 11,855 of record NZ_JBITCT010000083.1, read on the forward strand.
GGATCCACCACCCAATCCCCCTTGCGCATCACGCCCTTGAGCTGGAAGTTCTCGTCCAGCAGCACCAGGTCGGCGTCCTTGCCGGGTTCCAGGGAGCCGATGCGGTCGTCCATGCCCAGCAGCCGGGCCGGGTTGGCGGACAGGGCCGCGACCACGTCCTCGACCGGGAGCCGGTCGATCGTCACCGCCCGCTGGAAGGCGCGGTCCTGGGTGAGGGTGGAGCCGGCGATCGAGCCGCCCTCCACCAGCCGGGCCACGCCCTCGCTGACCTCGACCTCCAGCGGGCCGAGCAGATAGCGGCCGTCGCCGATGCCGGCCGCGTCCATCGCGTCGGTGATGAACGCCACGCGCCCGGGGCCCGCGTGACGGAACGCCAGCTCCAGGGCGGCGGGGTGCAGATGGGTGCCGTCGTTGATGAGCTCGACCGTCACCCGCTCGTCCTGAAGGAGCGCGGCGATCGGGCCGGGGGCGCGGTGGCCGAGGGGCGGCATCGCGTTGAAGAGGTGGGTGGCGACGGTGGCTCCGGCCTCGATGGCCTGAACCGTCTGCTCGTACGTCGCGTCCGTGTGGCCCACGGCGGCGATCACGCCGTGCTCGCGGAGGAGGCGTACGGAGTCCAGGCCGCCGGGCAGTTCCGTGGCGAGGGTGACCATCCTCGCCTGGCCGCGCGCCGCGTCGATCAGCTTGCGCACCTGGGCCGGGTCCGGGTCGCGCAGCAGCGCCTCGGAGTGCGCGCCCTTGCGGCACGGCGAGATGAAGGGGCCCTCGAAGTGGACGCCGGCCAGGTCGCCCTGCTCGGCCAGCTCGCTCAGCAGGCCGGCCTGACGGACCAGGAAGTCCATATCGTCGGTGACGGTCGAGGCGACGAGGGTGGTCGTGCCGTGCAGACGATGGGTGTGGATGGCCTTCTGGACGTCCTCGGCCTTGCCGTGGAACGAGGCGCCGCCGCCGCCGTGGTTGTGCAGGTCGACGAAGCCGGGCACCAACCAGTGGCCGGTCACGTCGATCACCGTCGCGTTCCCCTGCGGGGTCCCGTGCGGGGCTTCGGCGGTGATTTTGGTGCCGTCGATGGCGATGCGGCCGTTGGGGACTGTGCCTGTGGGGAGTACCACCCTCGCGCCGGTCAGTACCTGCGGGTGCGTTGTGGCTGGTCGCGCTCCGCGGCGGAGCCGCATATCGGCGCTGTCCCGCGCCCCTAGGGGGGTGGCCATCAGGGTGTTACCTCCATGCCGTCTGTTGTTGTTGTGAGGAGATCCCAGGCCAGGAGGCCCGCGCCCAGGCATCCGGCGCTGTCGCCCAGGGCGGCCGGGACGATCTCCGGGAGTTTCTGGAAGGTCACCCGTTGGCGGACTGCTTCGCGTAGCGGTGTGAACAAGGTTTCCCCCGCCTCCGCGAGGCCGCCACCGATGACGAGCGTGCGCGGGTCCAGCAGGGTGAGTGCGGTGACCAGGCCGTCGGCGAGGGCGTCCACGGCCCGCTGCCAGACCCGGACGGCGTTCGGGTCGCCGGACGCGACGGCCTTGGCGCAGTCGGCGGCGTCCGCGTCCGGGTCCTCGCAGGCCGCCGCCCACGCCTCGCTCACCGCCGCCGCCGACGCGAACCGCTCCAGACAACCGCGCTGCCCGCACGGACAGGCGGTCCCGCCGGGCCGTACGACGATGTGGCCGATCTCGCCCGCGAAGCCGTGCGCGCCCGCCTCCACCCGGCCGTCGAAGCCGATCGCGCCCGCGATGCCGGTGCCCAGGGCCACGAACAGGAACCGGTCCGCGCCCCGGCCCGCGCCGATCCGGCCCTCGGCGAGGCCGCCGGTGCGGACGTCGTGGCCGAGGGCGACCGGAACGCCGAGCGCGGTGGCGAGCAGCTCCCGCAGGGGGACGTCCCGCCAGCCCAGGTTGGCCGCGTAGGAGGCGATGCCGTTGGCCTCGTCGACGATGCCGGGCACGGCGACGCCGGCCGCGGCGGCCGGCTCGCCGAACTGCTCGACGCCGTGTCCGCGCAAGGCGGTGGCGAAGTCGAGGATGCCGGCGACGATCGCGTCGGGGCCGCGCTCACGGCCGGTGGCCCGGCGCGCCCGGTACAGCAGCGTGCCGTCCGCGCCGACCAGTGCGGCTTTCATCCCGGTGCCGCCCACGTCCAGGGCGATGACATGTCTCACCCGGACAGTGTGGACCGAGGACCCGCAAGAGGTCTAGTCCACTTACGGCTCTGGAGGGTACTGTGCCGAGGACCCGCGAGAGGTCTAGTCCACTTGCGTGGTGTAGACCTTACTCCGGATAGCGGATCCAATGGTATGAACAATTAGTTGAGGAGATGGAGATTCGGTGCAGCGGCGGGTAGGGAAGTCAGGGACGATCGCGGCGGCGTCCGCCCTCGGCATGGCGGCGGTCCTCGCCGGCTGCGGACTGACCGGAGGCTCCGACGACGTCACCCTGAGACTCGTCGCCGCCGACTACGGCGACAGCACCGCCAACAGCTCCAAGAAGTACTGGGACCAGCTCGTCAAGGCGTACGAGAAGGATCACCCCGGCGTCACCGTCGACGTGAGCGTGTACTCCTGGAACGACGTCGACGCCAAGGTCAAGGCGATGGTCGACGCGCACAAGGCCCCCGACATGGCGCAGATCGGCGCGTACGCCGACTACGCCGCCGCCGACCTCCTCTACCGGGCCGGCGACGTGCTCTCCATCCCCGTCGAGGCCGACTTCGTGCCCCAGCTCGCCGACGCGGGCCAGGTGCGCGGGGTCCAGTACGGCATGCCGTTCGCCTCCTCCACGCGGCTGCTGTTCTACAACAAGACCCTCTTCGCCAAGGCCGGCCTCACCCCGCCGACCACCTGGGCCGAGCTCGCCAAGGACGCGAAGGCGCTCAAGGACGAGGGCGTGAAGTACCCGTACGCACTCCCGCTGGGCCCCGAGGAGGCGCAGGCCGAGACCCTGCAGTGGCTGCTCAGCGGCGGGGGCGGCTACACGCAGACCGTCAGCAGCTACAGCCTCGACTCCGCCGAGAACGTCGACACGTTCAACTGGCTGAAGAACAAGCTCGTCGGCAAGGGCCTGACCGGGCCGGTCGCGCCGGGCAAGCTGAACCGGGCCGCCGCGTTCGCCGCGTTCGCCGCCGGCGACGTGGGCATGCTCAACGGGCACCCGTCGCTGATGAAGACGGCCGAGAGCAAGGGCGTCAAGTTCGGCATGGTGCCGATGCCCGGGGTCGCCGGCCCGAGCAAGTCCTCCATGGGCGTCGCCGACTGGATGACCGCCTTCAAGCAGAACGGGCACGCCGAGCAGATCGGCGACTTCCTCGACTTCGTCTACAGCGAGAAGAACGTCCTCGCCTTCTCCCACGAGTACGACCTGCTGCCGGTCACCAACTCCGCGTCCCAGGTGATGGGGACGGCCAAGGAGGACGCCGACCTCCAGCCGTTCCTGGAGGAGCTCCCGCTGTCGGAGAGCTACCCCGTCGGACGGACCTCCTGGGCGAAGGTCAGCGCGGAGATCAAGAAGCGGATCGGCCAGGCCGTGACCGCGAACGGCAGCCCGGCCGAGGTCCTGGGCGAACTCCAGACGACGGCGACGACGCTGGACGCGGCCACCGGCGAATGAGCCCGGTGTCGGTGGCGGGCGCTACCGTGCCGGAATGGAGCAGCGAGAGGAACAACGCCGAGAGGAAGAACTGGGGGCCAGGGAACGGAGCATCCTGGCCCTGGAGCGGCGCGGGTTCCCCGGCCCCGGCGCGAAGGAACGGGCGATACGCGAGGAACTCGACCTGTCCCCGGTCCGCTACTACCAGCTCCTCAACGCCCTCCTCGACGACCCGCGGGCCCTGGCCCACGACCCGGTGACGGTGAACAGGCTGAGAAGGGTGAGGGAGACAAGGCGCGGGGAGCGCTGATCGCTCCGCCGGAGGTGCCACGCCCTGCCGTCGATCGTCTGCGGCACCGCCGTGGCCGGTCGCGCGGTTCCCCTCGCCCCTTGGGTGCGCAGCCGAACCGCAACGTCCACAACGCGCTCCACCCGACCTGCTCGGCGCGGCCGCCCACGGCTATCGTCGCCGTATGGGCACCCACGAGACGCACTCCACGGAACCCGCACCCACCACCCCCGCCGGTCGCGAGGCGCTCGCCGCGATCCTCGCCCGTCCCTCCCGCACCCTCGTCGCCCTCGACTTCGACGGCACCCTCGCCCCGATCGTCGAGAACCCCGAGGACGCCCGAGCGCACCCCGACGCCGTCCCCGCGCTCGCGGCCCTCGCGCCGAAGGTCGCCGCCGTCGCCGTGATCACGGGCCGGCCCGCCGAGGTCGCCGTGCACCACGGCGGCTTCGCCGGCGTCGAAGGTCTGGAGCACCTCTCCGTCCTCGGCCACTACGGCGCCGAGCGCTGGGACGCCCGCACCGGCGCCCTGACCGCCCCCGCCCCGCACCCCGGAGTGGCCGCCGTCCGCGCCGAACTCCCGCAGGTCCTGGAAGCGGCCGGGAACCGGCCGGGCGTCTGGATCGAGGAGAAGGGCGGCCGGGCCGTCGCCGTCCACACCCGCCGCGCCGACGACCCCCAGGCCGCCTTCGACGCCCTGCGCACCCCCCTCACCGACCTCGCCACCCGGCACGGCCTGATCGTCGAGCCCGGCCGCATGGTCCTGGAACTGCGCCCGCCCGGCATGGACAAGGGCGTGGCCCTGCTGGAGCACGTCCGCGAGATCGGCGCGCAGTCGGTCCTCTACGCCGGCGACGACCTCGGCGACCTCCCCGCCTTCGCCGCCGTCGAGAAACTCCGCTCCGAAGGCGCCCCCGGCCTACTGGTCTGCAGCGGCAACCCGGAGGTGACCGAACTGACGGACCGCGCAGACCTCGTCGTCGACGGCCCGGCCGGCGTCGTGGACCTACTGCGGAACCTGGCGGCTCGGCTCACCTGACGTCCACCCGGACACGGGGGAGAGGCCGGCCGGCTCAGGTCGGCTGGAGCTCTCGCAGGGCGGTCAGCTGGTCGAGGAACCACTTGGCCGGGGGGAGCGCCGTCGCTGCTGCCGACAGGCGTTTCGTGCGCTCGGCGCGCTCCTCCGGCTTCATGGTCAGGCCCTCGTGCAGGGCCTGGGCGGTTTCCAGGACGTCGTACGGGTTGACGACGATCGCGTCCTCGCCCAGCTCCCAGTACGCGCCCGCCTCCCGGGACAGGACCAGCGCGCAGCCCTGGTCGGAGACGACCGGGACCTCCTTGGCGACCAGGTTCATGCCGTCCCGGATGGGGTTCACCAGCGCCACGTCGGCCAGGCGGTAGGCGGCGAGGGAGCGGGCGAAGTCGTCCTCGAGGTTCAGCAGGACCGGCGTCCAGCCGGCGGTGCCGTAGCCGGAGTTGATCTCCTCCGTCAGACGCCGCACCTCCGCCATGTAGTCGCGGTAGACGGCGAGGTCCTGGCGGGAGGGGTAGGCGAAGGCCACGTGGACGACCCGCTCGCGCCACTCGGGGTGGTCGTCGAGCAGCTGCCGGTAGGCGAGGAGCCCGCGCACGATGTTCTTGGACAGCTCGGTGCGGTCGACCCGCACGATCGTCCTGCGTCCCTCGCCGATCTCCTCGCGCAGGGCCGCCATGCGTTCGTCCACGTCCGCCCGGTGCGAGCGCTCCCGCAGGAAGTCGGCGTCCGCGCCGAGACCGTGCACGCCGATCTGCGTCTTCCCCAGTTCCCCGGCGAACTCCGTGCAGCACGCGGTGAAGGCGTTCGCCCAGCGCCGGGTGAGGAAGCCCAGGCGGTCCGCGCCGAGCATGCCCTGCAACAACTGCTCGCGGATGTCCCCGGGCAGCAGGCCGAAGTAGTCGACCGGCGCCCACGGGGTGTGCGAGAAGTGACCGATGCGCAGGTCGGGGCGCAGCTCGCGCAGCATCCCGGGGACCAGGCACAGGTGGTAGTCCTGGACGAGGACGGCCGCCCCGTCCGCCGCCTCCTCGGCCAGCGCCTGGGCGAACGCCCGGTTGTAGGCCTCGTACGACGCCCACTGGCGGCGGAACTCCGCGTCGAAGACCGGCTCCAGCGGGGTCTGGTAGAGGAGGTGGTGGATGAACCAGAGCACCGAGTTGGCGATGCCGTTGTACGCGTCGGCGTGCACGTCGGCCGGGATGGGCAGCATCCGCACGCCCTCCTCGCCGACCCCGCGCGAGACCGCCTCCCGGTCGCCGTCGGACAGCGCCGCGCACACCCAGAGGGCGCCCGCGTCGGGGCCGATGGCCGACAGGCCGGAGACCAGCCCGCCGCCCCCGCGTTTCGCGTGCAGCGAGCCGTCCTCGCGTACCTCGTAGGAGACCGGACCGCGGTTGGACGCGACCAGCACCTCAGCACCCCGAGCAGCCATGTCGTGCGTGGAAGCCATACGCCACAACCTAGCCCGGTCGACAAACGCTCAAACGTACGGTCGCGCACCGTGCGAGGGACGTATACGGCCCGTCCGGAGGGTTACGCGACCTTGCGGGTCGCGTACTCGACGATCTCCGCCATCGGCGGCCGTTCCTCGGTGTCCACGGAGTACGTGCGCGGCTCGAAGCCGTCCCCGCTCCGCTCGAACTGGGTGAGGGCCGGGCGGATCATGTGCCCGCGGGCCAGCCGCAGCTGCGCGGTGCGGTAGATCGCCGCCGCCATCCGGCCCAGGGCCTGCCCGTCCTGGTGGCGGTGCTTTCGCACACCGACGTCCACCTGCGCGAGGGCGTCGAGCCCGACCAGGTGCAGGGCGTCGACCAGCATGCCCAGCTCCACGCCGTACCCGACGGGGAAGGGCAGCTGCTCCAGCAGGCTGCGGCGGGCCGCGTACTCGCCGCCGAGCGGCTGCACGAACCCGGCCAGCTGCGGCCAGTGCATGTTCAGCAGCGGGCGGGCCATCAGCTCGGTCACCCGGCCGCCCTGGCCCGCCGCGCCGGCGAGCGGACGGTCGTACATGCCCTTGACCAGGTCCACGTCCGGGTCGGTGAGCAGCGGGCCGACGATCCCCGAGACGAAGTCCGAGGAGAACTCCCTGAGGTCCGCGTCGATGAAACAGACGATGTCCCCGGTGGTGACCAGCAGCGAGCGCCACAGCACCTCGCCCTTGCCGGGCACGGCGGGGATGCGGGGCAGGATCGCGTCGCGGTGCACGACCCGCGCGCCCGCCGCCGCCGCGACCTCCGCCGTACGGTCGGTCGACCCCGAGTCGACGACGACGATCTCGTCGACGAGCGGAACCTGGTGCATGAGATCGTGGCGGATGACGGCGACGATGTCGCCGACCGTCTCCTCCTCGTTCAGCGCGGGCAGGACCACCGACACCGACTGGTTCGTGGCCCGCTTCGCGGCCAGGATCCGGTGCAGCGGGCGATCGGCCACGGACCAGGAGCGAGTGGCCAGCCAGCGCTCGACTTCTTCCAGCACAGTCTGCGGCTCCTCACGGTTGTCTCGCGGTTCGGACGACTATCTCAACTGTCCTGGCCTTCGGTTACAGTCTTGAACAACGCTGGTGACCATCGCATGTCGGGGGTCCTGGGCGTCCACAACCGAATACCGCTCATCCAGAGGGGCAGAGGGATACGGCCCGATGAAGCCCCGGCAACCCTCCAGCCGGTCTCGTAACCGATCACTGCTGATTGATCATCGTTGATGGATCACTGCTGATCGTCGCGCGAGGCTCCCGGCTTGGGAAGGTGCCAAATCCGTCTCACGACGAGATGCGTCGTGAGGAAGATGAGGAGAAAGGGCCTCGCCTCACATGGCTGCGCAGACTGTTGCAAGCACCACGGACTCCACTGCCTCCGCTGTCGACCTCGGTCCGGCCACCGCGTTGAGCTGCCGCGAGTGCGGTCACCGGGTGCCCCTCGGCCCGCTCTTCGCCTGCGAAGAGTGTTTCGGCCCGCTCGAGATCGCGTACGACTTCTCCTCCTACGACACGGAGGAGCTCCGCAAGCGCATCGAAGCGGGCCCCGCGAACATCTGGCGCTATGCGCCGCTGCTGCCCGTCCCGGCCGACGTGGCGGACAAGCCGAACATCAACCCGGGCTGGACCAAGCTCGTCAAGGCCGACAACCTCGCCCGCGAACTGGGCGTCGACGCCGGCAAGCTCTTCGTCAAGGACGACTCCGGCAACCCGACGCACTCCTTCAAGGACCGCGTCGTCGCGCAGGCCATCGAGGCCGCCCGTGCCTTCGACTTCACGACCCTGTCCTGCTCCTCCACGGGCAACCTGGCCGGCGCCGTCGGCGCGGCCGCCGCCCGCGCCGGCTTCCGCTCCTGCGTGTTCATCCCGCACGACCTGGAGCAGGGCAAGGTCGTCATGGCCGCGGTCTACGGCGGCGAGCTCGTCGGCATCGAGGGCAACTACGACGACGTCAACCGCTTCTGCTCCGAGCTCATCGGCGACCCGGCGGGCGAGGGCTGGGGCTTCGTCAACGTCAACCTGCGGCCGTACTACGCCGAGGGTTCGAAGACGCTGGCGTACGAGATCTGCGAGCAGCTCGGCTGGCGGCTGCCGGACCAGCTGGTCGTGCCGATCGCCTCCGGCTCGCAGCTCACGAAGATCGACAAGGGTCTGCAGGAGCTGATCAAGCTCGGGCTCGTCGAGGACAAGCCGTACAAGATCTTCGGTGCGCAGGCGGAGGGGTGCAGCCCGGTGTCCGTCGCGTACAAGGCGGGGCACGACGTCGTCCGGCCGCAGAAGCCGAACACCATCGCCAAGTCGCTGGCGATCGGCAACCCGGCGGACGGCCCGTACGTCCTCGACATCGCCCGGCGGACGGGCGGGGCGGTGGAGGACGTCGACGACGAGCAGATCGTCGACGCGATCCGGCTGCTCGCGCGGACCGAGGGGATCTTCGCGGAGACCGCCGGCGGGGTGACCGTCGGGGTGACGCGGAAGCTGATCGAGAACGGGCTGCTGGATCCGACGCTGACCACGGTCGTGCTGAACACGGGTGATGGTCTGAAGACGCTGGACGCGGTGGCGGGGACGGGGCTCACCGCGACCATCCGGCCCAACCTGGAGTCGTTCCGCGAAGCTGGTCTCGTGTAGCGCCATCGTCGTCTGCGCGCCCCTCAAGCCGATTACCCGACCGGAGGTCACATCGTGAGCGTCAACGTCCGCATCCCCACCATCCTGCGTACCTACACGGGCGGGCAGGCCGAGGTGACCGCCGAAGGAGGGACCCTCGGCGAGGTCATCGCGGACCTGGAGAAGAACCACAACGGGATCGCCGCCCGGGTTCTGGACGACCAGGGCAAGCTGCGGCGCTTCGTCAACGTGTACGTGAACGACGACGACGTCCGCTTCGAGCAGGGGCTGGAGACGGCGACCCCCGACGGCGCCGGCGTCTCGATCATCCCGGCCGTCGCCGGTGGCTGACCGCCGGTCAGTACCCGCCGGTAGTAACCGTCGGTAACAGCGATTACCGAGCGTTCACCGAATTGCCCTCTCCGCGATAGAAGCGGAGGGGGCAATTCAGTGTGGTTGAGCGCGGTACAGTTGGGGAACCGGGTCCCGATCAATGGAACCGGAGCCTTTCATTTCTGCCCAGTGCCCGATGAGAAGCAGCCAAAGTGCGCGTCTCATTCGTGGCTTTTGTGGCTTTTGCAGGGCCCGACTTGCCCTGAATTCTGGCGAATTCTCGCCACATTCCGGATCCCGTGCGTCCAGAATTCTCGTCCGAGTGACCTGTTGCAGACGGCAGTTGGACAGATACATTCAGCCGCGGTCGACGCGTTCCGGCGCACGCCCCCAACCAACTGGGGGGTGAGGTCTGACCCGGATCCGCGAAGTGTGGATCTGTGCAAGGGCCAGTAATAGGGGAGTTAGGCATGGCTCAGGGCACCGTCAAGTGGTTCAACGCGGAGAAGGGGTACGGCTTCATCGCGGTCGACGGTGGTGCGGATGTTTTCGTCCACTACAGCGCGATTCAGATGGACGGCTACCGCACCCTGGAAGAGGGTCAGCGGGTCGATTTCGAGATCTCGCAGGGCCAGAAGGGGCCGCAGGCGGACATGGTCCGTCTCGCGACCGGCTGAAGCACGCGCCGACTGACAGCGTCGTTCTTCTGTACGTCATCGAAGGGCTCGTACCTCCTGGGGGTACGAGCCCTTCGGTCGTGTCCGGCGGTCGCGTCCGGGACCGTTGTTCACCTGCGGATCCCCCCAAGGAGCTTGCGCCCACCCGTCACCCGACCACCACCCCTCAACGAGCCCGCTTCGCGGGCGCACCTTGCACTCTCGCATGCCGAGTGCTAATCATTGGCGTTAGCACTCTGAAGGTGAGAGTGACAACGAGGACCGGGTCGGTGAGGCCCGCAGGCCAGGTGGGGCAAGGAACCACGAGGCCGGCGAGCCGTCCGTCGCGGGCGCCAGCGCGGTCCGGAGCAATCCACCCCAGTCCGGGAGGACCACTTCACATGGCCAAGATCATCGCGTTCGACGAGGAGGCACGGCGCGGCCTCGAGCGCGGCATGAACCAGCTCGCGGACGCCGTGAAGGTGACGCTCGGCCCCAAGGGCCGCAACGTCGTCCTCGAGAAGAAGTGGGGCGCCCCCACGATCACCAACGATGGTGTCTCCATCGCCAAGGAGATCGAGCTCGAGGACCCGTACGAGAAGATCGGCGCCGAGCTGGTCAAGGAAGTCGCCAAGAAGACGGACGACGTCGCCGGTGACGGTACGACCACGGCGACCGTTCTCGCCCAGGCCCTGGTCAAGGAAGGCCTGCGCAACGTAGCCGCCGGCGCCAACCCGATGGCCCTCAAGCGCGGCATCGAGAAGGCCGTCGAGGCCGTCTCCGGCGCCCTGCTGGAGCAGGCGAAGGATGTCGAGACCAAGGAGCAGATCGCTTCCACGGCCTCCATCTCCGCCGCCGACACCCAGATCGGCGAGCTCATCGCCGAGGCGATGGACAAGGTCGGCAAGGAAGGCGTCATCACCGTCGAGGAGTCCCAGACCTTCGGTCTGGAGCTGGAGCTCACCGAGGGCATGCGCTTCGACAAGGGCTACATCTCGGCGTACTTCGCCACCGACATGGAGCGTATGGAGGCCGTCCTCGACGACCCGTACATCCTGATCGCGAACTCCAAGATCGCGAACGTCAAGGACCTGCTCCCGCTCCTGGAGAAGGTCATGCAGTCGGGCAAGCCGCTGCTGATCATCGCCGAGGACGTCGAGGGCGAGGCCCTGTCGACCCTGGTCGTCAACAAGATCCGCGGCACCTTCAAGTCCGTCGCGGTCAAGGCCCCGGGCTTCGGCGACCGCCGCAAGGCGATGCTGAACGACATCGCCATCCTCACCGGTGGCGAGGTCATCTCCGAGGAGGTCGGTCTCAAGCTCGAGAACACCTCCCTGGACCTCCTGGGCAAGGCTCGCAAGGTCGTCATCACGAAGGACGAGACGACCATCGTCGACGGCTCCGGCTCGTCGGACCAGGTCGCGGGCCGGGTCAACCAGATCCGCGCCGAGATCGAGAACAGCGACTCGGACTACGACCGCGAGAAGCTGCAGGAGCGCCTGGCGAAGCTCGCCGGCGGTGTCGCGGTCATCAAGGCCGGCGCCGCCACCGAGGTGGAGCTCAAGGAGCGCAAGCACCGCATCGAGGACGCCGTCCGCAACGCGAAGGCCGCCGTCGAGGAGGGCATCGTCGCCGGTGGCGGCGTGGCGCTCATCCAGGCGTCCAGCGTCTTCGAGAAGCTCGACCTCGAGGGTGACGAGGCGACCGGCGCCAACGCCGTGAAGCTCGCGCTGGAGGCCCCGCTCAAGCAGATCGCCGTCAACGGTGGTCTCGAGGGTGGCGTCGTCGTGGAGAAGGTCCGCAACCTCCAGGTCGGTCACGGCCTGAACGCCGCGACCGGCGAGTACGTCGACATGATCGCCGAGGGCATCATCGACCCGGCGAAGGTGACCCGCTCTGCCCTGCAGAACGCCGCCTCCATCGCCGCGCTGTTCCTCACCACCGAGGCCGTCATCGCCGACAAGCCGGAGAAGGCCGCCGCGCCCGCCGGCGGCGGCATGCCGGGCGGTGACATGGACTTCTGATCGACCGGTTCCGGTTGATCGACTGTCCTTCGAACCGAGGGCGGTACTCCCAGCTACGGCTGGGGGGTACCGCCCTCGGGCGTTTCAGCGGGCGTACTTCTTGAGGGGCTCGGTGTCGAGGGTGACACTCACGGGCGGTGGAAGCTCGACGGTGGCGCCCCAGGGGGAGGAGTCGATCTGCTGGTAGCGGCCGTCCTTGGGGTCGCTGTACACGACGACCGTGCAGTTGTCCCGATCAACAAGGAGGTAGACGGGAATGTCGGCTTCCGCATGGCCGACGGGCTTGTCGATGCGGTCGCGTCGGTTGGTGTCCCAGTCGTGGGAAGTGATCTCCAAGGCCATCAGCATGCCGTCGGTGTCGGACCACTCGCCGTGCCCGACGAAGTGATCGACGGGGGCGAGTACGGCGTCGGTGCGGGCACGTCCCTTGCGGTAGGCCTCGGCCTTGACCCCTGATTCGGGTGCGAGATCGAGATCGGGGCGATGGAGCAGGAACTGACGCACCAGCCACGAGTAGATCGAACGGTAGTTGCCGTCCGGCATCGCTTTGACCTCTAGTTTTCCGTTGATGTACTCCAGATGGACCGTCTCCGGCGCCCTGCGCTCCAGCTCTTCGAAGTCCTCAACGCTGAGCGGGTCCTTGGTGTGAACCCGCCCGTCGACGTATTCGAGCCGTACGTGCTCGGGTGCCGCTGCAACAAGGTCCTCGAAGTCCTCGAAGGGCATCTGCGGGCGTTCGGCGGTGCTGGGGGTCATGGCGTCGCCTCCTCCCCTCCATCGTGCCTTGGTGTGGTGATGTCGGACGGTAGGAGCGGTCATACGGGTGTCCTTTCTCGTGTCGGTACGGCCATTGCCGCACGGATCCCGGCCGCGCGGGCGTGAACGTCGGCGGCTGGGAGGGGCGCGTGGGGATGCGCGGGCGCGCGTTCGCCTCGGCAGCCGCGGCACACGCCCCCGGACAGCGCTTCGGGACGCCCAGGCATCCTGCACTCCGCGCACTCCAGGAGCCGTTGGGGCGGAGACGGGGCCGGTGGCGGCGGCGGGATTTTGTCCGTCAGGCGGCGGTGCAGCAGGGCCGCCGGGCTGTGGACGGGAGTGGGCAGGCCCGCAATGAGGGCGGTGCGGAGCGTCTCCTCCGTGGCTCCTCGCGCGAACCACTCCTCCACCAGCGGGGCGAGCTGCGCGCAGTCGGCGGCGGAGAGGGACAGGGCGGGGGTCGTGCGGCCGAGGGCGGCCAGGAGGATGTGGGCGCGGGAACGGGTGGGCCGCCCTCGTTCGGGGTCCGGCGCGTCTTCCGGTACGCCGCCTCGTGTGAACGTCGCCCACCAGCCGTCGTCGCGCGCGGTACGGGTGAACCACCTGGCTTTCGGGCGGGGTGCCCGGTCCTTCAGGGTCGGGGTGAATGCCCGGTCCCGCGGAGCGGGCAGGGGTAGCCGGATCGCCGCCAGAGCGATCCGGCGTCGCCGTCCGGGTGCCGGGGGCGGCCAGGGTCGGGTGGTGGCGTCGGGTCGAGGGGTTTGGGGCGGGTGGCTTGTGGCCGGCGGGGTGTGGTCACTCGCACGGGTGA
>NZ_JBITCT010000084.1:0-23987 GCF_044453465.1 Streptomyces sp. NPDC051677
GACGCGACAGCCGGGCCACCGGCCTGCCCACCACCCGCCCCGGAAACCGAAAAGGCCCGCCGACTCCGTCGACGGACCCTCACGAAAGATCGAGGTTAACGGGTAATCGTGAAGGCCGTTCACGGGGAGATGTCATGGAAGGCCTGCCCGAGGCGGATGACCAACTCGTCGGACTGTTCGAAGCGGCGGAGATGGCGGGGGTCGGTCGGACGGTCGTAGCGAATTGGCGCGCCCGTGACAAACACTTCCCCGCTCCCGTCGCGGACCTGCGGAGCGGGCCGGTTTTCCGGGCGAGTCAGATTCAGCGCTACCTCAAACGGAGGAAGAAGCACATGGCTCCCAAAGCCCATGTCATCTCGACCATCAATCTGAAGGGCGGCGTCGGGAAGACCACCACCACGGCCGGACTCGCGGAATTCCTCTCCGCGGAGTTCCGTAAGCGGGTCCTGGTGGTCGATCTGGACCCGCAGACCAATCTGACCACGGTCCTGATCGGAGAGGAGAGGTGGGAGGAGCTTAACGACGAGGGGTACACCCTGGCGACCCTGTTCAAGGATGCCCTCCGGCCCGAGGACGAGCCTCTGGAGTTCGACTTGGAGAAGACGCTCCAGCGCAATGTCTCATCGGTGGACGCGGTGACGAAGGTGGACCTCCTGCCTTCTTCGCTGGACCTCATCGACGTCCAGGATCGCCTGGCGTCCATGCCCAGGGGACGTTTCCACGCCAACAACCCCACCGATCTCCTACGCAAAGCGACCCGGAAGATCATTGATGACTACGACTACGTGCTTGTCGACTGCCCTCCCAACCTCGGCATCGTCACCTTGAACGGTCTGCGCATCTCCGAGGGATACATCATCCCGACCATTCCTGACGTCCTGTCCACCTACGGCATCCCTCAGATCCAGCGGCGTGTGCGGGCCTTCGCGGACGACCTGGGGGAGACCATCAACGAGATCGGGATCGTCATCACGAAATACAAGGCCAATTCGACGGTCCACTGGAACACTGTCAGGCGACTTCAGGGCGACAAGAAGCTCCCCGCCGTGCTGCCGACCTTCATCCCCGAGAAGAACGACATCGCCGGTTCGGCGGAGTTCGTCGGTCGCGGTACCCTGCGGCAGAAGTACGGATACCAGGGCGGGTTCGACGCTTTCCGTGCCATGACGCAGGAGTTCATCGAACTGGTCGAGGAGAAGGCGTGACCGAGCGAAGCGACAGTCGGCCCGACGGCAACGGTCTCCTGAACGCCCAGGTGCGGGAGGCCGAAGAAGCCCTGGCCAAGCTCGGCGCCTCCGACCCGGAGCTCGCGGCGACGCTCGCCCGTGTCATCGTTGTGGTGGCGTCCGAAGCCGCACGCACGACACGCTTCGCCCGAGCACTTGCCAAGGCGCTGACGCCTCCCGATGCGCAGACCGCACCTCGGCCGGCAGAACGCCCGAGGCGTAGCCGACGAGCTCCGGGAGTGATCGACCCGTTCGCGGTGTTCGCCGAAACCGGCGAGACGGGACTCCGTTCGAGCCTGAGCGAGCTCGGTCTCGAACAATTGCGGGACATCGTCTCCGAACACGGGATGGACCACGACCGGCTGGCACTGAAGTGGAAGGACCCTCAACGGGTCATCGACCGCATCGTGGAACGCGTCGAATCGCGGACAGCCAAGGGAGCCGCCTTCCGGGGACGGCCGGAACAGCCCGCTCGGCGGCACGATGAGGCCGCGGGCTCGGCGGCCGAGGACTCGTCGACGTGAGGTAAGCCGGGCGCGACGAGCGGCTACGCCCACGGACCTCGTCGAACGCCTATCATGCTCCATGATGTTCTTTCCCGGGGGACTCGCGAGTAGTAACTAGCACTCCCTGGCCGGGAGTTACACCACCCCCCGGTACAGACCCGGCGAATCTGTCTGAGGCCGCGGCGGGAAGCTGTAAGGAGTTCCTCGTCCAGCGGCGCAGACTCATGGCCGCGATCATGAGGAGGGACTGCTTCCAAGGCACTCTGAGACTGAGGCGACGATATGGCTCTCTCTGCTTACGAACAACGGGAGTGGGACCGACTTCAGAAGCGAAAGGCGGCTTCTCTCAACAAGCAGGCGAGGAACCTCCTTCCGCAGTCGGCCCGGGACCGACTCGCTTCGCTCGGCCAGAAGGCGATGAGCGCCCCGGGCGCTGACAAAGTCGCTGCCGCCTACGGTGGAGCCGCAAAGGGTCTTGGCAAGGCTGTGGGAGGCACTGCAAGCCGGACAGTGAGCAAGAAACATGTCGTTGAGCAGTATCGACGTGCCGGACACGACATCGCCGGGTTGGACAAGATCCGTGAGCTCGATCTGCGGGTCGTCGATGAGGTCGCGAGGCATAACTTGGTTCGGTACGGCCATGCACTCTCGGCAGCGGCAACCGGCCTTGGATCCGCTGCAGCCGTCACAGGCGGAGAGGTGCTCGCCAGCGCCGGAACAATCGCAGGCGCAGGCGCGGGGGCCGCACCCGGATTCGGAACCGTAGCCGGGGCGATGGTCGCCGACACTGCAATTATGCTCGCCCTCGCTACTCGAACGGTTGCCGCCACAGCTCTCCACTACGGCTACAATCCAAGCGATCCCGAAGAGGAACTCTTCGTGATGTCCGTGATTGCTCTCGGAATGTCCACGGGCACATCGGCGAAGACGGCCGCGTATGGCGAGCTGTCCCAACTCACTCAGTTGCTGGTAAGGAACGCTCCCTGGGCCAAGTTGAACGAGAAGGTCCTCACCAAGATCGCCCAGAGCTTCGCAGCGAAATTCACGCAGCAGCTAACAAAGAAGAAGCTCGGGCAGTTCGTGCCCATCGCCGGCATGGCTGTCGGCGCTGGGCTGAGCTACACGCTCATCGATCGAATCGCTGTTTCGGCGCGCGACGCGTATCGCGAACGCTTCTTGATCGAGAAGTCGGACGGTGACCTGACCGGTGACCCGAACTACGGCGACGCCGACCTCGCGCAGGACGATGACGCGATCGGCGTGATCGAACTGCTCCGGGAGGAGGATGCTTTGCCGACGTCCACCCTGTCCGACTCCGAGGAACAGCGGGACGACTGAGGTAGGCGAAGTACCGCAGTAATGCGGCAGGAGAACCATGAGAGACCCGAATAAGCCGTCGTCGGCCATCAGCCGAGAGCTGCCTCGCCGCCGCGTCGGCGTGAAGTGAGAGGGCTCGACGACCTTCGCTCCAGCCTGCGCCCGGGTATCTCGTCAGAACCGGAAGCCAAACAGCCCGCCCTCCTCGTACCTGTCGTCGAGCTTCGGTTCGATCGGCGTCACCTCCCGCGCCGAACCGAGGAGCCGTACCTGCTCCAACACATCGGAGTTGAGGGTGGCGATGTACTGAAGGCCCTCACGGGCGCACACCTCCTCGGCGAGCTTGAGAGCCTCCGCGATCTGCCGTTCGTCGACCCCGTCGAAGAGGTGGCTGTCATGGACGAGGAAGTCGGGTCCCCTGCCGTGGCGATGGCAGATGACGGCGACCGTCAGGTCCAGGCAGAAGATCACCATGCGGTTGATGCCAAGACTGTCCCCGCTGTCGACGTGCGGGGTGATCTCCAGACTGTGGGTGCCCGCGTTGATGAGGAGGTACGCGTCGCGCTCGCCGCCGTACAGCCGACGGGCGAACTCGGTGAACATCAGGATGGCTTCGCGTGTCTGGGGCGCGCGCTCTTCGAGATCCCCTTCCAGGGTGGTGCGGAGCCTTGCCCGCTGCTCGGTGATCTCCCGCTGGCTGCTCTCCAGAGCGAGAGCGGTCTCGTGCTGTTTCCGCAGAGCCGCCAGGGTGGCCTGCTTCTGGGCGAGAAGTTGCTGGCGCGCCGTCAGGCCGTCGAGTGCTCCCCCTTCTTGGAGGGCCCTGAGGACGGCTGACAGTTCCTCGCCGAGTCGTGTGCGTTCCTGCTCGCGGTCCGCGACCCGACGCTCGATGTCCGCGATCTCTTCGGCGAGGTAGCGGCGCCGGTTGCGCACGATGGAGTGGTGGAAGCCCCGTACATCGTCGAAGCTGCGACGGACACCATCGGGAAGTGCTACGCCGAGTTCTTCGTACATCCGCTCCAGATAGCCCGTTTCGGGGTCGTTCGTCTCGGCCACGGCGCGCCGGAGGTCGGCGAGGTTGCGCCGGTCGATGACGTCCTCGTCCGGCAGCGTGCGTACACGCCGGTCGAGTTCGTCCGCCTGCTTCTTGAGTTCCTCGTAGGCCGGTACCACGCGAAAGGTGCTCACCTCCTGGGCGAGGCGCTCGACGTCCGCCTCCGCCACGACGATCTTGGTACGCAAGTCGGCGGTGCTGCCGACCACGCGGGCCCAGGCGGGATCGTCCATGGCCGCGCGCAACTGCTTGCGCGTCGCTTCCCGTGCCGCGATCTCCCGGTACTGGCCGGCCAGTTGCCAGCCGAGCCCCAGCAGGTAGGCGAGGTTCGCAGTGGCGTCCGACTGGCGTTGCTGCGGGAACGTCTGCACTGGGCTGTTGAAAGCATGCGCACTCGCGCGGCGCAACAGAAGGGAGAGCATGGCTCGTCCGGAGACTCCCGGGCCGTGGTCCGCGGGCAGGTGGAACAGGTGGCTCTCGATGGCCTGAGTCCATTCGGCCACGGTGATCTCTTCGGAGAACTCGAAGTTGGCGTCTTCGAAGTCGAAGACCTCCTGGGTGCGTTCCGAAAATAGAGCGTTGGTCTCGACGACCTTGTGGTGTGCACCACGCCTGCTCACCTTGACGGGCCGGGCCCGGTCCGGCCAGTCCAACGTCAGGGTGAAGGTGGTGTCCCGCAGCGCAGGCCGGGTCACCAGGGAGTTCTTGCGTACCGTCGAGCCGAGCAGGAAGTGCAGCAGCTCGATCATGCTGGACTTTCCGGTGCCGTTGCGGCTGTCCGTACCGGAGGACTCGCCAGTCGTCTGGGCCACGAGAAGGTTCAGACCAGGGCGGAAGGCGACCGTGCGGAAGCGTGGGTCGTCAGCGCTCAGTCGGTGCAGCAACGCTCTTCCTCCTGATCAGCAGACCGTCACGCAGTTCCAGGGCGCCGAGCGAGTAGAGCACGTCGAGACCGAGTACGAACCACTCGAAGCTCACTGGCGAGCGGTGCCCCAGTTCCTCGCGCCGCGAACGGAATTCCGACCAGGCATGCGACACGGTCATCGGGTGACTGACGACCATGGCGATCTGGGCGCCCACGGCGAGCAGGGAACGGTCGGGGGAGATCCCCTTCGTAGGGGTGATCACGGAACCTCCTGGCCTGACGGAACCGGCGTCCACCCCGTCGGCGGGATCTCGTACAGATCACAGCGTTCGAAGAAGTGGGCCAGAATGATCGAGGCGCACTTGGCGGTGGTAATGGTGACGGAATGGTTGCCGAGGATGTACTGGTGAAGGCGGTGCCAGAGTTCCTCGTCATTTCGGGCCTCGTCGCGGACTCGTTCGTAGTATGCGCGGAACCCCTGGGCGACCCGGTCATGCTCGTCGACCGAGTTCAGACCGGCGTAGTAGTCGTCGACCAGGTGGCTGTAACGCAGTCCCTCGGTCAGCGCCGCGTGCACCTCCGGGCCCAGGCGCGCCCGGTTGAACTCGATCTTGTAGGCGTTGACGTCGGGTATCGCATCGAGAGGGGCGGAGATACTCCGCCGCTCGCCGAGGTGATCCAGCAGCGGGGCGAGATCGACGAGGCCGATCGAGTAAACGCGGTCCTCGACCGGGATCCGGCACATGAGGAGATCCTCGACGGCGACGAGATCCAGGCGCACCACGTCGTTGCCGATCCGGTCCGCGTCGTAGACGTCGATGCCGACCGGGTGCACCTTGCTCCTGGCCCGGTTGATCGTCAGGCTCAGAAACGGGTGGATGCCGGGGTCTCGGCTGTCGTTGACCGTGAACCGGAAGGTCGTGAAGGTGCCTTTACGCTTGGTCATCGCCTTGAGGAGGTCGGAGCGGAACTTCTTCCGTACCTCGGCGAGCACCTCGGTGCGTGGCGAGTAGCAGGCATAGAGGATCTTGTCTCCGAGCATGAGCCCGTCCGCGCCCACATCGCCCAGCGGGCCGTGTGCCCGTACGGGCAGGTAGTCGGTATACAGAAAGCCGAGCAGCCGGTCCACGAACCGCTCGAACTGGGTACCGTCCATGTCGACGAGCTGTTGACGCAGCAACGAGCGCGCGAACATGCGCTGTGTGAAGTCCACCGTGTCGTCCCTGTCCCGGACTCAGATTCGGCTGCGCAGCACGCTGAGAGAGATGTCCTCGCCGGTGTGCCAGGCGTCCCACCCGTTGACCTTGCAGTGGGCCACGGCATCGCAGGCACCTGACGGAGAATCGCATATGCGGCCGTCGTCCAGTTTAAGGTGACCTTCCGGAGTGACGTACGCGAGATACTCCTGAGCGAGGTTGCGGCGCCGCCAGACCAGTCGCTGGCCGGGCTCCAGCAGGCCCGCCTCCAGCAATGGCCCGAGCACGCCTCGTCGTACAGGCTTCGCGTCGAGTGCCAGAAGGCGTCGCAGCACGCTGTTGGGGGTGTCGATCAATGGTTGTGCCTCGCTCTGCAGACGCTTGAAGACCTCGCCGTCGACAACGATCGTATGACCGGACACGAACCCCCCTTTTTTTCTCCTCTGGGTATGGCTTGGAGGAGAAAATAGAACGGGCTGTGAGGCGTTGTCCACTCGCCTCCGCGAGATCAGCCCTGTCAGCCCTCGTCCAGGCACGTACACCACAGTGCGTAGGCCCGGTCCATCTCGTCCAGTGCCGCCCGCGTGAACCGGGCGTCCAGGAAGGCCCGGTCGACGATCCGCTCCGCGAGTGCGACCAGGTGCGCCGCGACCCGCTCCTCCCGCTCCCTGCGCACTCGCTCCTGAACCCGCTCCAGGCGTTCCTGACGCTCCCACAGGTCGGCGAGGCTCGCGCCCGGCTCCTCCTCGTCGTCGTACACGGACGGCACACCGGGCAGCAGGTCGGCGGTGAGAGCGGGGACGGAGTCCAGGGCGGCCTGCTCGTCCGGTCCACCGTTGCCGAGGATGCGGTTGGCGATCGTACGGACGGCCTCGGAGCGTTCGACGCGCGCCGCCTGGGCCCGCATGGCGCCGAGCAGTGCCGGGACCTCGGCCCGGGCCCGGCGCTGCAGGGTCTCAGCGAGCGCGGACGTCAGGTCCTCGCCCAGGTCCGAGGCGTCGTCCAGTACGTCGTTCGCCGCGCCGACCTCCTCGAAGGCGCGCTGCGCGGTGCGGGCCGCCTCGGTGAGCAGGGCGATGTCCTCGGCGGTCGGCTTCACGCCCGCCTGCAGCCGGGCCACGGCCGCGTCCAGAGGGTCGCCGGCCAGATCGAAGAGGTCCACGCAGATGTCCTCCAGGGCGAGTTGGCCGTCCCTGTCCGGTTCCAGCAGTGTCATCTCCCCAACAACCCCCGTGCTCGCGATGCCCCTGTGTCGTGCGGCAACTCCTGCGACGGATCACGGAGGTTCGTGAACTCAGTCGACAGGTCCATCCCAGCTGCGATCCAAGATCCGCTCACTGCACACCGTCAAGGATCCGCCAGACCTTCTGGTAGGCCGTTCCCTTGGCCCCGAGGACCGACTGCCACGCGGCATCCGGAAGCGCGGCCAGCCGGGCGCGGGCGTCGACGGGCCGAGTGCGGCCCTGGTCGCCGACGATGGCCAGGGCGAGACGCCCGGCCGCCGACCGGGGCACTCCGGCGAGCCGCATGGCGATGGCGTCCTCGGAGCGCACGCCGTAGAAGGCGTACGACGGGAGGTTCCGCAGCTCGCGCTGGGTCTCGACGGGCAGTGTCGCGAACTCCTGCCCGAGCGTCAGCGACTGGAGCGCCGACAGCCCCCAGGACACCGTCGGTGCCATGTCACCGAAGAGCCGCTGGCAGCACTTGGTGATCGCCTTGAGACTGTCGGACTCGCCTGGCTTCTTGAAATGGTCGGCGGCCAGTTGCGGTACGGACGCGCCGTTCACCCAGTCCTGGATGACGCGGGCGATGTAGTCGCCACTGCGGCCCTCGTGTTCGTCCGTGATCTCGTAGAGGCTCTCCCTGAGCTCGGGCACTTCGAGCATCACCCCCACCAACCGGGCCAACGGCCTGCGGTCTCCCTCGAAAAGAGGCGAGTACCAGATCTCACGGTCGATCCGCGCGTCGCTCAGCCTCTTCAGCGTGCCCGCCACGCTCTCCCACGAGAAGCCCGTGCTGTCCACGAGCCCCAGCGCCTTGCCCGAGAGACGTTCCGCGTACTCCCGCACACTGCGGGTCAGTTCGGCCGCCCAGTCGGCGTTCACGCGGCGCAGGCTCTGAAAGCCGAGGGTGCCGCGCAGGACCTGCTCAATCTCCTCGGCGAACTCCTCGTGGTCCCCGATCTGCCGGTACGTATGGGCCAGGTACTGCACAAAGGCGGACCACCGGGGGAGGGCCGCCAGAGTGTGCAGGTCGAGATGGCCGTACGAGGTCATGGCGCTGTCCACCATGTTGATGAGCGTGGAGTTCAGTTCGGCGACCTGGCGGCCCACGAAGTTCCGGAGTTTCCGCGCCCGTTCCTCGTCGGTCGCGGCCAGGGCGATCAGGCCCACCTCCCCCTGCTCGACGCGGCCCGCCCGCCCCGCCAGGTTCCAGAAGTCCGAGGCGGGGATGTCGGTACCGTACGGGAACTGGTGCGAGGCCAGGATGACGTTCGCCACAGGGAAGTTGACGCCCTGGGCGATGGTCGTCGTGGACACCAGATGCGCCAGGTCTCCCGTCTCCATCAGGTATTCCGTCAGGACGCGGATGTCGTCCGGCAGGCCGCGATGATGGATGCCGACCCCCTTGGCGAGCAGCCCCCTGAGCGGGAAGTCCGCGCCGAACTCCTCTTCGACCACGTCCTGCACGGCCCGCAGGTCCTCGCCGACCTCGGTCGTGTCCGCCCGGTCGCCCGCGATCTGTTGGGCGATCGACCAGGCGAAGTCCGGCCGCTGGGCCAGCGTGATGGTCTGTCCGCGGTCGGCGAGGACCGAGGCCGTCGCCGCGGCCAGTTTGCCGGGACTGCCTGCCTGGGACCAGGACAGGCCGAGCGGTCGGTATCGGTCCAGGGGCAGATCGTCGGGCACGCTGAGCGTTCTCCGGCTGGTGACGAGGGACTCCAGGTTGACTCGGAATCCGCCCTTGCCCGTGGACCGTTCGCGGTGGGCCAGTGCCACGATGCGGTCGTTCGGTGTCCAGTCCACAGACAGCCCCACCGACTGCCGGCTGCCGCTGTCCAGCCACTCGGCGATGGCGTCGCCGTTGTCGATGAAGGGAGTCAGGAGCAGGAAGCCCGTGTCCTGGGCCTCCCGGTTGACCGTGGCCAGCAACAGCTCCAGTTTGATCCCGCGCTTGTCCACGCCGAGGTGGTGTGCCTCGTCGGCCACCACCAGACACAGCGGACGCCCGATCCTCTCCTGCCAGTCGGCCCGGAGCAGCAGGTCGAGCTTCTCCGGTGTGGACACCAGCACCCGGAACTGCCGCTCGCTGCGGTCCGTGAGCATGTCCTCTTCGAGGCCGTCGAACTCCAGGGCGGGACTGACCCGTTCCACTCCGATGCCCAGGTCGGCGAAGTCACGGCGCAGCCGACGCGTCACCTGGTTCACGAGCGCCCGGTTCGGCGCGACGTAGGCGACCCAGCCTTGCTGCCTGTCGTAGGCGTTGAGTGCCTGGATGATCCGGAACTGGGCGATCAAAGTCTTGCCGGCGCTGGTGGGCAGGCTGACGACCACACTGCGGTGCGCCGTGCGGATCAGGCCCTGCTCGGCGAGAGCG
Source organism: Streptomyces sp. NPDC051677 (assembly GCF_044453465.1). Lineage (NCBI taxonomy): Bacteria > Bacillati > Actinomycetota > Actinomycetes > Kitasatosporales > Streptomycetaceae > Streptomyces > Streptomyces sp. NPDC051677. The sequence goes on from NZ_JBITCT010000084.1 coordinate 9,762, forward strand.
ACACGCTGTGGCGGCAGCACCTCGAAGATCGGGCGCGGCCGCCCCCGGTCGACGAGGGAGGCGACGAAAGCGTTCACCTCAGGGCTGACCGCGCGTGCCACCGTCCACAGACTGTTGTCGATGATCTGGTCCGCGGTGGCGGTCAACAGCCGTACGAGGACTTCCAGATCGGGGTCCGAGGAAGCCATGGCCGCCTCCAGCGCGCGATCGCAATGCGACTGTACGCGCTCGCGTACGCCGTAGTGACGGCTGGGGCGTTTCTCGCGCATGAGATGACCGGTGGCCAGGTACTGGGCGAGCAGTTCCGCCGTTTTGAGCAGGTGGTAATGGGCGGCCAGCGACCATGCGGCCGGACGGGCGTCGTCCCCGGCCGCCGAGAGGTACGCCTCCTCCCGTTCGGTCTGCTCGCCCCTCAGACCGACGATGAGGTGATCGAGGGCGTCCAGGTCATCCCACCCGCGCTTGCGCAGCAACAGGAGCCAGGCGTCGGCGGTTCCGCGACGCACGCGGGTCTCCCAGTCCTCCTCAGGGTCGGGAGGAGAGGGCAGCCTCACGTCCGCGAGCAGCCGGGCCGCGAGCGGAGTCTCGTCCGCGATCCAGCCGAGGCAGACCGTGCGCAGCAGTTCGAGACGCGCCCCGGCGGAATCGCCTCTGGGCAGCCGGGCCCGCGCCAGGGTGAACATCTGCTCGCACAACCGCCGAGTGGATTCCGCCTTCGGGTCCTCCGCGATCGCGTCCCAGGCGAGCAGGTCCAGGGCGTCCACCGCGAAGTCGACGGCCTCCCCGCTGCCTGGGGAGCCCTCAGGGACCTCCCCGTCGACAGCCCGCAGCGCGGAGCGAATCAGCACGCGCTGCGCCCTCTCGCCGGCGTCCTCCACGAGGTCGGGGTCCAGGGCCCCTTCGAGCCAGCCGAGGTCAGCCAAGGTCACGCACCCCCACGTGCTGGGGCCACGTGGTCATGGCCACCGGGAGGTACCAGGCCGTCAGCAGGGCGTGCATGGGCTCGACGACCGTCTTCGCCAGATGGGCGGCGCGGTCACCAAGGTCCTTCTCCTGCGGTGTCGTATCACGCACCAGGCAGCCGAACAGCTGGATGTCCTTGCCCTGCGATTTCACCCAGCGGTTCACGGCACTACGGTAGGCCGCCTTGTGCTCAGGCGTCCGACAGCGGGCATTCAGCCACTTCATGAGCGTGAGGTGGTCGTCCTTGCCTGACAGCCGCTTCAGCTGCTCGATCATTCCCTTCGCTCCGACCATCACACTCGGCGGGCAGTCCACCTGGGACGACGACTTGACCTCGCCGAACAGCAGCCGCGCCGAACCGCCCGCCACACAGAGGCCGACCAGATCGGCACCCGGCAGGCTCGCCTTGCGGGTACGCCGGTCCCGGGCGCCGTCCCACACCCACAGAGCACCGTGCCAGTGCTCCAGCAGCACCTCGGCGAGCGCCTCACCGACCTGCCACGGCAGGGGCTCGGGCTCGGCCTCCAGAAGGGTGCTGATGAACTCGGTCTCCATGTCCGTGGCGGCCAGGGAACGCAGCCCGGCCAGGAACTCCCGGGTGGCCGCCAGATCGCCGACCCGCTCGGCCCACGGTCCGGCCCCTAACTCCCGCATCGAGTCGGCAGTCAGCTCGACGCCGCTCCATGACACGGCCCCGTCCGAGCCGCCGTACACCTCGATCCCGCGCGAGATACGCGGCACGGCGTCGCTGACGTCGCCGCTTTCCTCCACCACTCGTGCGTCCTTCCCCCACGCGGCGCCGGTGCGCCGCCCCCGTGCGACCGTCCGGTGACCGGGCCCGCCCGGGTACGGGCGGGAGCCGGGGCGAGTGTTGCTCGCGACCGTTCCTGAGACCGACGGTGTGATCAGAATTCTCTCCATCTCCCCACCGACTTGTCCACGCCGCGTGTCCGCCTGTGGACGGACTGTGCCGCATTCGCCGTCAGGGGAGTGGGAGGCAGGCTCCGACGCTCTGGCCCGAGGGCGGGTATGGGGGAGGTGCCCCACTCCTGCGTTTTCGGGTTTCGTAAACTGAGTCAACAGATACTCTGTCGGTCGGTGTTGTCGAAGGGTGGGGAACATGCCGCAGATCGCGATCACCAACACGTTCTGGGAGGGCGTCGACCGGCTGGACAAACCGGCCCGCGCCCGCGTCCACAAGGCGATGGCCAAGTTCCAGCAGCTGACGGTCCCGCAACTCCACGCGGACAAGGGGCTGCACCTGGAATCGGTGGTGAGCTCGCGCGACCCGCGGATGCGGACCATCCGTGTCGACGACGGCCTGCGGATAGTGCTGCTCGCGCCCGACGACGGCAGCGACCTTTTCGTCTTCGTCCATGTCGTCCCCCACGACAAGGCCTACTCCTGGGCCCGCCGACGGCTCTACACGGTCAACTCCGTGACCCGCTGCCTCGAAGTACGCGACCTGACCGCCATGGAGCAGATCACCCCGCTCTTCGCTCAGGAGGCCGCCGCGGCTCCCCAACTCCTGTTCGCTCCCTGGTCGGACACCGTCCTGCGGCACCTCGGCGTCGACGACGTCACCCTGCGCGCCGCCCGCACCGTCACCGGCAAGGCGCAACTGGAGGCGTTCGGCTCGCTGATGCCGGAGGACCAGTACGAGGCGCTGTGGCTGCTCGCCGAGGGCCTCAACCCCGACGACATCTACCGGGACCTCGTCGCCGTTCGTCAGAAGACAACCGTCGCCGAGAGCGCGGCGGGGGAGGACACCGCCGGGGACGACCTGGCCGCCGCCGTCACCCGCACCCGCAGCCGCATCGCGCTCGTCACCGGCCCCGACGAACTCGCCGACATCCTGACCAAGCCCTTCGCCGCGTGGCGGATCTTCCTCCACCCCACCCAGCGGCGCATCGCCTACCGGCCCAGCTATGCCGGTCCCGCCCAGATCACCGGCGGCCCCGGCACCGGGAAGACGGTCGTCGCCCTGCACCGGGTCAAGCACCTCCTGGACCGGGCAACCGACACACGCGTCCTCCTCACCACCTACACCGGAGCCCTGGCCCGCTCCCTCCAGAGCAGCCTCGCCCTGCTGCTCGACCACGACCCGGCGCTGCTCACCCGTGTCGACGTCACCACCGTCGACGCCGTCGCCCACCGCGTCGTACGGCAGCTGCGCGGCAACCCGGGGACCGCGCTCGGCGACCGGGACGAGCGCACCCGCTGGCAGCGCGTGACCCGCCGCCTCGAACTGCCCTGGAACGAGGCGTTCCTGTCCCAGGAGTACCGGCACGTGGTCCTCGCCCAGGACCTGCGGAGCGAGGAGGAGTACCTGGCGTGCGAGCGGCGTGGACGCGGCAGCGCGCTCGGGCAGGCCCAGCGGCGGCGCGTCTGGCAGGCAGTGACCCTGTTCGAGGACGGCCTGGCCCGTGACCGGGCGCACACCTGGCTCCAGGTCTGCGCCGAGGCCACTCGGCTGCTGCGCGACAAGCCGGGTGCGGGACCGTCGTACGACCATGTCGTCGTGGACGAGGCGCAGGACCTGCACCCGGCGCAGTGGCGCCTGCTGCGGGTCCTGGCCCCCGACGGACCCGACGACCTGTTCGTCACCGGCGACCCGCACCAGCGGATCTACGACGCCCGGGTCTCGCTGCGCTCCCTCGGCATCTCCGTCGCGGGACGTAGTGGAGGACTGCGCGTCAACTACCGCTCCACCGAGGAGATCCTGCGCTGGGCCCGCGGCCTGCTCGGCAGCGAGCCCGTCGCCGACCTGACCGGCGACGCCCACGACACCCTCACCGGATACCGCTCGCTGCTGCACGGCGCTCAGCCCGTGTGCGAGGGGCACGGGAGCGAGAACGAGGAGGCCGACGCCGTCGTGCGCCGAGTGCGCGACTGGATGGACGCCGGGGTCGCGCCCTCGGACATCGCCGTCTGCGCCCGCTTCAACACCCTGGCGGGCAAGCTCGGCGACCGCCTCGCCGCGGCCGGCATCCCCGTGGTGCGGGTGCGGGACGGGGAACCGGAGAGCGCGGTCGGGGTACGGGTGTCGACGCTGCACAGCATGAAGGGCCTGGAGTACCGGTGCGTCGCCGTCGCCGGGGTCACCCGGTCCGCCTTCCCGTTCGCGCCGGCCGTCACCCCGGCCGAGGTGGACGGCATCCAGCACACCACCGACCTGGCCGCCGAGCGGTGCCTGCTGTTCGTCGCCTGCACCAGGGCGCGGGAGGCGCTGTATGTGTCGTACAGCGGGCGGGCCAGTGAGTTCCTCGCGGTGTAGTGCCGAGCGTGGGCTCCGGCACCGCCTCAGTCCGGAGCCCCGTGGATCCTGCCAACTCCCGTGCGCCGGCGACGGACAGTCGTGATCTCGCGCCCGTCGTGAAGTACTCGGAACCACTCGTCCGTCACCAGGACGGTGACGGTTTTCGCGTGCCACTGCAGGCCCACGTGGATCGTCTGATGGCCGACCACGATGATCCCGGGCTGGTAGACCTTCCGACGCACACAGGGGGCGTCGGAAGGGAACTCGGTGGGAGGCCCGTCCACGCCGTTCTGTACGGTGCCCGACGGCACGCGGACCGGACGGGCGGCGCGGACGCGTTTCTCGTTGATCTGCCCCAGCAGCTTGGCCAGGGCCTTGGACTCGATCTGGCGGATCCGCTCCCGGGTGCGGTTCAGCTCCGCTCCGATTGCATCGAGGGTGAGCTCGGGGCCGCCGTCGAGTCCGAGTCGGAGGGTCATCACCTGGCACTCTCGTTCGGAGAGGCAGCTGAGCAGCTCACGGACTTCTTCCGGGGACAGGTCACCGTAGTAGAAGTCCGGTTCGGTCCAGTGCGGTCCGTGAATGCTCCGGTCCGCTTCCTCGTGCAAGGCGTCGTCACCGATGGACTCGGTCAGGTCTTCCAGGGGGAGTACTCGGCGGACCCGGGCCAGTAGGACGTGCGCCTCGTCGACGGTGACACCCGCGCGGGCGGCCACCGTGGGAAGAGCGTCGGTGGGTGACCCGTGCCCCAACTCCCGTGCCGCCTTCCGTAGCGCGGTCAGGGTTTCGTACGCGTGGACGGGGATCCGTATCGTGCGGCCCTTGTCCGAAAGAGCCCGTGTGATCGCCTGCCGGATCCACGGGACGGCGTACGTCGAGAACTTGTTCCCCTTGAGGTGGTCGAACTTCTCGATGGCGCGCAGCAGACCGAGGTTGCCCTCCTGGATCAGATCCACGAGGTCCAGCCCGCGCCCCGTGTAGTAGGTGGCCATGCTTACCACCAGCCGGAGGTTCGCCTGGGCGAAGTCCGTGAACGCCACTTCCCCCAGCCGGACCAACTGCTCAAGGTCACGCCGCAGCTTCGGTGCGATCTTCCGGCCGACCTCCTCCAACTGCTCGCGAGCCAGCAGTCCCGCCTCGATGGCCTGGGCCAGCTCCGCCTCCTGTTGCCGGGAGAGCAGCGGGAACCTGTCGATCTCCTTGCGGTACTGCGTGAAGGAGTCGCCTACGGCCTGACGCGGGGACACGTCCTCTTCCGGGGACGCGTCCTCCTCCTGGGACTCGGCGACGGGCTCGGGGCGGAGGAGCGGCGAAGGCGGGGCGGTGGGCGCGGTCGTAGGGTCGACGGGCGTCTCGTACGGCTTTTCGGCCGGCTGGGGCGGCCGGGACGCGGAGGGAACGCCGGGACCGAGCGCTCGCACGGTCAACGCGGAAAGGTCCAGCCTGCTGTCCTGGTGCAGCTGAAGGGTGAAGCATGGTGGTCGGCGTGGTTCTTGCTCCGGCCCTGCCGGAACGCCGTGTTCATCTCGGGTGTCGCTCAACGGCTCGGCCGTCGCGGGAAGCTCTGGCGCGGTCGGCGCCGCCGAACGGCCTCCCAGACCGAAAGCGGCCACCGCGGCCGGAGGCACCGCAATCCCCTCCGTCATCACCTGGCTCAGTACCTCGGTCACCATCGCGGGATCCACTCCGACGAGCAGCCCGCGCAAGGCCACCGGAGTCAGGGCTCGCTGTGGCCCCGCGGCAGTCACCAGCGCCTCATGCAGCACGGCCGGCGTCCCGGCCTCGGTGTCCGTCGTCATCAGCGTGCCCCCCATGTGCCGTACTGCGGTGCGACGAGCCTTCTCGCATTGCACCACCCACCACTGACAATCAGCCACGCCCCAGGGAGAACGCACCGTGCACCTGCGGACTCCCCCTGCTCCTTATGTGAAGGAATGGTAGAACGTACAACGATGGTCGGTCCGGACGAGATCGCGTACGTCCGGGGCGGGGGAGGGGGCGGGACATGCTGGTTGATCCCACGCAGCTGCTGGACGACTGCGAGCGGGCCTGGCGCGAGGCGGGAGAACCGGGCGTCGGCTCAGCGGAGCCGGCCGCCGCCGTACGGACCGCGCTCGTCCTGGAGGCGCTGGTGGCGTACCGGCTGCTCGCGGACCACTCCGACCTCCCGCGCGACACGGTCTTCGCACGCTGGCCCGCCTGCGCGGTCCACACCGTGGCACTGACCGACGGCCCGCAACTCCCGCGCCTGGTGGCCGAAGCACACGCGCGCGTGCTCGCGGCACGCCCCGACCTGGGGTCACACGGAGCCGCCCCGGAGAGCGCCGACGAATGGAGTCGCGCCGCGCACGAGGCCGCCCGCTCGCTGGGCTGGACATGGCATCCCCCGACCACGGCGGACCGTTCGGTCACCCCTTCCCGCGGCGCTACCTCCGCCCCCGAGGTCCGTCTAGGGCCCGGCGCGGGCAGCGTGCTGCTGACCCTGCCCGGCGAGCCGGACGCGGGGGACTGGCAACTGTCCGCCGACGGTGAGGTGTTCGCAGCCCTGCCGCCCTATTGGGTGCTGCCCGGCCCCGTGCGCCGAGTCGAGGCGACAGATCCGACGGGAACCACCCATGTCTCGGCGATCGTGGACCCGGACGACGCCCTCCTGGCCTTCGGCACCGACGGCCACCGCATCCCCCCGGACGAGCCCCTCCCCGCCGCCGAGATCTGCCTTCTCCACGCCGGCACCCTGCAGACCGAGGGCGCCGACGCAGGCCTCGTGGAACTGCCCACCCCGTACGGCTGGAACGGCTGGACCCTGAGCAGGGTGACACTGACCGGGGTGACGCGGGTGCGGGCCGCCGCCGCGGTTCCGGGAAACTGGCTGGACGTAGCCGCCGGACGGCCGCTCGGATGGGAGGGCGGTGCGACGCTGCCCTGGATCACGGGCGACGACGGGGCACCCGTGTGGCACCGTCCGCCCGCTCTCCGGCTTCCGCGGCGCGCCGGTGAGCCGGACGCGCGACTCTGGCAGGCCGAAGTGCGCCGCCCCGGCCACGAGGAGCCTCTCGCCCGTCAGACCGGCGCTCCCGGGGCGCTCCTCGATCCCTGGAAGGACGTACCCCGCCCGCTTCTGGGGCCGTACGAGATCCTCGTCCACCGCGTCGGCTCCCGGCGCACCCGCCGACTGGCGGCCTTCCTCGCCGAGGGCATCACGGCCGCACCGACCGCCGAGTGGCGTCAGCTCGCCGCACACGGAGGCCTGGCCCCCGCTCGGCTGACGCTCGGCGCCGGCGGACCGGTCACCCCCTCCCAGCGCGTCCTCGCATTCTCCCCGTACGAGATCGCCAAAGGGCTGGCGCTGGGCGACGGGATCCGTCGGTTCGCCGTCGAGGCGCGCATCCCGCACTCCGAGGTTCGTCTCGAACTCGGCGGTCACCCCCTGACCTGGTCCATCCGGCCGCTCGACATCGACGCGGCTGACCTTGCCGGCGAGAGCGCCCTGACCGTCCGCCTGCCGGAACAGGCGGTGGTGGTGACACCCTTGCTGGCACTGGTCGTCGAAGGGGCGACCCTGCTCACGCTGTGTCCCGAACGCCGCACTCGCACGCGCAGAGGAGACCTCCGCTACTCACTGGCGGCCCTGGCGGACACCATGCGCGACTGCGGGAAAGCCGAGATACGGCTGCTGGTCGCGGGGGAGAGCATCCATGTCGCAACCGTGCGCACCCAGCCCATCACGGAGGACGTCGTACCCGACGGCGGCGGACTACTGCTGCGGGGGCTGCGCCACCCGGGTGAACTCACCGCCCGCCTGTACGCCGCCTTCGCCCCATGGGAACAGCCGCTCACGGCCACCGTCGACCAGAGCGGCCGTATCCCATTGCCCTCGGCCTGGCGGTCGCTCGGCCCTCTGATCGTGCACCTGAAGGCGGGCGTCCCCACACCCACCACTCCCGCATGGCCCCGCCTCCGTGATCGCGACACCCTCGTGCTGCGCCGGTCCCCGTTCACCTCCGCCGCCGGCCACGGAACGGGCGCCCGGGTGTCGGAGTACCTGGCCGGACGCGGCACGCTGCCGCGCGGCGCCGACGCGCTCCCCTACCAATGGATCGTGGCCGCCCGCGGACGTGACCTGCAGGCGTGCGGAGCCAAGGAGACGGCACCCGCGGAATGCCGCAGCGCCCTCGGCGAAGCCGGGCCCACCGCCCTCACGGAAGCGGCCGGCAGCGCGCTGCGCTCCGGCGAACTCGCCTCCGTGCTCGCGGGCAGCGGTCTCGCCGCCCTGCGGATACGGGAGGTGGCGGACCCGGCCGCGGTACGTCAGGTCTGGCGGCAGGCTCCCCTGTGCGCGTTGCTGCTCACGGCCCCGTTGCTGCCGTATCTTTCCGGCGCCCCCGCCTACGACGTCGGCGAGTTGTACCCGGAAGAGGCGGAACTGCTCGGCGAGGTCGGGCAGTTCCTGGGCGACGCCGCCATGACCGTGCTGGCCGGGCACGCTGATCCGAGCGGCTCGGTCGGCCGGTTCGATGCCCAGGCCCGTGCCCTCGACCAGCTTCCCGAACTCCAGCAGCAGGCCGTGTGGCGCAGTGCCCGTGTCGTCCCTCGGGGCCTTCTGGACCCCGACACCCGTGCCGACGCCGCCTGGCAGGCGTTCCGTACCCGTAGAGACCTCCAGCACCACGCCATGCGTGAGGAGTTCTCCGAAGCACTGGACGCCGTATCGATCTTCCTGGACGACGGACACCCCGACCTCGCCCAGGCCTTCCGTGGACGGGACCCGGGCCGGTTGCACGGGCCGGGCGAAGCCTGGATGCGGATCCCTCAGCTGTCCCTGGGATGCGCGCTGATCGCGAGGCTCGCCGCCGCCGGTGACGCTCGTGCCGCCGGTCTGGAACGGGGACTTCGCCACCTGTGGACGCCCGTCGCCTCCCACGCACCGGATCTCACCGCCGTCGACATCGCCCTCGCGGAATGCCTGGTCACCACGGAGGCCGTGCACAACACCGGCTGACCACCGGTTCCCCTCCCTCCCGCAAAGCGCCGCCCCACCGCTCGCCCGAAGCCAACCGCCACATCGGAGCCCACTCGTGCACAGCCTCGACTCGCTCGCCACCTCCGCCGTGATCAGCGACACCTACCGCCGCTACCTGCGCTCCCTGCTGCCCCTGCGCGAGCCCCGCCTGGCCGAGGCCCTCGCCCACGCCATCGACACCAGCCCGCTGCTCACCAAAGGGCCCCTGCTGGAGGCCACCCCTGCCTACGCGCCGGGCGCCACCCTTGACGAGCTCGTCGCAGAGGGCGTACTCGACCCCGCGTTCCGGCAGCTGACCGGCCCCGCACTGCCCGCCGACCGTCCCCTGTACCGGCACCAGGAACAGGCGCTGCGCAAGGCCGTCGCCGGACGCAACCTCGTCGTGGCCACCGGCACCGGCTCCGGCAAAACCGAGAGCTTCCTCCTGCCCGTCCTCAACGCCCTCGCCGCCGAACACGCCCGCGGCACCCTCGGCCCCGGCGTCCGCGCCCTGCTGCTCTACCCGATGAACGCCCTGGCCAACGACCAAATGAAGCGACTGCGCCGACTGCTCGCCGACACCCCCCACATCACCTTCGGCCGCTACACCGGCGACACCAAGGACGATCCGCAGCGCGCCGCCGACACCTTCGAGCAACTCAACCCCGGCGAACCGCGCCTGCCCAACGAACTCCTCAGCCGACGCGAGATGCGCGCCACACCACCCCACATCCTCCTCACCAACTACGCCATGCTGGAGTACCTGCTGCTCCGCCCCCAGGACATGGACCTCTTCGAGGGAGAGCGGGCGGGTTCCTGGCGGTTCGTCGTCGTCGACGAGGCCCATGTCTACGACGGAGCGCGCGGCGCGGAACTCGCGATGCTGCTGCGCCGCTTGAAGGACCGCGTGGGTCAGGGACGGGAGATCCAGGCCATCGCCACCAGCGCCACCGTCGGCGCGGAGGAGAACCCGGCCGCCGTCACCGCCTTCGCCCAGGCCCTCTTCGACGTCCCCTTCCGCTGGGACGCGAGCGACCCGGCCGCCCAGGACCTGGTCACCGCCACCCGGGTCGCCACACCCGACGGCCCGCACTGGGGGCCGCTGCCGACCACCGAGTACCTGCGCCTGGCCACGACCGCCGACCCCGAACCGGAGATCGTGTCGGCCGCGCGCATGCACGGCCTGCCCGCCGACACGACCGCTGCCACCGCCCTTGCTGCCGAGGCCGGCACCGCGGCTCTGCGCGGGGCCCTCGCCGACGGACCCCGGCCCGTGAACGAGATCGCCCGTGACGTCTTCCCCGATGACCCCGTCGGACCCGCGGCGGTCACGGCGCTCATCCAACTCGCCAGCCAGGTGACCGACACCGACGGCGCTCCCGTGCTCTCCGCCCGCTACCACCTCTTCGCACGCGCCACGGAAGGCGCCTTCACCTGCCTCGACCCGGCAGGCCCCCACCTCGACCTGGCCCGCCACGAGACCTGCGCACGGTGTGCCCGCCCCTCCTTCGAGCTGGGCGCCTGCCGCCGCTGCGGTGCCGTACACCTGCACGGCACCCTCACCGGCAAGGGGGCACAGGCCCGCCTCGCACACCGCAAGTCTCCCGACAGCCCCCACACCTGGCTCCTCCTCGACGGGGACGGCTCGGACACCGGAGCCGACGAGGACGACGAGACACTCGGCGACAGCGCCAAGGGCGGCCTCAAGGAACGCCGACTGTGCACCCGCTGCGCGGCCGTGCACCCCGCGGCCACGGCATCCTGCACCGCTCCCGGATGCGGTGGCACCGAACTGCGCCGCGTCCACCAGCTCGACACCCACGAGGGCACCCCGGCCGCATGCCTCGCCTGCGGAGCGCGCGGGCACGGCATGATCCGCCTGTTCGAGGCGGGCAACGAGGCTTCGGCCGCCGTCCTCAGCACCGCCCTCTACCAGGCGCTGCCTCCGGCGACCGACGGCCCGGCCGCCGCCCTGCCCGGACAGGGCCGCAAGCTGCTGTTCTTCAGCGACAGCCGACAGGCCGCCGCGTACTTCGCGCCCTACCTGGAGGACTCCTACACCCGCATCCAGCACCGGCGCCTGATCACCCAGGCCGTCCGGCACGGCTGCCCCGACCCCGACGAGCCCCTGCACATCGACGACCTCGTCGCCCACACCATCCGCGCCGCCGACCGTGCCGGAGTCTTCCGCCGCAACGACTCCCGCCAGGCCAAGCAGCGCGAAGTGGCCCTGTGGGTGATGCAAGAAGTGCTCAGCCTCGACGACCGCCAGTCACTCGAAGGCCTCGGCCTGCTCCGGGTCGACATCGACCGCGAGCCCTTCTGGCAGCCGCCCGCCGCCCTCACCTCACTCGGCCTCACGGACGACGAGGCATGGCTGCTGCTGCAGGAACTTCTGCGCAGCCTGCGCAACCAGGGCGCGCTCACCATGCCCGAGGATGTCGACGCGGGCGACGAGGCGTTCGCCCCGCGCAAGGGGCCCATCTGGGTCCGCTCCCAGGGCTCCGAGGCCAAGCGCAGGGTGATCAGCTGGCTGCCCAGCGCCGCGAGCGCCTCGAACCGACGCGTCGACTACCTCGTACGCGTACTCGACGCCCTCGGCCACCAGGGTGAACGACGGGCCGCCGCTCTCGACGTCTTGAACCGTCTGTGGACCGACCTCACGACAGGTCACCTCGCCGACTGGCTGCCGTCCGAGAACCAGCCCGGGATCGGCGTCGTCCGTCGGCTCGACCACGCCTGGCTGCGAGTGCGGCCGGTGACGGCGGACAGCGATCCGCTGTACGCCTGCGACCGCTGCCGCCGCATCACCGCGGTGTCCGTGCGCGGTGTGTGCCCGACGCTGCGCTGCACAGGGCGCCTGGAGGACTTCAAGCCGTCGCCCGAGACAGACGAGCATCTGCGGCGCCTCTACCTGACCTTCGACCCTGTTCCCCTGCGCGCTCAGGAGCACACCGCGCAGTGGACCGGGGAGAAGGCCGCCGAGATCCAGGGGGAGTTCGTTCGAGGACAGGTCAACGCCCTGTCCTGCTCCACCACCTTCGAACTCGGCGTCGACGTCGGTGAACTCCAGGCCGTCGTCCTGCGCAACATGCCGCCCACTACCGCCAACTACGTCCAGCGCGCCGGCCGTGCCGGCCGCCGTGCGGACTCGGCCGCCCTGGTCCTCACCTACGCGCAGCGGCGCCCCCACGACCTTTCCCGGTTCGCGGAGCCCGAGCGGATGATCGCCGGGGAGGTGAGGGCCCCGATCGTCCCTGTCGACAACGTCCGGATCGACCGCCGCCACGCCCACTCCATCGCGCTCGCCGCCTTCTTCCGTGCCATGAAGGACGAGCGGGGCCGGATCTGGCGCAAGGCGGGAGAGTTCTTCCTTCCCGACGACACCATTGGTGAGATCGCCGCCCAAACCGTGCGCGACTGGCTGACGCCTGTCCCGGAGGGCGTCATGGCCTCCCTGCGCCGGGTTCTCCCCGACACGGTCCAAGCCGAGATCGGCATCGACTCCGGCGACTGGGTCGCCGAACTGGACCGACTCCTGCGGGCCGCACAGCAGATCCTCGACCAGGACGTCACCTCGTACAGTGAACGCCGCGATCAGGCCGCGGCCGCCCGCAAGTACCGGCAGGCGGAGATGTACGAGAAGGTCATCCGCAACCTCACCCAGCGCGAACTGCTCGGGGTCCTCGCCAACCGCAACGTGCTGCCCAAGTACGGCTTCCCCGTGGACACCGTCGAACTGCGCATCCCCCAGGAGGGTGGCGCCGTCTCGGGGCAACTGGAACTCACCCGCGATCTGAGCGCCGCTGTCCACGAGTACGCCCCAGGGGCCGAGATCGTGGCGGGCGGCCACCTGTGGGCCTCCGCCGGTGTCTACCGGCTGCCGGACCGCGAACTGGTCAGCCGCCACTACGCCGTGTGCGCCGCCTGCGGCCGCTATCGGGAGGCCACCGAACCCGTGGACCCCGTCTGCGCCGCCTGCGGCACGCAGTCGGCGGCCGCGCAACGACGGTACGTCGAACCGGTCTACGGTTTCGTCGCCGCGCGCGGCCCACAGCGCCGCCCGGGGCAGACCCCGCCACGGCGGTCCTGGTACGGCGACGTCCACATGTCCACCGACACCGCCGACCTCCAGGAAGGCGCGACCACCTTCGTCTCCGGCCACACCACGCCCTGGTCGGCGGGCACCCGGGGAGAGATGGTGGTCGTCTCCGAGGGACCGGCCGGTGCCGGATACCAGATCTGCGACTGGTGCGGCTGGGGCCGTCCGCACGCTCAGTCCGGGCCCTTGCGCGGCGGCCACCCGCACCTGCTGAAAGACACCCAGTGCACGGGCCCCCTCCGGCTCGTCTCCCTCGCTCACCGATACCAAACCGACTTCCTCCAGATCCATCTGGACCCGCTCACGGCCCTGACCGCCACCGCGGCCCGTCTGCGCTCCGGCCTGTACGCACTGCTCGAAGGCGCCGCCACGCACCTGGAGATCAGCCGCGACGACATCGACGGCACGGTGCACACCGGCACCGACGGCATGCCGTCCCTGCTGCTCTTCGACACCACTCCGGGGGGCGCGGGCAACGCCGTGTCCATGGGTGAGCGGCTCGAACCGGTTGTCTCTGCCGCGCTTGCCCGGGTGGAGGCCTGCGAGTGCGGCCCGGAGAGCAGCTGCTACGCGTGCCTGCGGAACTTCCGCAACGAACGCTTCCACGAGCTGCTGAGCCGCCGCGAGGCCATCGCACTCCTCGATGCCCTGACTGGCCGTGGGTTGAAGGGCTGAGAGGCACTTCCTGCGGCGTTGTCGCACGATCGAGGGGCGGTCCCCGTGAGACCGCCCCCGCACGATCGAAGTCCCGCTACACTCCCGCCACCCGGCGAAAAGACCAGGTCAGACAGCGAAATCCTGCTGGAGTACTAGTACTCCAGCAGTACTTCGTGGCTTGACCTGGGGAAACGTCGAGCGGTGGGAGTGTAGCGGGCAGTTGGCCGTCACGGGCGGGTTCTGCCC
>NZ_JBITCT010000085.1:0-23324 GCF_044453465.1 Streptomyces sp. NPDC051677
CGCCGAACAGGCGACGGCCGAACCAACGAATCTGAACACCCATCAACCCCTGCTGACCAGCTGATCAGCACATCCCGCATGACGGGGGAACCTCAAACTGGTGTGCCCGGTCCAGTCCGACCCCCCAGGCTGGCATGGTGAACCCGACGGCGAACAGTCCCGCGGCGACGCTGGCAGACATGGGGGATGCATAGCTGTTGACCAGGTCTGTGAGATGGGTGTCCCACCTCAGTGAGATCAACTTTGGCACGGCGTAGCCGAGGCCGAAACCCGCTCCTACTGTGACCACGCGCAGTCCGCGGCTCAGCCAGGGTTTGTCCACCACCTTGGCGTATCGCCGGCACAGGACCATCAGCCCAGACATGCTGACCGCGAAGAGCAGTGCGTACACGAGCAGGAACTCGGAGATGTACGGCGTGTGGGCGTAGTAGGCGTCGAAGTCGACGGGGTGCTCGCCATCGCTGACATCGCCCAGCAGGAAGAGAACGATCATGGCGATGACGGAGAGGACCGCGTAGCCGACGATGAGCCGGTGCCTCAGGCGTACTTTGGACTGTGCCGAGGACCAGCTGACCAGCAGGGCCAGGAATAAGGAAAGGCAGGTCGCGACAGAGAGGTAGACCGGGAGGGTCGTCAGGTTCGGATAGCCGAACAGATCGTCGAGCCGGACGTAAAGCCAGGGGGTGGCGAGGACGAACGGGGTGGCGAATGTGGCGATAGCCAGGGACAACAGCCGCAGTTCGGGGTTTCGCCAGCCTTTTGCCAGGTCCTTGGCCTTGTAGAAGAAAGCGCTCCACGTGATAAGCGCCATGATGCCGTAGACAACATTGTGGAGCAGCACCTATATTTCCCCTGCATTGCGTTCGAGGGAGCGTTCCAGGTGGCTCACCAGATTGGCCACTCCAGGGGCGAGATCGCGACGGCGGATGGTTCGCGCGGGGGCCTGGCTTTCGCGTATGGCAAGCTGTGAGGCGATCATTTCCGCTGCCCGTTCTTCGTGACTCGAATAGACCGTGCGCCCCAGAACAGTTCGCACGAGATCGGGGCTCAGGCTGGGCATGAGGAGCTGCGTGACTTCGTCTTTATCCGCTGGGGTGGAAGAGTGCCCGAGGAGCATGTGGCCCACTTCATGGCGAACGATGTGAGCGCCGTGGGCCTTACTGGTGTTCCTTTGATAAAGGATGTAGTCGACGTTGTCGGTGGCTATCCACAGCCCGCAGGGGCTGCCTGGCCGGGTCGGCATCGCCATCGGTGTGAGAGAGATCTCCCGTTGCCGTCTCTGCTCAAGCGCATCGCATAAAGCATTTACGTCGTACGGTGCAGGGACGTCGACGTGTTCGATCACCTCAGCGCAGTAACGCAGAAGTGCCCTGTCGTCCATGCCCGCTTCCCCCTGGTACGTGGCCGGCCATTGCCAGCGAACAAATTCCATCTGCGTCCCCCTCGTCGTCCGGAAGCTGGTAGCTCCGGTCTAGAGCGCTTCCGGGCGCGGGATCTTGAGCCTATAACCGGCCCTGTGGCTAGGGGGCGGCCGGGCATCTACTAGGCGTGTCACATCCGTTGACGCCGCCCCACCTGTCCCAACTGTCGGATCACTGGGACGAGCGCCTGGCATGCCTCCTCGTCCAATCCGAACAAGGCCCGCATGGCGACTTCCCGCGCTCCAACGCTCTTGAGCGCGCTCAACACCTCCAGGTCCGCGGACATCCTCTTGGCGACCGCCGCGTCACTGAAGTAGGCCACCGGCACCATGAAGAAGTTGGCGACGCCTTCCAGGAGATCGCGGGACGGAGTGGCCCCGCCCTGGCCTGTCCGCAGCGCGAAGATCTCTGATTCCGTGACCGGACAGCCCTGCGCCGTCACCGCGCGGGCAACTTCCGCCTCGCTGAAGGCCCCCCGCCCCTGCGGGATCACCATCTTGAACAGGTAGTCGAGCTGTCGGGTGATCGTGCATGCAGAGGGAGCCGTAGCCGCCCTGCCCGCCTGCCCGTGCTCGCCCGAGCCGGGCGGTGCGGCCGGCTCTTCGGGGCCGCCGGGCAGGGGCTCGATGGTCAGCTCATCCGTCTCGCCCAGAAGGTAACTGACTCGCACCCGGAAGACCCGTGCAAGCGCCCTCACTGTGTTGACGCCCGGGTTCTTGACGGCGCCAGAAGCGACGTTCAACACGGTCTGGGTGCTGATCCCCTTCTCCGTCACCTGGTCAGTGGCCCTCTTGTCCTGGGGCGGCAGCTGTCTGCTTCGCCGAGCGATCTCCTCGTAGCTCGAGGGACCGGTGCCGCTCGGATGCCGGTTCTCGATCAGCCAAGTGAGCCGGTCGGCGATGATCCCGCGGCTGGTAGGCGCGTCACCCATCTCCTTGCATCACTACTCCTAGCCAGGGGCAGCAGCCGTTGCGTTCCCCATAAATCTAGCAGATTGGATATCCGGCCATCAATGCCGCATGGCTTCCAACTTGCTTGACACAATCATGCCGGGTGCGCATAAGGTCAACTCATCCTGTCCAGGGAACTGGATGAGGCACCTTCGGGCAGGGCGCATCTCCACCACAGTTGAGAACCGAAGGGTGTGATTCCGATGGTGCCGAGCACCGATCCTCCGCGGCATCTTCTCTGACCACGAAGTGGCCGACCGCAGGCGTCGGACCCTCTCAACTGCTGGCAGCTACACAGACCGGACGACGATTGCGGCCAGTACTCCGCGGTCGCCGTGCCGACGCCGACCACCGCCCTGAGGCCGCGACGGCACCTCTGACATCACTCGCTGGAACAGCTCCCACAACTCGTCCGGCACCATCGCTCAACGAGCCTTCCAACGACCCGAAGCTTGCCTGGCTAAATGAGATTACGTCTTATTGCTACCTGGACTTCTTCGTCCGGGCCCATACGTCCAATACCACCCTGTCCAGGCCAGGGCTGAACTCAGGTTCCAGCGATCGGGCTTCCTGTAACGCCAAGTCGTCGAGCTGGTCGAGGGCTGGGCCGCAGCTACTTAACGGCCTGGGTGACCGCCAGTGCCATTCTCAAGACGCAAAAAGCGGAAAATTTAGGAAAATACGGGGTTGCGTCAATGCATCAAGCAGTTACCGCTACATCGCAGTTATCGTCGCGGACGGAGACCGGGCCTCCGTCCGCTGAGAGGCAGCAGTGTGACACCGAACGCACCGAGCCGTGCATGTCCTTCCGCATTCTCGGCCCGCTGGAGGTCTGGGCCGGCCCCCGCAGAATAGAGGTCGGAGGGCCGAGGCAACGGATCGTGCTGGCGATGCTGCTGCTCGCGCCGGATCGGGTCGTGTCGGTCGACCAGTTGATCCAGGCGGTGTGGAACGGGCGGCCGCCGGCGACCTGCCGTACTCAGATAGCCATCTGCGTCGCCAGTCTGCGCAAAGCCTTTCAGGCCGCGGGGCACACCGAGGGGGTGATCGTCACCGCCACGCCGGGATATCTGCTGCGCTCGCGCGGGCACCGGATCGACTCGCTGGAGTTCGGGGCCGGTGTGGAGACCGCGCAGACGCTCGTGCAGCGTGGGGACACCGGCGCTGCTGCCGACCTGCTCGGCCAGGTGCTCGGGCTGTGGCGAGGGCCGATCCTGACCGACCTTTCGAGCCCTGTCATCGAGACGGAGGCCGAACTGTTCGAACACCGGCGGCTCACCGCATACGAGCAGTACGCGACCCTCCAGCTCCAGCTCGGCCGGCACCGCGAGATCATCTCCGAACTGACCGCCCTCGTGTACGACCAGCCGCTGTGGGAGCAGGCGCGGGCCGCGCTCATGCTCGCCCACTACCGATCGGGCCACCGGTCCGAGGCGCTCACCCTTTTCCGTCAGGCGCAGCGCATCTTCCGAGAGGAACTCGGGCTGGAACCCGGTCGCGTCCTTCAGGACCTGCACACGGCCATCCTTCAGGAGACTTCCAAAGTGCTGTCGGCCGCAGACGCGGCCGGGCCGCTGGCTGTCGGCGCTTCCCTTCCCGAACTCCCTCCGGGGGCTGTCACGTTCGTCGGCCGGGACCGTGAGCTCCACGCGCTCGGCGCCCTGCTCCGCCGAGTCCGCGGGGGTGCCTCGGCCGTCGGTCTGGTCGTCGGTCGTCCCGGCATCGGCAAGACCGCGCTCGCGCTGCACTGGGCGCGCAGGGTCGCGCACGCGTTTCCGGACGGGCAGATCTACGTCGACCTCGAACGGGCCGGCACCGCCGACGCCCCTGCCATCCTCCTGCGGACCCTCGGTGTGCCGGACTCCCAGATCCCACCGGACTACAGGGATCAGCTCAAGGAGTTCCATCGCAGGATCGAGATGCGGCACATTCTGGTGATCCTGGACGGAGTGCCCGACGACACCGTGGCACAGGAGTTCGTGCCCGATGTGGGCAAGTGCTCCGTCCTGCTGACGAGCCGTCGGGTGCTCACGAGAGCGGCACAGGTCCGGCTGTCCCTCCCCGAGCTGGTACCGGCGGACTCCGTGACGCTGCTCGGTTCCCTCGTGGCCGATGGCCGGGTCGAGGAGGACGCCGCCGCGGCGCAACGCCTCGCCTGCCTGTGCGACCACTTGCCGCTCGCTCTGTCGGCCGCGGCGGCACGGCTTGTCGCCAAGCCCCACTGGCGTCTCCTGCATCTGCTCGCCCGCCTCGGAGACCCCCGGCACCGGTTGGAGGAGCTCTGCATGGGCGCTCCCGAGCTGCGCAGGGTCCTGGACAGCGTGTATCGGACACTGTCCCCCGCGGCCGCGGCGCTGTACGTCCGCCTCGGTCTCGTCAGCAGCGAGCAGATAGCCGTCTGGGTGGCCCAGGAGCTCCTCGACACCGACCGGATGGACGCTCAGGGTCTTCTTGAGGAACTGGTGGACGCCGCGCTGCTCGAACCCACCGACACGGGATCGGATGGCTGGTTCCGGTACCGCCTGCCCGCCCTTCTCGCTCTGCACGCGGAGGAGACGGCCCACATGGAGGTCTCCGCGGACGCGCGGACGGCGGCGCGTGATCGGGTGTCGGCCGCCGCCGTCCTGCACTCGGGCAATAGCACGGCGATACCGGCCCTTCGTAGGGTTCGTTGACGGCACCTCCACCGGTTCCGAGGCTTGCCTCCGGACCGGACGACGGCGGGTGCCGCCCACGGTGACGGCTTGCCGTGCTCAGGGGAACGGCGAACACCACGGCCGGGCCACGGCACCGGCCCCGTGAACGGCGGGGCACATCCGGGCCCGTGCCGCGGTTCCCCATCGAACGCTCCCACGGAGGCACACCATGACTGCCGTTCAGCAGACCGACATCTGGTTGAGGAGGTTCAGGGCCCTGGAACGGCCCCGAGTCCGCCTGGTGTGCTTCGCGCACGCCGGCGGTGGACCGAGTGCGTTCCGCACCTGGTCCACCGCGCTGCCGTCCGACGTGGAGGTGCTCGCGGTGCGCTACCCGGGTCGGCAGGACCGGGTGAGCGAGCCCTGCCTCGACCGGATGGAGCCGATGGTCGAGGCGGTCACGGAGGCGTTGACACCGCTGCTCGACCGGCCGCTCGTCCTGTTCGGACACAGCATGGGCGCGTGGATCGCCTACGAGGTCGCGCAGCGGATTCCGGTGCGTGGGCTGGTGGTCTCGGGCCAAGTGCCCCCCTCCCGCCGGCACACGGCGCGGCCCGGATCGGCCCGCCGCGGCAACGGGAACGGCCAGTTCAGCGACGAAGCGCTGATCGAGGAGATCAAGCGGCTCGACGGCTACGATGCCCGGTTCTTCGAGGACCCCGAGCTGCGCGACCTCGTTCTGCCACCGATCCGGGCCGACTTCACGCTCGTGCGGACGTACCGGCCCGGCCCGCCGCAGCGGCTCGACTGCCCGGTGCATGCGTGCTACGGCGAGGACGACGCCGAAACCCGGGTGCACGACGTCGACGCGTGGGCCGAGACCACCACCGGCCCTTTCACGACGCACCGATTCCCAGGCGGCCACTTCTACCTGACCGACCACGAGACCGCACTGCTGCGTGAGCTCTCCTCCCTGCCGGCGGTGTCCGGTGCTTGATCCGACCGAGGCGACACTGGCGCAACTGCGGGAAGCACTCGCCGGCGGGCGGCTGACGGCCCTCGGACTGACGCGTTGGTACCTGAACCGAATCGACCGCTGCAACGACGAACTGCGCGCGGTCATCGAAGTGAACCCGGATGCCGAGGCGGAGGCCGCCCGTCTGGACGCCGGTCCGGTCAAGGGGCCGCTGCACGGTGTTCCCGTACTCCTCAAGGACAACCTCGACACCGCCGACCGGATGCACACCACGAGTGGCTCCACGGTCATGCTCGGTTCCCGGCCCTCGCGCGACGCGACGGTCGTGGCCCGGCTGCGGGCCGCCGGAGCCGTACTGCTCGGCAAGGCGAACAAGACCTCGTGGATCCTCGGGCCGGCGGGGTGGAGTGCCCGCGGAGGTCAGACGCGCAACCCGTACGACACGGACCGGTCGCCGCACGGGTCGAGCTCGGGCTCGGCGGTGGGTGTCGCGGCGAACCTGTGCGCGGTGGCGCTCGGCACCGAGACCATCGGGTCGATCCTGGGCCCGGCGGCGGCCAACTGCCTCGTCGGAGTGAAGCCCACGACCGGACTCACCAGCCGTGCCGGAATGATCCCCGGCATACCCAGCTTCGACTCGATCGGCCCTTTGACCCGCACCGTCGCCGACGCCGCGGACGTCCTCTCCGTGATCGCCGGACCCGATCCGCTGGACCGCGCGACACATAGCGCACCCACGCTCGACTACCGGCGTTTTCTCGACGCGGAAGGCCTTCGCGGGGCTCGCATCGGCGTGCCCCGCACCGTGTTCTTCGGCTACAGCGAAGCGGCAGACATGGTCACCGAGGCCGCCCTGGAAGCCATGAGCCGGGCCGGCGCGGTGATTGTCGAAGGGACGGACATACCGTCGGCGGAGCGACTCGCCGCCGATCCGGCCCTCGGCGTCGTCGCGATGCACGAGACCGCGCACGCGCTGGGCCGGTACCTCACCCGGACGCCGGGCGACCATCCACGCACCATCGCCGCCCTGGTCGCCGCGAACCGGGAGAACGCGGCGGTCGAGCTGGAGCACTTCGAACAGGACGTCCTGGAGATGCTCGCCGCGTTCGCCCCCGACCTGGACGATCCGGGGTACCGCGAGGCGCTGGCCACCGTACGGCGGTTGGCGGGCGCGGAGGGCATCGACGCCGTCATGGACGAGCATCGGCTCGACGCGCTGGTCATGCCGACCTGCCCGCCCCCGTGGCCGATCGACATGGTGGAGGGTGACCCGGAGCCGCACGGGGCCGCACTCGCGCCCGGCCTGGCCGGCTACCCCGCGATCAGCGTGCCGGCCGGCTGGACGGGCGGGCTGCCCCTCGGCATCACCTTCACAGGAAGGGCGCTCAGCGAGCCGGCACTGTTCCGGCTCGCCCATGCGTTCGAGAGAATGTGGCCGTCCCGCCGCCCGCCCGCCCGCCCGGTGAACCACACACCGCGATGACGTGGCCTGACTCCGTCGGGGGTCTTGCCCGGTCGGCCACGTCCCCGAACCGGCGCGCGCGAGCACGTCGCCACGCAGGAGTTGGACGGAAACAGGGGAGCTCCGGGAGGACGGCGCCCTACAGGACGCCGAGACTCCACTCCAGAACTGCCGCGGCGCTGTGCATCTTCGCCTCGGCCTGCGTGAACGCGATCGAGCGCGGCCCGTCCAGCACCGCGGCGGTGACTTCCTCGCCGCGGTGCGCGGGCAGGTCGTGCATGAAGATCGCGTCCGGACTGGATCGCATCACGGCCTCGTCGACTCGGAACGGGACGAAACGCTCGCGCCAGTCCGGATCGGCCTTCGACGTGCCGGTCGTCTGCCAGCGGGTGGTGTACACGACGTCGAGCCCCGTGGGCAGGTCGACGACGTCGTGTCGCTCCGTGACGGTCGAACTGTGCCGGGCGGCGAACTCCTTGGCCTGTGTCAGGACTTCAGGGTCCACGCCGTAGCCGTCCGGGGTGCGCAGATGCAGCTCCGTGCCCGGGTAGCGTGGCAGGGCCAGCGCGAGCGCGGCGGCGGTGTTGTTGCCCTCGCCCAGGTAGAGCACGCGTCGCCCGGCCAGATCGCCGAAGTGCCCGGCCATCGCGGTCAGATCGGTCAGCGCCTGGGTCGGGTGCTCCTGCGCGCCCATGGCGTTCACCACCGCCATCCGGTCCTGGCAGGCCAGGGCGCGCATTTCCTCGACACTGCCCGCGGTCCGGGCGACCAGGACGTCCAGCATGCCGCTCAGTACCCGGCCGGTGTCCTCCGTCGTCTCGCCCGTGTTGAGCTGGAGATCGTGCGGGCCGTACGTGATGAGGCGCGCGCCCAGGCGCAGGGCCGCCGAGGAGAACGCCGTACGGGTGCGCGTGGAAGTCGCCCGGAAGTACACGCCGACGACGGTGCCGCCGAGCGTCTCGGCCGGCCACGCCCCGGAGGCGAGTTGTCCGCCTCTGTCCACGATCCGGTACAGGTCGGCGTTGGTGATGTCGGCCAACGAGATGACGTGGTTGCGGACCATGCGCGACTCCTGTGCTCAGCGGGCTTCGCAATGTAGATCCGCCGTTTATCGGGGCGGTATCGACTCCGCACCGGCCCGGACGGGCTCGCGATAACACACTGAAAATGCCGCTCCGTACGGTCGGGCAGCGTGTCGGACGTGTGTGTACGTCCCGGCCGTTACGAGTTGTCGACGAAATACAGGAGCCAGCCGCGTGGACCGTCGTGCGACGCACAATCCGATCGGGTCGAGCCTGGACGGTGATGTGGGGACGATGCCGCTGCCCGCACTGGTCGAGGCACAGGTACGACGAGACCCCGACCACCCCGCCGTGGTTTTCGGCTCGACGACGCTCAGCTATGCCGAACTCAACAGCCGGGCCAACCGGCTGGCACGCCGGCTCGTCGGCCTCGGGGCCGGCCCCGAGCGGGTCGTGGCACTGGTGCTGCCGAGGTCGACGGACGCGGTCGTCGCGATGTTGGCAGTGCTGAAGACCGGGGCGGCCTACCTGCCGGTCGACCCTGGCTACCCCGCCCGGCGGATCGCCCACATGCTGTCCGACGGCCGTCCGTCAGCCGTGGTCACCACCACCGCCACGCTGCCCGACACCAGTGCTCCCGTCATCCTGCTCGACGAGATCGACCTGACGTCGGGCGAGGACACCGCGCCGGACGTCACCGTCAGCACCGACAACGCTGCCTACGTCATCTACACGTCCGGCTCGACAGGCCTGCCCAAGGGAGTGGTCGTACAGCACCTGGGCGTCGCGAACCACATGCTGTGGCAGGCCGACGAGTGGGGCATCGACGCGTCCGACGTGGTCCTCGCCCGAACCGCGTTCAGTTTCGACGCGTCCGGCTCGGAGATCTGGTTGCCCATGATCGCCGGCGCGACGATCTGCATGGCACCCGACGACATGCTGGGCCTGCCGCACCTGCTCCTCGCATACGCGGCCGAACACGGTGTCACCGTCGCCCAGTTCGTTCCGTCCCTGCTGGCCGTCGCGGTGCCGGCGATCCGGGACACCCCCGATCTGGCCCTGCGGCTGCTCTTCGTCGCGGGCGAGGTGCTGCCGCCCTCACTGGCGGATGAGGTCGTCACCAAACTGGGCGTGCGGCTCGGCCACCACTACGGCCCGACCGAGGCCTCGATCGACGTCACGGCGTACGAAGTACGGCCTGGCGAGAACCACCGGAACGTCCCCATCGGGTCCCCGGTCGCGAACACGCAGGTCCACATCCTCGACACCGCCCTGCACCCGGTGCAGCCGGGCGAGGAGGGCGAGCTCTACGTGGCGGGCGTCCAGCTCGCCCGCGGCTACCTGGGCCGGGCGGGCCTGACCGCGCAGCGGTTCGTCGCGTCGCCCTTCGCCGTGGGCGAGCGGATGTACCGGACCGGTGACCTGGCCAGGTGGAACGCCGACGGCCTCATCGAGTTCGCGGGCCGTGCCGACGACCAGGTGAAGATCCGCGGTTTCCGGATCGAGCTGGGCGAGGTCGAAGCGGCGATCACCGAACTGGCCGAGGTCTCGCAGGCCGCCGTGACCGTCCGCGAGGATCGGCCCGGACAACAGCGCCTCGTCGCGTACGTCGTCGGCGCGGCGGAGACCGCCGCGGTCCACGACCAGCTGGCAGCCCGGCTGCCCGCGCACATGGTGCCCTCGGCGTACGTGATGCTCGACGAGCTTCCGCTTGCCCCGAACGGCAAGCTGGACCGCGCAGCGCTACCCGCGCCCGAACGCACCGCGGGTGCCGGCCGTGCGCCCCGCACCCCTGCCGAGGAGATCCTTGCCGGGCTCTTCGCCGACGTCCTCGGCACCGACCGGGTCGGCGTGGACGACGGCTTCTTCGATCTCGGCGGCGACTCGCTCCTCGCCGCCCGCCTGATCGGCCGCATCCGTACCGCACTCGACCGCGAGGTGTCGGTCCGCGCCCTCTTCGAGGCACCGACCGTCGTCGGACTGGCCGCCCGACTCGACGGGGCGGGCACCGCGCGGCTGCCGCTGGTCCGCACCGAGCACCCGAACCCCCTGCCGCTCTCGCATGCCCAGCGTGGGCTGTGGTTCCTGCACCGGCTGGAGGGCGCGAGCGCGACCTACAACATCCCCCTCGTCCTGCGCCTTGCCGGAGAGCTGGACACAGAGGCGCTGCGCGCCGCCGTCCGCGACGTCGCCCAGCGGCACGAGACCCTGCGGACGGTCTTCCCGGAGACGGACGGCGTCGCCCGCCAGGTCGTCCTCGACACCCCCGCCACGCTCACCGTCGTCACCACCCCGGACGTCGAGGACGCCGTGGCCGAAGCGGCCCGGTACCCGTTCGACCTGCACACCGAGGCGCCGCTGCGGGCCACCCTGTTCTCCCGGCCAGGCACGGACGAGCACACCCTCCTGCTGCTGACGCACCACATCGCGAGCGACGGCTGGTCCGAGCGGCCGCTGATCGAGGACCTGTCCCTGGCCTACACTGCGCGCTGCGCCGGACGGGAACCGGCATGGGACGAACTGCCGGTGACGTATGCCGACTACACCCTCTGGCAGGGCGAGGCCGACGGCATCGACTTCTGGCGGACCGCGCTCGACGGGCTGCCGCAGCTCGTCGAACTTCCCACCGACCGCCCCCGGCCCCCGGCCGCGAGCTTCCGCGGCGACGAACTGCGCACCCGCTTCGACGCCGAGCTGCACCGCGACGTGACCGCGCTCGCCCGTTCCCACGGGCGCACCGTCTTCATGGTGGTGCAGGCCGCGCTGGCCGCGCTCATGACCCGGCTCGGCGCCGGCACTGACATCCCCTTCGGCACCCCGTCCGCGGGGCGCTCCGACGAGCAGCTCGACGGACTCGTCGGCTACTTCGTCAACACACTCGTGCTGCGCACCGACACCTCGGGCGACCCGACCTTCCGGGAACTCCTGGACCGGGTGCACAGCACGGCCCTGGCCGCGTACCCGCACCAGGACGTGCCCTTCGACCGGCTGGTCGAAGCACTCAACCCGGCCCGGTCCCTCTCGCACCAGCCCCTGTTCCAGGTCATGCTGACCTTCGAGAACCTCGGCCTGGCCACGCCCGACCTGCCAGGCCTCACCGTCGAGGTCGACGAGGCCGCCACCGGGGTCGCCAAGTTCGACCTCGACCTGCGCCTCCAGGAGCGCTTCGCGGCCGACGGCACCCCGGCCGGCGTGGACGTGGTCGCCGAATACTCCACCGACCTGTTCGACGGTTCCACCGTCGACGCGCTGGTCGCCCGGCTGGCCCGGCTGCTGCGCGCCGCGGTGGCCGACCCGGAGCGCCGGATCTCCAGGATCGACCTGCTCACCGACGACGAGCGCAGCATGCTCCGCGGCCGGAGCGACCGCGTCGTCGACGAGAACGGCGAGCTGGTGCCCGACGGCGTGGTCGGAACCCTCGACGGCGCCCCCGCCCGGTACACGACCGACGGCCGGCTCGAACGCCTCTGCACGCCGGTCGTCGTGGGCGGTGTCCCGGTCGACGTCTCCCGTACCGTCGTCGCCCTGCTCGCCCACCCCGCACTCGCCGAGGCGACGGTGGCGGACGGTCTCGTCGCCTACGTGGTGACCACCCCCGGCCTCTCCGTACGCTCCGTCGACCTCCGTGACCACCTCGCCCACGTGCTGCCCGACCATCTCGTCCCGGACACGTACGTCACCGTCGCAGAGCTGCCGCGCACCGAGGACGGCCGCGTCGACACCGCCGCGCTGCCCGCTCCCGGCACCGAAGGTCCCGCAGCCGCGGGCACCCCCGAGGAAGAGCTGCTGGCCTCGCTCTTCGCCGAGGTGCTCGGCCTGTCCCAAGTGGGCCGGAACCAGGGGTTCTTCGACCTCGGTGGAGACAGCATCGTCTCCATCAAGCTGGTCAGCCGCGCCCGCCGGGCAGGCCTGCGCATCACCCCGCGGGACGTCTTCGAGCACAAGACAGTCGCCCGCATCGCGACGGCCGCCGCCCGCACGGCGGCAGCCGCCGCCCCCGCCGTCCAGGACGTCGCGACCGGCGCGCTGCTCCCCACGCCGGTCATGGCGGACCTGCGCGACCTCGGCGGTCCCGTCGCCGGCTATCACCAGTCGATGCTGCTCGTCGTGCCCGCCGGCCTGGGCACCGAGCGCCTGACCGCCGCACTGCAGTCGATCCTCGACCGGCACGACGCGCTCCGGCTGACCCTGGACGAGGGGTGGCGGCTCACCGTCCCCGCGCCGGGCTCCGTCACCGCCGCCGTCCGGCGCGTGGACGCCGTCGGCGCCGACCCCGACGCGCTGCGCGGGGCGATCGAGGAGCACGGCAGGGCCGCGCAGGCCGAACTGGACCCGCACAAGGGCGACCTGGTGCGCGCGGTGTGGTTCGACGCCGACGCGGACTCCGGGCGGCTGCTGCTGCTCGTGCACCACCTGGCCGTGGACGGCGTCTCCTGGCAGCCCCTCCTCGGCGACCTGCGGGCCGCCTGGGAGGGCGAGGCGCTCGAACCCGTCGGCACCTCCTTCCGACGGTGGAGCGCGCTCCTCGAGGAGGAGGCGGAGCGCCGCACCGGTGAACTGCCGCTGTGGCGGTCCGTGCTCGACACCCCCGATCCCCTGCTCGGCAGCCGGCCCCTGGACCCCGTCACCGACGTCCGCGCCGGGGCCGGGACGCTGACCCTCACCCTGCCGGCCGACATCACCGAACCGCTGCTCACCACCGTCCCCGCCGCGGTGCGTGCGGGCGTGCGGGACGTGCTGGTCACCGGTCTCGCGCAGGCGGTGGCCGACTGGCGCAGCCACCGCGGCGTCGACGCCACCGCTCTGCTCGTCCAACTGGAGGGGCACGGCCGCGAGGACATCGTGCCCGGGCTCGACCTCACCCGTACCGTCGGCTGGTTCACCAGCGCGTACCCGGTCCGTGTCGACCCGGGACGCGTGGACGGTGTCCGCGCCCTGAAGCTCGTCAAGGAGCAGCTGCACGCGGTGCCGGACAACGGCATCGGGTACGGCCTGCTGCGGCACCGCAACCCGCGGACGGCCGCGGAACTGGCCGACCGGGCCCGCCCGCAGCTGGGCTTCAACTACCTGGGCCGGTTCGCGGCCCCCGAACTGGCCGACTGGGCTCCCGCACCGGAGGCCCCGGCACTCGGCGCGGGCTTCGACGACGCCGCACCGCTCGGCCTCGGCATCGAGCTCGACGCCGTGACCGTCGACCACGCCGACGGGGCGCGGCTCGTCGCGACCTGGACCTGGGCGGAGGGGCTGCTGACCGGCGACGAGGTACGGGACCTGGCCGATGCCTGGTTCGCCTCGCTCACCGCGCTGGCGGCCGTCGACACCGGCGGTCTGACCCCGTCCGACCTGCCGCTCGTGGAGCTGTCGCAGGGCGACATCGAAGAGCTGGAAGGGGCCCTGCCCGGCCTCGCCGACGTGCTGCCCCTCGCCCCGCTCCAGGAGGGCCTGCTCTTCCACGCCCTCTACGACTCCGGCGGCGCCGATGTCTACGCCGTCCAGGAGATCTTCGCGCTGAGCGGCCCGCTGGACCGGGACGCCCTGCGCGCCGCGGCGGCCACCGTCCTGGACCGCTACCCCAACCTGCGGGCGGGCTTCCACCACGACGGCCTGTCCCAGCCCGTGCAGGTGTTCGTCGACGGCCTCGAACTGCCGTGGCGGGAAGTCGACCTCTCCGGGCTCACCGAGGCCGAGCGCGAGCCCGGACTCGTCCGGGTCGCGGCCGAGGCGCGCGCCGAGCGCTTCGACCTGGGCCGGCCGCCGCTGCTGCGGTTCACCCTGGTCCGGCTCGCCGAGGACGAGCACCGGCTCGTCCTCGTCAACCACCACATCCTCTTCGACGGCTGGTCCATGCAGCTGGTGCTGGACGAGCTGCTCGCGCTCTACCGCGGCGAGACCCTGGCCGAGCCCGCCGCGTTCCGCGACCACCTGGCCTGGCTGGCGCGTCAGGACCGTGCGGCCGCGCACGACGCCTGGCGGAACGCGCTCGCCGGGCTCGACGCGCCGACCCTGTTCGCCGAGCCGGGCACGGAGGCGCCCGCACGCCCCCTGCAGGTCTACTGCGACCTGCCCGACACGGTGTCCGGGCGGCTCCAGGACCGGCTGCGTGAGTACGGGATCACCCTCAACACCGCGGTCCAGGGCCTGTGGAGCCTGCTGCTAGGCGCCCGCACCGGGCGGGAGGACGTGGTGTTCGGCTCCACGTACTCCGGACGCTCCGTGGAGCTGGCCGGCAGCGAGGTGATGGTCGGCATGTTCATCAACACGCTGCCCGTCCGCGTCCGGCTCGATGCGGCGGAGCCCCTGCGGCGGCTGATGGAGCGCATCCAGGACGAGCAGTCACGGCTAATCGCGCACCAGTACCTCGGGCTGAACGACGTCCAGCGGATCGCGGGCCTCGGCGACCTCTTCGACACACTGACCATCGTCGAGAACTACCCGCACGATGACGATGACGTGTGGGAGCCCGCGCCCGGCTTGCGCGCGAGCGTGCTGGAGGACCACGACGCCACGCACTACCCACTGACCCTCTCCGTGCTCCCCGGCCGGCAGCTGAAGGTGCGTCTGGAGTACCGGCCGGACCTGCTGGACGGCTCGCAGGTCGACGCGCTGGCCGCCGACCTCGTCCGCCTGCTCACCGCTCTCGTGGACGACGCCTCGGTGTCCGTCGGCGAGCTCGTCAGGACGGAAGTGGCAGCCGCCACGACCACGCCGGAAACCGCGTCGGCCGACGGGCCGGAGGCCCGCCCGGCTGCCGGCGGCAGCGCCGCAGTGCCGCTCTCCTTCCGTGCGCCGCGCACCCCGGAGCAGGAGATCCTCTGCGGTCTCTTCTCCGCCGTGCTCGCGGTGCCGACCGTCGGCATCGACGACAGCTTCTTCGACCTCGGCGGGCACTCGCTCACCGCGATCCGGCTGCTCAGCCGCATCCGCTCGATGTTCAGCGTGGAGCTGGCCATCCGGCACCTGTTCGAGGCGCCCACCGTCGCCGAACTCGCCGAGCGGATGAAAGGCGCCGAACAGTCCAGGCTGCCCCTCGCCCCGATGCCGCGGCCGGAGTACGTCCCCGTCTCGGCGGCGCAGTGGCGCCTGTGGTTCCTGTACCGGCTCGAGGGCCGCAGCGCCACCTACACCGTGCCGCTGCTGCTGCGGATGTCCGGCGCCCTGGACCGGGAGGCCCTCGAAGCCGCCTTCGGCGACATCGTGGCACGCCACGAGAGCCTGCGCACCCGCTTCCCCGAGGTGGACGGGCAGCCCTACCAGCTGATCACCGACCCGGAACAGCCGGACGTCACCCTGGTCGAGACCGATGAGGCCGGGCTCGCCGAGCAGCTCGCCGTCGCCACCCGGTACGGCTTCGACCTCGCCACCGAGCTGCCGCTGCGGATCACCCTGTTCCGGCTGTCGGAGACCGAGCACGTCCTGCTCTTCCTGCTGCACCACATCGCCAGCGACGGCTGGTCGGACGCGCCGTTCGCGCGGGACCTCTCCGTCGCGTACGGCACCCGGATCGAGGGGCACGCGCCGGACTGGCCCGCACTGCCCGTCCAGTACGCCGACTACACGCTCTGGCAGCGGGAACTGCTCGGCTCGGAGAGCGACCCGCGGAGCCTGCTGTCCCAGCAGCTCGCGTACTGGCAGCAGAACCTCGCCGGGCTCCCGGAGCAGCTGGAGCTGCCGACCGACCGGCCACGGCCGGCCGCGGCGAGCTTCCGCGGCGACGAGGTCCGCTTCGAGCTCGACGCCGACCTGCACGCCGAGCTGCTCGAACTCGCCCGCCACACCAACACCACCCTCTTCATGGTGTTCCAGGCGGCGGTGGCGGCACTGCTCACCCGGCTCGGCGCCGGCGACGACATCCCGCTCGGCGGCGTCATCGCCGGACGCACCGACGAGGCGCTCGACGAACTGATCGGCTTCTTCGTCAACACCCTGGTGCTGCGCACCGACACCTCCGGGAACCCGACCTTCCGGGAACTGCTCGCCCGGGTCCGGGAGACCGACCTGGCCGCGTACGCGCACCAGGAGGTGCCATTCGAGCGCCTGGTCGAGGTGCTCAACCCGGCCCGCTCCCTCGCGCACCACCCGCTGTTCCAGGTCATGATCCTCTTCCAGAACAACGCCGAGGCGGACCTGCGCCTGCCCGGTCTGCGGGCCGGCCTGGAGGACGTCGGCTCCGGCGTCGCCAAGTTCGACCTCGACTTCGACATGGAGGAGAAGCACGGCCCCGACGGCGAGCCTGCCGGGCTGTCGGGCCTGGTCGAGTACGCCACCGACCTGTTCGACCGGCCCACCGTACAGGGGATCGTCGACCGGCTGGCCCGGCTGCTCCGGGCGGTCGTGGCCGACCCGGACCAGAGGCTGTGGCAGACGGACGTCCTGGCCCCGGCGGAGCGCCGGGAGCTGCTGGAGCAGTGGACCGCGCCGGCCACGTCGTCGGAGCGGACGACCGTGCCCGCGCTGTTCGAGGCCGCCGCCGCCGCGCACCCCGGGGCGACCGCGCTCGTCGACGGCGCGGAGCGTCTGACCTACGCCCAGCTGAACGCCCGGGCGAACCGGCTCGCCCACACCCTCGTCGCGCAGGGCGTCGGCCCGGAGTCCGTGGTCGCGCTGGCCCTGCCGCGCGGTGCGGACCTCGTGGTGGGCGTCCTCGGCGTGCTCAAGGCCGGCGGCGTCTATCTGCCGCTCGACCCGGACTACCCGGCCGAGCGGATCGCGTACGTCGTGCAGGACGCCAGTCCGGCCGCCGTCGTGACCAGCGTCCGCGTGGACGTGGCACTACCCGAGGGCACCGCCCGCGTCGTCATGGAAGAGCTGGCCGACGGTCCCGTCGGCGACCCGGCACGCCCGACGCTGCGCCCGGACAACGGGGCGTACATCATCTACACGTCCGGCTCCACCGGGCAGCCCAAGGGCGTGCTGATCCCCCACCAGAACGTCGTGCGGCTCTTCACGCGGACGGATCAGTGGTTCGGCTTCGACGAGTCCGATGTGTGGACGCTGTTCCACTCCTACGCGTTCGACTTCTCCGTCTGGGAGCTGTGGGGCCCGCTGCTGCGCGGCGGCACCCTGGTCGTGGTGCCGCAGGACGTCAGCCGGTCGCCGCTCGACCTCCTGCGGCTGCTGCGGGACGAGCGCGTCACCGTGCTCAACCAGACCCCGTCCGCCTTCTACCAACTCATGCAGGCCGACGAGGAGAACCCCGGCACGGACCTGGCACTCAGGTACGTGATCTTCGGCGGTGAGGCGCTCGACCTGGGACGGCTCTCGTCCTGGTACAGCCGGCACGCCGACGACTCGCCGGTTCTGGTCAACATGTACGGCATCACCGAGACCACGGTGCACGTCACCCACCAGGCGCTCGACCGTGCCCCGGCCGCCGCCACCGCCACCGCCCACAGCGTCGTCGGCGTCGGCATCCCCGACCTGCACGTGTACGTCCTCGACCAGGGTCTGCAGCCCGTCCCTGCAGACACCACCGGGGAGCTGTACGTGGCCGGCGCCGGCCTGGCCCGCGGCTATCTCGGCCGCCCCGGCCTCAGCGCGCAGCGCTTCGTCGCCGACCCGTTCGGCGCGCCCGGGACCCGGATGTACCGCACCGGAGACCTGGCCCGCCGGGCCGCCGACGGCACGCTGTCCTACTTCGGCCGGGCCGACGACCAGGTGAAGATCCGCGGCTTCCGGATCGAGCTGGGCGAGATCGAGTCCGCCGTCCTCGGCGCGCCGGACGTTACCCAGGCCGCCGTGCTCGTGCGCGAGGACCAGCCGGGTGATCCGCGGCTCACCGCGTACTTGGTCGGCGGTGACATCGCCCGCGTACGCGACCACGTCGCGGACACGCTGCCGGCCCATATGGTCCCCGCCGCCTTCATCACGCTGGACCGGCTGCCGCTCACCCCGAACGGCAAGCTCGACCGCAAGGCCCTGCCCGCGCCCGCGCTGTCCGGTGCCGCCGAGGGACGGCGACCGCGCAACCCGCGCGAGGAACTCCTCGCGGTCCTCTTCGCCGACGTGCTGAACGTGGACCGGGTCGGGATCGACGACAACTTCTTCGAACTGGGCGGCCACTCGCTCCTCGCCACCCGTCTGATCAGCCGCATCCGGTCCGCGATGGGGGTGGAGGTGCCCGTCCGGGCACTGTTCGAGACACCGACCGTCGCCGGGCTTGCCGGCTGGACGGACCAGGCGGGCGAGGCCAGGCGCGCCCTGGAACCCATGGAGCGCCCGGAGCGTGTGCCGCTCTCCTTCGGCCAGCGCGGCCTGTGGTTCCTCAACCGGCTCGAAGGCCCCAGCTCGACCTACAACGTGCCGCTCGTCATGCGCTTCTGGGGACCGCTCGACATTCCGGCGCTGCGGACCGCCCTGCACGACGTGGTCGCCCGGCACGAGGGGCTGCGCACCCTGTTCCGCGAGGCCGACGGCACGCCCTACCAGCACATCGTGCCCGCGGACGAAGCGGTCGTGGACCTGATCCTCGCCGACGCGGACGACGAGCAGCACCTCGAGGCCGCTCTCGCCGAAGCCGCGCAGTACCACTTCGACCTCGTCACCGAACTGCCCATCCGCTGCACCCTGTTCCGGCTCGGCGACGAAGAACACGCCCTGCTGCCGCTCATGCACCACATCGCCAGCGACGGCTGGTCGGAGACGCTCCTCGGCGACGACCTCTCCGTCGCCTACGCGGCACGGGCCGAGGGGCGCGCCCCTGACTGGGCGCCGCTTCGCGTGCAGTACGCCGACTACACCCTCTGGCAGCGCGACCTGCTCGGACGTGAGGACGACCCCGAGAGCGCGATCTCCCGGCAGCTCGCCTACTGGACGAAGACCCTGCGCGGCATGCCCGAGCTCGTGAACCTGCCCACCGACCGGCCCCGGCCGCCGGTGGCCACCTACGGCGGTGCCGAGGCGCCCCTGCGTCTGGACGCCGCACTGCATGACGCCCTGCTGCGTCTCGCCCGACAGGGGAACACCACACTCTTCATGACGATCCAGGCCGGCCTGGTCGCCCTGATGAGCAGGCTCAGCGGCGACACCGACATCGCCATCGGCACCCCCGTCGCCGGGCGGACCGACGAAGCCCTGGAAGACCTGTTCGGCTACTTCGTCAACACACTCGTGCTGCGCACCGACGTCTCCGGCGACCCCACGTTCGCCGAGCTGCTGGAGCGCGTCCGCGAGACCGACCTGGCCGCCTTCGCCCACCAGGACGTGCCGTTCGAGCGCCTCGTCGAGGTGGTCAACCCGGTCAGGTCGCTCGCCCGGCACCCGCTCTACCAGGTCATGCTGACATTCGAGAACTTCGACGAGGTCAAGCTGACCGTCCCCGGCCTCGAAACCCGGCTGGACGACGTGGTCGGCGACGCCTCCAAGTTCGACATGGACGTCCGTCTGCAGGAGAGGTACGGACCGGACGGCGAGCCGGCCGGGATCGTCGGCGAGATCGAATACGCCACCGACCTGTTCGACCGGGCGACGATGAACGCGTTCGGCGACCGCCTGATCCGGCTGCTCACCGCGGCCGCCGCCGACCCGACCGCACCGGTCGCCCTGCTCGACCTGATGTCCGACGACGAGCGGGACACCGCGCTCGTCGACGCCGAAGGACGCCTCGTGCCCCCGGGCGTGGTGGCCACGCTCCCCTCCGGAGAGCTGGCGCGCCGCAACCGGGACGGCGCCACCGAGGTGCTCGGACGCCCTGAGGACGTCCGCCTGGTGCGCGGTTTCCGCGTCAACCCCGTGGAGGTCGCGGCCCGGCTGCGCGAGGTCTTCGCGGACGCCGCCGTCGTGGCCGGCTCCGCCCGGGTCGTCGCGTACGTCGTCCACGACGGTGACGCAACGGCCGCACGGCGCCTGGCCGAGTCCGTGCTGCCCGACTACCTGGTGCCCGCCACGTTCGCCGTCGTCACCGAGATCCCCGCCGACCTCCCGGCCGCGGACTTCGCCGCCGCCGTCCGGCGCACCCCGCGCACCCTCGCCGAGGAGATCATCGCCGGTCTCTTCGCCGAGACCCTGGGCGTCGCCGCCGTCGGTGTCGACGACAACTTCTTCGACCTCGGGGGCCACTCGCTGTCCGCGATCCGGCTGCTCAGCCGGATCAGGTCCCGGCTCGGGGCGGAGCTGTCGGTGCGGTCGCTGTTCGCCGAGCCCACGGTGGCGGGACTAGCCACCCGGATCGACGGCGCGGCCGCTGACCGGCCCGCCCTGGCCCGCAGGGAGCGTCCGGCGCGCGTGCCGCTCTCCTTTGCCCAGCAGCGGCTGTGGTTCCTGCACCGGCTCGAAGGGCTGAGTACGACGTACAACGTGCCGCTGCTGATCAAGCTCACCGGAGAGCTCGACGTGGCGGCTCTCGAAGCGTCGCTGGCCGACGTCGTGGCACGGCACGAGACGCTGCGCACGGTCTTCCCGTCCGATGCCGAGGGCGCCCCCTACCAGCGGGTGCTCGGCGTCGACGAGGCCCGGCCCGTACTGGTCACCGGCGTCGCGTCGCCCGCCGACGCGGCTCGGCACACCTTCGACCTCGAAACCGAACCGCCGCTGCGCGCAACCCTGTTCAGCGACGGGCCGGCCGAGCACCGGCTGCTCCTGCTGGTCCACCACATCGCCAGCGACGGCTGGTCGACCGGCGCGCTCGCACGCGACCTGTCGACCGCCTACGCCGCCCGGCGGGCCGGCCGGGCCCCGCGCTGGCCCGGACTGCCGGTCCAGTACGCCGACTACACCCTGTGGCAGTCCGAACTGCTCGGTGCCGAGGACGATCCGGCAAGCCTCGTCAGCCGCCAGCTGACCTGGTGGAAGGGCGCGCTGGAAGGCATGCCCGAGCTGCTGGCCCTGCCGACGGACCGGCTGCGGCCCGCCGAGGCGACCCACCGCGGCGCAGAGGTCGGCATCCGCATCCCCGCCGAACTGCACGGCCGCCTCCGGGCGGTGGCGCGGGAGACCGGCACGACCTTGTTCATGGTGCTGCAGTCGGCCCTCGCCCTCATGCTGTCCAAGCTGGGCGCCGGAACCGACATCCCGATCGGCACCCCGGTCGCCGGACGGACGGACGACAGCCTCCAGGACCTCGTCGGCTTCTTCGTTAACACCCTCGTGCTGCGTACTGACGTGTCCGGGTCACCGTCCTTCCGCGACCTGCTGGCCCGGGTCCGCGAGGCGGACCTGGCCGCCTTCGCGCACCAGGACGTGCCGTTCGAGCGGCTGGTGGACGTGGTCCGCCCCGGGCGCTCCCTGGGCCACCACCCGCTGTTCCAGGTGATGCTCGTCCTCGAGAACGACGACGAGGACGACTTCGCGCTGGCCGGCCTGAAAGCGGCCTTCGACGAGGACGTCGAGATGGGAGCGGCCCGCTTCGACCTGACCCTGCACGTGCAGGAAGCGGTCGGCGCGGACGGAGCGGCCGAGGGCATCGGCATCGACCTGGAGTACGCCGAGGACCTCTTCGACGCGTCCACGGCGCAGCGGATGGCCGATCAGTTCGTCCACCTGCTGGAGACGGTGAGCGCCGACGCGGACGTCGTCGTGGACCGGCTCGCACTGCCGCAGGCC
Source organism: Streptomyces sp. NPDC051677 (assembly GCF_044453465.1). Classification (NCBI taxonomy): domain Bacteria; kingdom Bacillati; phylum Actinomycetota; class Actinomycetes; order Kitasatosporales; family Streptomycetaceae; genus Streptomyces; species Streptomyces sp. NPDC051677. The sequence goes on from NZ_JBITCT010000085.1 coordinate 22,004, forward strand.
GTGCACGGCCGCGCCGCGGGGGCTCCGGCGGAGCCGCCCACCCTGCTCGAACTGATCCGCGCGCAGCCGGCGGACGCCGTCGCGATCGTCGACGGCGACGTCGAAACGACGTACGGACAACTGCTGGCCCAGCCGACGGCCGGAATCCTGGCCGCGGTCGTCAGCGGAGAACCGATCGTCCTGAGCACCCGCGCCGGTACGCCGGTCGTCGTCCCGCAGGACGTCGTCGCGGCCCGGATCGCGGCCCGCCAGAGCGTCCACCGGCTGGACGGAACCGACCGTGTCCGGTCGGCAGCCGCACCCGGGACCATGGGCGAGATCGACGAGGTGCTCTGGCCGCTCACCGCCGGTGCGACCGTCGTACGCGCGGGCCGCACGGCCGCCCCGCACGGTGTCACCACGCTGCATGTCACGCCCTCCGAGCTGGCCGTGCTCCTCGGCGACCCGGCGCTTTTGGAGGTCGGCCTGCGACGGGTGTTCTGCTCCGGCGAGGCCTTGGCCGAGCCGCTGCAGCGGGCCTGGTTCGACGCCGTGGACGTGCCGCTGTGGCACGGCTACTCGCTGACCGAGGCCGCCGGCACCGTCACCGAGCGCGCCTGCGACCCGGACGACTGGGCCACCGTGGTACCCCTCGGCGCACCGCTGCCCGGCACCGTCCTGTACGTGCTCGACGCCGGCCTGTGCCCGGTTCCGCCCGGTGTCGTCGGCCGGCTCTATGTCGGCGGGCCGCTGCTCGGCTCTGCGCCGACGGTGGTCGCCGACCCGTTCGGCGGCGCGGGCGCGCGGATGGCCTGTACCGGAGACCTGGTCCGCTGGACCGCCGACGGCGAGCTGGAGTTCGTCGGTCCGCCGCTGCCGATCCCGGGCTTCACCGCCCACCCGACGCAGCTCGAGGCGGTCCTGACCGAACACGACGACATCGCCCGGGCCGCCGTGGCGGTACGGGACGGAGCCCTCGTCGCGTACCTGGTGCCCGCCCCCGGTTCCACCGTCGTGCCCGGTGCCGTCGCGGCCTTCGCACGGGCCGCTCTGCCCGACCACCTGGTCCCGGCCGCCCTGGTGGTCCTGGACCGGCTTCCGCTGACCGCGGACGGTCGGGCGGACCGCGACGCGCTGCCGTCGCCCAGCCCCGTCGGCACCGGGGCGGACCGCGGCCCCGGCACCCCGGCGGAGGAGATCCTCCAGGCACTCTTCGCCGAGATCCTCGGTGTCGAGCAGGTCGGCGTCGACGACGGGTTCTTCGACCTCGGCGGGCACTCGCTACTCGCCACCCGCCTCGTGAGCCGGATCCGCTCCGCCTTCGGGCGGGAGGTCGGTATCC
>NZ_JBITCT010000086.1:0-23304 GCF_044453465.1 Streptomyces sp. NPDC051677
GCGGAGCGAACGCGGCAGACCAGGACGCCCAACACCGTTCGGGGCGCCCGGCTGAGCACAAGCCCTGGCAACAGGACGTGACGACCCGCTCAGTCTCCAGGAACGGTAGGTTCGGGCTATGGCAGGCAGCACGCACACCGTGACCAACCAGCCCCCGCCCCTGACCGGGTACGACGTCTACGGCACCGACCAGGCACTGGTGGCTGCCGTGGAGCGGCACCTGGATCCGGAGCTGCTCGACGAGGCACGCGGCGAGTTGTCGGCGCTCGGGCGGGCGGCCGGATCGGCGCAGTTGCAGGAGTGGGCGGTGCAGGCCAACGCGTATCCGCCGAAACTGCGCACCCACGACCGTTACGGCCATCGCGTCGACGAGGTCGACTTTCATCCGGCGTGGCACCGGCTGCTCGGCAAGGGCGTCGGGGCGGAGCTGACGAATGCCTGGGGGCGGCCGGGCGGGCATGTGCGGCGGGCGGCGGGGTTCCTGGTGTGGACGCAGGTCGAGGCGGGCAACGGCTGTCCGTTGTCGATGACCCATGCGGCGGTGCCCGCGCTGCGCACCGATCCGGAGTTGGCCGCCGAGTGGGAGCCCCGGCTGACGTCCACGATCTACGACCGCGAGCTGCGGCCGGCGCGTCTGAAGGCGGGGGCGCTGTTCGGGATGGGGATGACGGAGAAACAGGGTGGCAGCGACGTACAGGCGAACACGACGCTTGCCGCTCCTCTCGCCGAGGACGGGACGTACGAGCTGACCGGGCACAAGTGGTTCTGTTCGGCGCCGATGTCGGACGGTTTCCTGGTTCTCGCCCGGACGGCGCCGTTCCGGGATGGAGGCGGGCTCACGTGCTTCCTCGTGCCGCGCGTTCTCGAAGACGGTACCCGTAACGTCTTCCTCCTCCAGCGGCTCAAGGACAAGCTGGGAAACCGGTCCAACGCCTCCAGTGAGGTCGAGTTCGACGGGACGTGGGCGCGACGGGTCGGTGAGGAGGGGCGCGGGGTGCGCACCATCATCGACATGGTCGCGGCGACCCGGCTGGACTGTGTGCTGGGTTCGGCGGGGCTGATGCGGCAGGCGGTGGCGCAGGCGATCCACCACTGCACCCACCGTGAGGCGTTCGGTGGGAAGCTCCTCGACAAGCCGTTGATGCGCAATGTTCTGGCCGATCTCGCGCTGGAGTCGGAAGCGGCGACCGCGCTCGCGCTGCGGCTGGCGGCGGCCTACGACGACGGGGGCGAGCAGGAGCGGGCGCTGTTGCGGATCGCGGTTCCGGCGGCCAAGTACTGGGTGACCAAGCGCTGTGCGCCGGTGGCGGTGGAGGCGTCGGAATGCCTGGGAGGAAACGGTTACGTGGAGGAGTCGGGGATGCCCCGGCTGGTGCGTGAGTCGCCGCTGAACTCGGTGTGGGAGGGCGCGGGCAACGTCCAGGCGCTGGATGTGCTGCGGGCGCTGCAGCGGGAGCCGCAGGCGCTGAACGCGTATCTCCAGGAGGTGGGCCGGGCGCGCGGGGCCGATCACCGGCTGGACGGGGCGATCAAGGGCCTGCTGACGGAGCTGGCGGATCTGGACGGCGTCGAGGGGCGGGCCCGGCGGCTGGCGGAGCGTTTCGCTCTGGTGCTTCAGGGGGCGCTGCTCGTACGGTTCGCGCCGCCGGAGGTCGCCGACGCGTTCTGCGCCTCGCGGCTGGGCGGGGACGGGGGTGCGGCCTTCGGTACGCTGCCCCACAGCCTGGACCTGGCGGCGATCGTCGACCGGGCGCAGCCCCGACTCTGACCGCGCCGGCCTGAGGAACGCGCGGAGACAGGAAGCGGGGGTGGTGCTGCGCCGACACGGCACCACCCCCGCCGCAATGGCCCTGCGAGGCCAGAATCGCCGCTCGGGGCGGCGTGGCTCAAGTTTCAAACACCCTGTGGATGTTCACCAGGGTTGCAGAGGGTTGCAACGTGTCGGTGGTTGTGTCCGGACTCTGCCCCTCGATCCCGCGTGCGCGGCAAGATGGGAACCTTCAGCAAGACCGGAAACAGGCGGCGCAGGAGCTTGACATCCGGTTGTCCGCCTGTGCTCCCCGGGAGGCCCAGTGGCGATGCCACCGATGAACGTGCCGCAGCTCGCGGCCGTCGACGCCGCGCGGGCGGCGCGGGTGCTCAACGAGGTGCGCGACGCCCGGCTGGCCGGCCAGCCGGCGCGTCTCGCTCCGCGTCCCGTGATCGAGCAGTCCTGGGAGCGGATGCTGCGCAGCGGTGTCGACCCCGAGCATGATTTCAGAGCGGGGCTGCTCAGCACCGACGAGGTGCGGCGACGGCGGGAGGAGTCGCCGTTGCGGGAAGTGCTGCCGGTGTTGCGGGAAGGGTTGCTGTCGGTCGCGGACGTCGCTCACCACATCATGGTCGTCGCCGATGACGAGGGCCGGGTGCTGTGGCGCGAGGGCTGCAACCCGGTGCTGCGCAAGGCCGACGGGCTCGGCTTCGAACTGGGCGCGGACTGGGGCGAGGCGGTGGTCGGCACGAACGGGGTGGGTACGCCGGCGGTGGTGCGTCGGCCCGTACAGGTGTTCGCCGCCGAGCACTTCGTGCGCTCGCACGCGACCTGGACCTGCGCGGGCGCCCCGATCACCGACCCGCGCAACGGCCGGCTCCTCGGCGTGGTCGATGTCAGCGGCCCGCTGGAGACGATGCATCCGGCCACCCTCGCCTGGGTCGACTCGGTGGCGAAGCTCGCCGAGTCCAGGCTGCGGGAGAAACACCTGAACTCGCTGGAACGGCTGCGTGCGGTCGCGGCCCCGGTGCTGGCCCGGCTCGGCGGTCGGGCGGCGGCGGTGGACGCGGACGGCTGGACGGCCGCGGTGACCGGGATGCCGTACGCGAGCCGGATCGCGCTGCCCAAGTCGCCGTCGCCGGGGCGCCGCTGGCTGCCCACGCTGGGGTTGTGCTCGATCGAGCCGCTGGCCGGGGGCTGGCTGGTGCGGTCCGTGGACGACGCCGCCGAGCCGCCGCCGAGCGGCGCGACCCGGATCGTGCTGGACCTGACCCGGCCCCGGCGCTGGTCGGTGACGGTGTCGGGGGGTGCGGGATCGTGGTCGCACGAGCTGAGTCCCCGGCACGCCGAGTTGCTCTACCTGCTGGCGACGCACCGTGGCGGCCGCAGCGCGGCGGGCCTGGCCGAGGACGTGTTCGGCGACCCGGGCCGTACGGTGACGGTGCGAGCCGAGATGTCCCGGGTGCGGCGGTATCTGGGAGGTTTCCTGGAACACCAACCGTATCGTTTCTGCGAGGATGCCGAGGTCGAGGTGCTCCTTCCGGCCGATCCGATGGGCCTGTTGCCGCATTCGACCGCGCCCGCCGTGGCGCGGAACCGGGCGTCGGCACCGTAGCAACCATGGCTCACCGGAGTTCCTCCGATGGCATCTTCCGCATATTTGCGAGGTCTTCGTCCTGAACTGCGGCCGACTGCCGTAGCATCCCTCTACGGGTCACCCCACCTGCTCCTCGGTCAACGTACGGATCATCAGGCGCAGTTGGCCCGCCTCGGGAGGACGAATGAAGCATCGCGGCCGACACCGCCGGCGCAGGCGAGGCAGGGCACTGCGCGCGTTCCTGTCCGGAACCGCTCTCGCGCTCACCGCTGCCGCCACCATGATCAGCGCTTCCCAGGCAACGGTGACCGACGACGGTCCCGGCGCTCTGAAACCGCTTACCGCCACGGCCGACACCGGGAAACTGCGACTGACGGAGAACCTGGTACCGCAGGCCTCCCTGAACCGCCTCGCCGCGGGAATGGGCCGGCCGGTCGGCGTCAGCGCGGTGCTGGACGGCGCCGACCGCACCCTGCGGGACGCGATCGACTGCTCGCCCGCCGAGCGCAGGGCCCTGCCGGTCTCCCCCGTGGCCACCCGTGCGTACTGTTGGAACACGGACGACACCGAGGGCTGGCAGCCGGGCGCGGTCACCACGTCGGGGGACGCGGACGACGACGGCGCCTGGGGCGCCAACCGGGTGATCCTCTCCGGCTGGTCGCGCAGCGGCGGCACAGCTGCCGACCGGGGGCTGGCCCGGGTCGGCTTCGTGAACGCGGGAGACCTGAACCACCTCTCCTACACCTGGGCCCTGCTCGCCGTCCCGGTCGCCGACGGGCGTGACTACCGAGGTCTGGTCTCCCATGTCTCCGGCATGGTCTGGTACCAGGACAAGCTGCTGGTCACGGCCGACGACGGGGAACGGACCGCGCTGTACGTCTACGACATGAACCGGGTCCAGCGCGCCACCGTCGCGAGCGACGCGGTCGGCCGGGTGCCGGGCGGCTGGTCGGCAAACGGTTACCGCTTCGTACTGCCGGCCATCGGCTCCTACGAGCTGAGCGGTGATTCCGAGGCCCCGCACCCCGCAACCGTCTCCCTCGACCGCAGCACCGCGCCGGACAGCCTGGTCGCCGGGGAGTGGACCCTCGACGACGGCGACCGGGGCGCCCGCCTGTGGCGCTACCCCTTCAGCACCGCCCCCGGGCACGCGGGGCTGCTCGCGGCAGGCGCCACCGGGCGGGTGGGCGCCTCGGAGGCGTACGAGACGAAGGTGACGGGCGTACGGGGAGTGCTGTCGTACGGATCACAGTGGTACGTGACCCGCGCCGCCGGCCCGCAGGACGAGCACGGGACGCTGTGGCGGCAGACCGCCGGCAGGGCGCACGGCGAGGGGGACGGCAAGGCGGACGGCAAGGCGGACCGGGCACGGGCCGCGACGTGCGGTACCGCGGAAACGCACAGTTGCTGGAGCGCACAGCCGGAATCCCTTTCCTACTGGGCGGAGACCGGTGAGGTCTGGACCCAGTCGGGGCGGGTGCTCTTCGCGCTGCCACTGGCATCGATCGACACAGCGAGCAGGTAGATGGTTCCCTGACGGGCATGACCAACATCCCCGTGACCACCTGGTCCCTGGAGCAGACCGACCCGAGCGACCTCCTCCCGGCCGCCGCGCCCGAGGACGACGTCCGGATCGTCCGCTCCGAGGTCCCCTCCCCCGAGTTCAGCCGTTTCCTGTACGCGTCCGTCGGCGGGGACATCCGCTGGATCGACCGGCTGCGCTGGACGTACGCGCAGTGGCAGGAGCACCTGGCGCGCCCGGGGGTCGAGACCTGGGTCGCGTACGACCGGGGCACTCCGGCCGGATACGTGGAGCTGGCGCCGCAGGACGACGGAGTCGTGGAGATCGTCTACTTCGGCCTGATCCCGGCTTTCCGGGGGCGGCGGATCGGCGGCCATCTGCTGTCGTACGGCGCCGCCCGCGCATGGGAGCTCGCGGACCGCTGGCCCGGGTTGCCGCAGACCAAGCGGGTGTGGCTGCATACGTGCAGCCTGGACGGGGAGCACGCCATGGACAACTACCAGCGGCGCGGTTTCAAGCTGTTCGACACCACGGTCGAGGAGAAGCCCGAGGTGTCCGCGCCAGGCCCCTGGCCGGGCGCGTTCCCGGCCTGACGCGTTCCCGGCCCGACCTGCCGCTCATACCCGCTGCGACCTGCGCGGACAAGAGCCCGCGCGCGGCATGTGATCGACGCCACCCTTGTCTCGCATTTCGGGACAAGGGTGTCCGCATCGCGGACGAAGCTGGACTGTGTCCAGATCGCCGTGACACGCTTTCGTCATGTCCGGAACTGGAATTGCCTTGGTGAGTCGGCGACACGTCGACCTCGGCCGCATGTCCAGCGCCATCTGTCCGGCGCGCTGAGCCGCACCGCCGCCGGTTTCCGCACGTTTTCAGCCTCCTCCCTGCGCAATGACGCGCACGCATGTCTCTATGCGCCCGTACGCGCAGGTCAGAGCCCCTCCCCGCCTGTCCCGAAGGACGTATCAACCATGGCCGCCACCCCGCAGAACCCTGCCGCCGCGACTCCCCGCCGCAAGGTGAGCCGTCACCGCGGTGAGGGCCAGTGGGCCGCGGGGCACCACACCCCGCTGAACGGCAACGAGCAGTTCAAGAAGGACGACGACGGTCTCAATGTGCGGACACGCATTGAGACGATCTACTCCAAGCGCGGCTTCGACTCGATCGACCCCAACGACCTGCGCGGCCGTATGCGCTGGTGGGGCCTGTACACCCAGCGCAAGCCCGGGATCGACGGCGGCAAGACCGCGATCCTGGAGCCGGAGGAGCTGGACGACAAGTACTTCATGCTGCGGGTGCGCATCGACGGCGGACGCCTCACCACCCAGCAGCTGCGCGTGATCGGCGAGATCTCGCAGGAGTTCGCGCGCGGCAGCGCGGACGTCACCGACCGGCAGAACATCCAGCTGCACTGGATCCGCATCGAGGACGTGCCGGAGATCTGGAACCGGCTGGAGGCCGTCGGGCTGTCCACCACCGAGGCCTGCGGCGACTGCCCGCGTGTGGTCATCGGCTCGCCGGTCGCCGGCATCGCCGAGGACGAGATCATCGACGGCACGTCCGCCATCGACGAGATCCACGACCGGTACATCGGCAGCCACGAGTTCTCCAACCTGCCGCGCAAGTTCAAGACGGCGATCTCCGGCTCCCCGCTCCTGGACGTCGTCCACGAGATCAACGACATCGCGTTCGTCGGTGTCGAGCACCCCGAGCACGGCCCCGGCTTCGACCTGTGGGTCGGCGGCGGCCTGTCCACCAACCCGAAGCTCGGCGTCCGGCTCGGCGCCTGGGTGCCGCTGGACGAGGTGCCGGAGGTGTGGGCCGGTGTGGTCGGCATCTTCCGCGACTGGGGCTACCGCCGCCTGCGTACCCGCGCCCGGCTGAAGTTCCTCGTCGCCGACTGGGGCGCGGAGAAGTTCCGCCAGGTCCTGGAGGACGACTACCTGGGGCGGAAGCTGGTCGACGGTCCCGCGCCCGCCGAGCCCGCGGGCCGCTGGCGCGACCACGTCGGTGTGCACCGCCAGAAGGACGGCCGCTTCTACGTCGGTTTCGCCCCGCGCGTCGGCCGCGTCGACGGCGCCACGCTCACGAAGATCGCCGAGGTCGCGGAGGCCCACGGCTCGGGCCGGGTCCGTACGACCGTCGAGCAGAAGATGATCGTCCTCGACGTCGAGGAGGCGCAGGTCGAGCCGCTGGTCGAGGCCCTGGAGGCGCTGGACCTGACCGCCAAGCCGTCCCCCTTCCGGCGCGGCACCATGGCCTGCACCGGCATCGAGTACTGCAAGCTCGCCATCGTCGAGACCAAGGCGCGGGGCTCCCAGTTGATCGACGAACTGGAGCGCCGCATCCCGGAGTTCGACGAGCCGATCACCATCAACCTCAACGGCTGCCCGAACGCCTGCGCCCGTATCCAGGTCGCGGACATCGGTCTCAAGGGCCAGCTGGTCCTCAACGACCAGGGCGAGCAGGTAGAGGGCTACCAGGTGCACCTCGGCGGTGCGCTGGGTCTGGAAGCCGGGTTCGGCCGCAAGGTGCGTGGTCTGAAGGTCACCTCGGACGAGCTGCCGGACTACGTGGAACGTGTGCTGAAGCGGTTCCAGAAGGAGCGCGAGGACGGCGAGCGATTCGCCGCCTGGGCCTCGCGTGCCAGCGAGGAGGCCCTCTCATGAGCGAGCGGGCCGCCCCTTTCTACTGCCCCTACTGCGGCGACGAGGACCTCCGTCCCAGCGAGCAGGGCCACGGCGCGTGGGAATGCGCCGCGTGCAACCGGGCTTTTCAGCTGAAGTTCCTCGGGCTGCTCGCCCGGGGTCTTCAGCACTCCGAAGCAGGGGGAGACGACATATGACCGCGGTTCAGGAAGAGAAGGCGACGGAGGACCTGAAGGCGCTCGCCGAGCAGGCCGGCCGTGACCTGGAGGACGCCTCCGCGCTGGAGATCCTCCAGTGGGCGGCCGACACCTTCGGCAAGCGCTTCTGCGTGACCTCGTCCATGGAGGACGCGGTGGTCGCCCATCTCGCCTCGCGCGCCATGCCCGGCGTGGACGTGGTGTTCCTCGACACCGGCTACCACTTCCCGGAGACCATCGGCACCCGCGACGCGGTCGAGGCCGTGATGGACGTCAACGTCATCACGCTCACGCCGCGCCAGACGGTCGCCGAGCAGGACGCGGAGTACGGCCCTAAGCTGCACGACCGCGACCCCGACCTGTGCTGCAAGCTGCGCAAGGTGCAGCCGCTGGAGCAGGGCCTGACCGACTACGCGGCCTGGGCGACCGGTCTGCGCCGCGACGAGTCCCCGACCCGGGCGAACACCCCGGTCGTCGGCTGGGACGAGAAGCGCCGGAAGGTCAAGATCTCCCCGATCGCCCGCTGGACCCAGGACGACGTGGAGGCCTACGTCGCCGAACACGGCGTACTGACCAACCCGCTGCTGATGGACGGCTACGCGTCCGTCGGCTGCGCCCCCACCTCCTGCACCCGCCGCGTCCTGGAGGGCGAGGACGCGCGCGCAGGCCGCTGGACCGGGAGCGCCAAGACCGAGTGCGGGCTGCACGGATGACGACGACAGACATTCAGGAGACGAACGTGACGACCGGAGCCACCGTCTGGCTCACGGGTCTGCCGAGTGCCGGCAAGACCACCATCGCGTACGAGCTGGCCGGCCGGCTGCGCGAGGAGGGCCACCTCGTCGAGGTGCTCGACGGTGACGAGATCCGCGAGTTCATCTCCGCGGGCCTCGGCTTCAGCCGCGAGGACCGGCACACCAACGTGCAGCGCATCGGCTTCCTCGCCGAACTGCTCGCCCGCAACGGCGTCAAGGCGCTCGTCCCGGTGATCGCGCCGTACGCGGACAGCCGAGAGGCGGTGCGGGGGCGCCACCAGGAGGGCGGGGCGGCGTACATCGAGGTGCACGTGGCGACCCCCGTCGACGTGTGCTCCGTGCGTGATGTGAAGGGTCTGTACGCCAAGCAGGCGGCGGGCGAGCTGTCCGGGCTCACCGGGGTCGACGACCCCTACGAGGAGCCCGAGACGCCCGATCTGCGCATCGAGTCGCAGCACCAGACCGTCCAGGAGTCCGCGGCCGCGGTCCACGCGCTGCTCACCGAAAGGGGACTGGCATGACGACGACCGTCGCTGCGGTCGAGGAGGGTACGGCCGCCCCGTACGCCCTCTCGCACCTGGACGCGCTGGAGTCCGAGGCGGTGCACATCTTCCGCGAGGTGGCCGGCGAGTTCGAACGGCCGGTGATCCTGTTCTCCGGCGGCAAGGACTCCATCGTCATGCTGCATCTGGCGCTGAAGGCCTTCGCGCCGGCCGCGGTTCCCTTCTCCCTGCTGCACGTGGACACCGGGCACAACTTCCCCGAGGTCCTGGAGTACCGTGACCGGACGGTGGCGGAGCACGGGCTGCGGCTGCACGTCGCCTCCGTGCAGGACTACATCGACCGGGGTGTGCTCAAGGAGCGCCCGGACGGGACCCGCAACCCGCTGCAGACGCTGCCGCTGACGGAGAAGATCCAGGCGGAGAAGTTCGACGCGGTCTTCGGCGGCGGACGCCGGGACGAGGAGAAGGCCCGCGCCAAGGAGCGCGTGTTCTCCCTGCGGGACGAGTTCTCGCAGTGGGACCCGCGCCGCCAGCGCCCGGAGCTGTGGAACCTGTACAACGGCCGCCACGCACCCGGCGAGCACGTCCGCGTGTTCCCGCTCTCCAACTGGACCGAGCTGGACGTCTGGCAGTACATCGCCCGCGAGGGCATCGAGCTGCCGGAGATCTACTTCGCGCACGAGCGTGAGGTGTTCGCCCGCAGCGGCATGTGGCTGACCGCGGGCGAGTGGGGCGGGCCCAAGGACGGCGAGAGCGTCGAGAAGCGGCTCGTCCGGTACCGGACCGTCGGTGACATGTCCTGCACGGGCGCCGTCGACTCGGACGCCGTGACGCTGGAGCAGGTCATCACGGAGATCGCCGCCTCCCGGCTCACCGAGCGCGGCGCCACCCGCGCCGACGACAAGATGTCCGAGGCCGCGATGGAAGACCGCAAGCGCGAGGGGTACTTCTAAGCATGAGCACGACCACGGAACTCACCGAGACCACCCTTCTGCGGTTCGCGACCGCCGGTTCGGTCGACGACGGCAAGTCCACGCTCGTCGGCCGGCTGCTGCACGACTCCAAGTCGGTCCTGGTCGACCAGCTGGAGGCCGTCGAGCGCGCCTCCGCGAGCCGCGGCCAGGACGCCCCCGACCTCGCGCTGCTGACGGACGGTCTGCGCGCCGAGCGCGAGCAGGGCATCACCATCGACGTGGCGTACCGCTACTTCGCCACGCCGCAGCGGCGGTTCATCCTCGCCGACACCCCGGGGCATGTGCAGTACACCCGCAACATGGTGACGGGCGCCTCCACGGCCGAGCTGACGGTGATCCTGGTCGACGCCCGCAACGGCGTCGTCGAGCAGACCCGCCGGCACGCCGCGATCGCCGCGCTGCTGCGCGTCCCGCACGTGGTCCTCGCCGTCAACAAGATGGACCTGGTCGAGTACCAGGAGTCCGTCTTCGCCGCGATCGCCGAGGAGTTCACGGCGTACGCGCTGGAGCTGGGCGTCCCGGAGATCACCGCGATCCCGATCTCGGCGCTGGCCGGCGACAACGTGGTGGACCCGTCCGCGAACATGGACTGGTACGGCGGCCCGACCTTCCTGGAGCACCTGGAGACGGTCCCGGTCACCCACGACCTGAGCCACTGCCACGCGCGGCTTCCCGTGCAGTACGTGATCCGCCCGCAGACCGCCGAGCACCCGGACTACCGGGGTTACGCGGGCCAGATCGCCGCGGGTTCGTTCCGTGTCGGCGAGGCGGTGACCGTGCTGCCGTCCGGCCGCGCGTCGAAGATCTCCGGCATCGACCTGCTCGGCGAGCCGGTCGACGTCGCCTGGACCACCCAGTCGGTGACGCTCCTCCTGGAGGACGACATCGACATCTCGCGCGGCGACCTGATCGTGCCCAGCAAGGACGCCCCGGCGACCACGCAGGACATCGAGGCGACCGTCTGCCACGTGGCCGACCAGCCGCTGACCGTCAACCACCGGGTGCTGCTCAAGCACGGCACCCGCACGGTCAAGGCCATCGTCAAGGACATCCCGTCCCGTCTCACGCTCGACGACCTGTCCCTGCACCCGCACCCGGGACAGCTCGTCGCCAACGACATCGGCCGGGTGAAGATCCGCACGGCAGAGCCGCTTCCGGTGGACTCCTACGCGGACTCGCGCCGTACGGGCTCGTTCATCCTGATCGACCCGGCCGACGGCACCACGCTCACCGCGGGCATGGTCGGCGAGTCGTTCGCGTCGCCGGTGCCGGTCAAGGACGAGTCCGACGACGACGGTTGGGACTTCTGAGACATGAACCCGACCGATTTCTACTCGACGTTCGCGAAGGAGGGCGGCCGCGTCGGCAGCGGCGCCCTCGGCAGCGGGCAGGGCGGAGTGGCGCGATGTGCGCGGTGACGTACGCGCACTGCCTGCGCGCCCTCTCCCCCCACCCGACGTCCCGGAAGCGACGAAGACCCTTTGCCGATTTCCCGGCCACGACCTGAAAGACCGTGACCGCCGGGCCAACGAGAGGAACCCCTCCCGTGCCTGCCAACCGCTCAAAGCTTCTCCGCCGCGGCGCCGCCGTGGTCGCCGCACTCCCCCTTCTCGCCCTCGCCGCCTGCGGTTACGGTTCCGAGTCCAAGGAAGACAACGCCAACGAGAAGGTCGCCGCCGGGTCGGAGAAGATCGACGGGCTCGACACCGTCAAGATCGGCTACTTCGGCAACCTGACACACGGGACCGCGCTGGTCGGCCGTGAGCAGGGCATCTTCCAGAAGGCGCTGGGCGCCACCAAGGCGTCGTACGCGACCTTCAACGCCGGTCCGTCCGAGATCGAGGCGTTGAACGCCGGTTCCATCGACATCGGCTGGATCGGTCCCTCGCCGGCGATCAACGGCTACACGAAGTCCGACGGAAAGAGCCTGCGCATCATCGGCGGTTCGGCGTCCGGCGGGGTGAAGCTCGTCGTCGACCCGGACAAGGTCAAGTCCCTGAAGGACGTCAAGGGCAAGAAGATCGCGACGCCTCAGCTCGGAAACACGCAGGACGTGGCGTTTCTGAACTGGATCGCGGACCAGGGCTGGAAGGTCGACGCGCAGAGCGGCAAGGGCGACGTCACCGTCGTGCGCAGTGACAACAAGGTGACTCCGGACGCCTTCAAGGCCGGTTCGATCGACGGCGCCTGGGTGCCGGAGCCGACCGCGTCCAAGCTGGTCGCCGAGGGCGGCAAGGTGCTGCTCGACGAGGCGTCGCTGTGGCCCGACAAGAAGTTCGTGATCACGAACATCATCGTGTCGCAGAAGTTCCTCACGGCGCACCCGAAGGTCGTCGAGGCCGTGCTGAAGGGCTCGGTCGAGACCAACAAGTGGATCAACGCCAACCCGGCGGAGGCCAAGGCTGCGGCGAACAAGCAGCTGGAGGCGGACTCCGGCAAGGCGCTGCCCACGAAGGTCCTGGACCCGGCGTGGACGTCGATCCAGTTCATCAACGACCCGCTGGCCTCCACCCTCAACACCGAGGCGACGCACGCCGTCAAGGCGGGCCTGCTGAAGCAGCCCGACCTCAAGGGCATCTACGACCTGACGCTCCTGAACAAGGTCCTCAAGGCCGAGGGCGAGTCCGCGGTCGACGACGCCGGTCTCGGCGTCGGCTGATCGAGTCCGATGAGTTCCCAGGAGGTGACGACCATGGCAACGACCTTCGCCAAGGCCGCAGAGTCCACCGAGTCCGTGGAGTACGCGGCACGCCTTGAGCACGTCTCGAAGTCCTTCGCGGGACCGGGCGGGCAGCAGCTCGTCCTGGACGACATCACCCTCGATGTCGCTCCCGGCGAGTTCGTCACCCTCCTGGGGGCCTCGGGCTGCGGCAAGTCCACGCTGCTCAACCTGGTGGCGGGGCTCGACGAGCCCACCGCCGGGTCCATCACGACCAACGGCCGCCCGGCGCTGATGTTCCAGGAGCATGCTCTCTTCCCGTGGCTGACCGCGGGCAAGAACATCGAGCTCGCCCTGAAGCTCAGGGGGGTCGCGAAGCCCGAACGGCGCGGCAAGGCCGAGGAGCTGCTCGAACTGGTCCGGTTGAAGGGCGCGTACGGCAAGCGCGTACACGAACTCTCCGGCGGTATGCGGCAGCGGGTGGCGATGGCCCGCGCCCTCGCGCAGGAAAGCCAACTGCTGCTGATGGACGAGCCGTTCGCGGCGCTGGACGCCATCACACGGGACGTGCTGCACGACGAGCTGACCCGGATCTGGGAGGAGACGGGGCTGTCCGTCATGTTCGTCACGCACAACGTGCGCGAGGCGGTGCGGCTCGCACAGCGTGTCGTCCTGTTGTCCTCCCGGCCCGGCCGGGTGGCGCGCGAGTGGACGGTCGACATCCCGCAGCCGCGCCGGATCGAGGACGCCCCCGTGGCGGAACTGTCCATCGAGATCACCGAAGTCCTGCGTGGGGAGATCCGCCGTCATGGCCAGCACTGAGACGAAGACGACGGTGACGAAGGCGTCCACGGAGCTGGCCGGGGTGGAGGCGGGCCTCGACGCGCTCGACGTGGTCGCGCCGACCGTCCGCACGCCCTTCCGGCGGACGTTCGTCGACAAGATCCTGCCGCCGATCATCGCGACCGCGCTGCTGCTGGTCGTCTGGCAGATCACCTTCAAGGTGGTCGACGACCCGACGAAGCTGGTCTCTCCGCTGGACGTGTGGCACACGCTGCGGGACGCCTGGCTCCAGGGCGAGCTGCTCGGCTACATCTGGACCAGCGTCTCGCGCGGTCTGCTCGGCTTCCTCTTCGCCCTGGCGATCGGCACCCCGCTGGGTCTGCTGGTGGCGCGGGTGAAGTTCGTGCGGGCGGCGATCGGCCCGATCCTGTCCGGTCTGCAGTCGCTGCCGTCGGTGGCGTGGGTGCCGCCGGCCGTGCTGTGGCTGGGTCTGAACAACTCGATGATGTACGCGGTGATCCTGCTCGGCGCGGTGCCGTCCATCGCGAACGGACTGGTGTCGGGCGTCGACCAGGTGCCGCCGCTGTTCCTGCGGGCGGGCCGCACGATGGGCGCCACCGGTCTGCGGGGGACCGTTTACATCACGTTGCCGGCCGCGCTGCCGGGCTATGTGGCGGGTCTGAAGCAGGGCTGGGCGTTCTCGTGGCGCTCGCTGATGGCGGCGGAGATCATCGCGTCCTTCCCGGACCTCGGCGTCGGTCTGGGTCAGCTGCTGGAGAACGGCCGCAACGCCAGTGACATGTCGATGGTGTTCGAGGCGATCCTGCTCATCCTGTTCGTCGGCATCGCCATCGACCTGCTGATCTTCAGCCCGCTGGAGCGGTGGGTGCTGCGCAGCCGCGGTCTGCTGGTGAAGGGCTGAGCCGAAGTCCCATGCACAGGAAACCGTTTCCCCCCGCGCTGGTGGTGATCGCCCACGGCAGCCGCGATCCGCGGCATGCCAGAGCCGTCCATGCCCTGGTGCGGCGGGTACGGTCGCTGCGCCCGGGGCTGCGCGTGGAGACCGGTTTCCTGGACTTCACCCTCCCGTCCGTGCACGGGGTGCTGGAGTCGCTGGCGGCGCAGGGCGTGCGTGACGTCGTGGCGCTGCCGCTGCTGCTGACCCGCGCGTTCCACGCGAAGGCGGACATCCCGGCGGTCCTGCGAGAGGCGCCGGCGCAGTTGCGCATCAGGCAGGCCGATGTCCTCGGTCCCTCGCCGCTGCTGCTCACCGCCCTGGAACGGCGGTTGTACGAGGCGGGGTTGACGCCCGCCGACAAGTCCTCGACCGGGGTCGTGCTGGCCTCGGCGGGGTCCACGGACCCGGAGGCGATCGCAGTGATCGCAGAAATCGCGCGGGAGTGGCGGCGCACCGGTTGGTGTGCCGTGCGGCCTGCGTTCGCCTCCGCTGGATCTCCCGCGGGGTTCCCGCGCACCGAGGACGCGGTCCGCGAACTGCGGGCGCTGGGCTGCTCGCGGGTCGCCGTCGCACCGTACGTCCTGGCCCCCGGCTTCCTGCCGGACCGCATCGCGCGCGGCGCTGCGGAGGCGGACGTCCTGGCCGAGGTGCTGGGCCCGGCGCCGGAGGTGGCGCGGGTGCTGCTGGAGCGGTACGACGCGGCACGGACGCCGGCGCTGGCGGCTGTCGGCGCCTGACCGACAGCGGGACGCCGCCGGTCACGGCGCCCCCCGCCGTCTCAGGGCCGCTCCGCCAGTCGACCGGCACGGACACTCGCAACCCGGCACGAAACCGGTACCGAAACCGAAATCGGTTCCTGAATCGGTTCCTGAGACTCCCGGAGCCCGACCGCGCCCGCTCCCTACCGGGCGACGGAGTCCGCCTCGTCGGCCAGGCGGATCAGCTCCCCCACCGGCAGCGACCCCGGCGCCCGGCGTTCCCGTGCGAACTGGTTCGCGAGCCGTTGCAGCAACTCGTTCAGCGGGGTCGGCACGCCGTGCAGGCGGCCCAGCAGCGCGATCTCGCCGTTGAGGTAGTCGGCCTCGATGCTGCCGGCGCCGCGGCTGAGGGACTGCCAGGAGGAGCCGCCGCCGCGTGGGACGCCGTCGAGCGGGACGAGGGTGACCTTGTCTCCGCGTACCGCCCGCTGTTCCTCGGCGCCCACGTGCGCGATCCCGGCGGCGTGCAGCACGGCCTCGCCCTCGGCCCGCACGCGTTCGAACAGGGCCTGGGCGTCGGGGTCGCCGATCGGGCCGCTCACCGCTTCCAGGGCGTTGCCGAGGTTGGAGAGCAGTTTCGCGTACTGCCAGCGGGAGACGTCCGGTACGACCGGCGCCTCGAAGCGCGCCTTCTCCAGGTCGGCGGCGATCCGGCGGGCCGTGTCGTCGGCGCCGTGCGGGTACCTGCCGAGGTGGAGGATGCCGGTGAGCGGGGCGCCGGCGGCGGAGACGACGCCCGGTTCGACGTGGGTGGAGGGCAGCCAGACGCAGACGCCGTAGACGTGCCGGAAGCGGCGCAGGGCCAGGCGTGGGCTCTCCACGCCGTTCTGTGCGCAGACCAGCGGCAGCCGCTCGGCGGCCGTGCCGCCGCCCGCCACCGGGGCCGGGCCCCACGCCTGGAGTGCCGCCTCGCCGTCCTGGGTCTTGACGGCCAGGACGAGGACGTCGTCGGCGCGCAGCGTGCCGAGTGCGGCCGGTCCGTCGACGACGGGCAGCCGGTGTGTCAGCTCGCCCTCCGGCACCCTGAGCCGCAGTCCGCGCTCGCCGAGGGCCGCTCCGTGCGCGCCGCGCGCGACCAGCACGACCTCCTGTCCGGCCTCGGCCAGCCGTCCGCCGACCGTGCCCCCGACCGCCCCTGCTCCAATGATGATGTAGCGCATGGGACGAGCCTCGCACAGTCGTGCGCACGTCAGGCTCGTGTCATCTCCACCAGCTTGACGACGGTGTTCCAGTTCCGGGTCGTGGCGACGAGCCCCTTGTTGAGGCGGGGCCTGGACAGTTGCTCGGCGAGCTTGGAGCGGCCGAGGCCGTCGGGGGCGTACAGGTACAGGACGCGGTCGCCGAGGCGGAACTCCTCGGGGAGGTGGGCGTCGCGGTCGATGCCGGCGTAGCGCTCCTCGTCGACGGGGGCGGAGAAGTAGGTGACGTGAAGCTGCTTGGCCTCCAGTTCGGCGGCCGGGAACGGACAGGCGTCGACAACCGCTTTCAGAAACGCGTGGTCGCGCACGACGACGTCGACGCCGAAGCCGAAGTGTTTCTCGATCGCGGCCCTGATCTCGGCGGCGAGGCTCTCCTCGGTTCCGTGGGCGGAGGAGAAGACGGCTTGGCCGCTCTGGAGGTACGTGCGCACATCGCCGAGGTCCATCCCCTCCAGCAGGGTGCGCAGTTCGGCCATCGGGACCTTCTTGCTGCCCCCCACGTTGATGCCGCGCAGCAGCGCCGCGTACGTCGTCGTCATCCGCACACCATAAACGGCCGTCGTGCCCCGTGGGGGTGAGCACGGCGGCCCCGGCCGAGGTGGAGGCCGAGCGGAAACTCTGACCGATCGGCGGGGCGCGGAGCAAGAGCAGCCGTACTTCTCCACAGGTCCGTGACGTGTTCACCGGACTTCCGCACGCACCCATCCGGCCTTCGCCATCGGCCGGGACCCTGATCGGCAGCCCCGAGATCGCCGGATAGATGTAAGGGGCCACTGTCCTCCCCAGCGGTGAGACGGCGGGGTCCGACGGGAGGACTCGGGTGTCCGGCAGGTCACCGGGCAGCACGACGAGACGGCCTTATCCAGCCCATACCTTCGAATCGAAAGGTGACGGCAGGGGGCTGTCACCGCATCACAAGGGGGCAGGCCCGTCATGGGGAACGGAGACACACGGGTGCGGGGCATAGCCGCGCGGGCCGGCGGCTGGAGCGCCCGGCACCGATGGGCCGCCGTCGGGATCTGGGTGCTGTTCGTCGTCCTGGCCATGGGGATCGGCTCGGCGGCGGGCACGGTCGAGGTCAAGGACAGTGACCAGCTGTCGGGTGAGACCCGCACGGCCGCCCGGATCGTCGAGGACGCCGGGATCGACGAACCGGCCAGTGAGACCGTCCTCGTCCAGTCGAAGGACGGTTCCGTCAAGGCCACGGACGCCGCGTTCAAGGCGGCCGTCGCCGCGGTCGTCAAGGCCGTCGACGGGACGGGCGCGGTCACCGACGTGACCTCGCCGTACGACTCGCACACGATCTCCAAGGACGGCCGCAGCGCGCTCGTCCAGTTCGACATGCGGGGCGACTCCGACACCGCGGGCGACCGGGTCGAGCCGGTGCTCAAGGCCGTCGAGGGCGTCGGGAAGGAGCACTCCTCGCTGCGGATCGAGGAGATCGGCGGCGCCAGCATGATGAAGACCTTCAACGACGCGTTCGGCGACGACTTCCAGCAGGCCGAGTACTCCGCCGTGCCGGTGGCGCTGGGCATCCTGCTGATCGCCTTCGGCGCGCTGGTGGCGGCGCTGCTGCCGGTGGCGCTCGCGATGACCGCGATCATCGCGACGATGGGCCTGATGAGCATCGTCAGCCACATCCAGCCGATGGACGACCAGGCGAGCTCCGTGATGCTGCTGGTCGGTCTGGCCGTGGGCGTCGACTACTGCCTGTTCTACCTGCGCCGGGAGCGCGAGGAGCGGGCCGCGGGACGTGATCCGGAAACCGCTCTCAGGATCGCCGCGGCGACCAGCGGCCGGGCCGTGATCGTCTCCGGCGTCACCGTGTGCGTGGCGATGGCGGGCATGATGTTCACCGGGCTCGCCACGTTCCAGGCGATGGGCCTGGCCTCCCTGATGGTGGTCGCCGTCGCCATGGTCGGTTCGGTGACCGTTCTCCCGGCGTTGCTGTCGCTGCTCGGCGAGCGGGTGGAGAAGGGGCGCATTCCGTTCCTGCACCCGGACAAGCGTCGTAAGAAGGCGGGCGGCCGACGGGCCGAGGAGGGCAGCCGGTTCTG
Source organism: Streptomyces sp. NPDC051677 (assembly GCF_044453465.1). Taxonomy (NCBI): domain Bacteria; kingdom Bacillati; phylum Actinomycetota; class Actinomycetes; order Kitasatosporales; family Streptomycetaceae; genus Streptomyces; species Streptomyces sp. NPDC051677. The sequence goes on from NZ_JBITCT010000086.1 coordinate 18,361, forward strand.
GAGCGCCGTCCTGAAGGTCGTCCTCGCCAAGCCCGCCGTCTCGCTCGTCGTCGCGGCCGGCGCGCTGCTCGCGATCGCCGCTCCTGCGGTGGGCATGAAGACGCAGAACCTCACGCTGGACCAGGAGTTCGGCGACTCGCTGCCCATCGTGCAGACCTACAACCGGGTCAACGACGCCTTCCCGGGCGGTTCCGAGCCCGCCGAAGTGATCGTCAAGGCGGACGACATCAACGCCGCCGAGGTGAAGACCGCGCTCGAACAGTTCAAGCAGCAGGCGGTCAGCTCGGGCGCCTCCCGGGGTCCGGTCGAGATCAAGCTGCACGACGCGCAGAACGTCGCCTACGTGTACGTCCCGCTGGTCGGCGGCTCCGACCTGGACAAGGCGGGGGCCAGCCTGGACAAGCTGCGCGACGAGGTGCGGCCCGCGACGCTCGGCAAGGTCGACGGCCTGCAGGCGCCGATCACCGGTCAGGTGGCCGGTTCGCAGGACTTCAACGACCAGTTGGGCGGAGCCGTCGCCCCCGTCTTCGCGTTCGTCGTGGTCTTCGCCTTCCTGCTGATGCTGCTGTCGTTCCGGTCGCTGACGATCGCGGTCACCTCGATCGCGCTCAACCTGCTGTCGGTGGGCGCGGCCTACGGCATCCTCGTGGCCGTCTTCCAGCACGGCTGGGGCGCGTCGCTGGTGGGCGCGGAGGGCGTCGGCGCCATCATCACCTGGCTGCCGCTGTTCCTTTTCGTGATCCTGTTCGGCCTGTCGATGGACTACCACGTGTTCGTCGTCTCACGGATCCGCGAGGCGCGGATGCGGGGCCGTACGACGAACGAGGCCATCGAGCACGGCGTCGTCACCACGGCGGGCGTGGTCACCAGTGCCGCCGTCATCATGGTGGCCGTGTTCGCGATCTTCGGGACGCTGTCCATGCAGTCCATGAAGCAGATGGGCGTGGGTCTGGCGGCCGCGGTCCTGATCGACGCGACGATCATCCGGGGCGTGCTGCTCCCGGCCGTGATGGCGCTGCTCGGCGAGCGCAACTGGTACCTGCCGAAGTGGCTGCACCGGCTGCCGGACCTCACGCACGACGAGTCGCCGGAGGCGCTCCCGCCGGTGACCCGGGACGACGAGGGCGAGCGGCTGCGGGTCTGACGGAGTCAGCTGTTTCCGGGAGCTTCAACCGCATCTGAACCACCCTGAACCGAGGGCCCGTCGACTTACCGGGGTAGTCGACGGTCCCTCATCTTCCGTTCTCAGCCGGGGAGTTCCGCCTCGATGAGGTCTGCCGCCCGGCGGGTGCCGCCCTCGTCGGCCATCTCCGCCCGGATCTCCTGGAGCCGGACGGCGACCTCCGGGTCGTCGACGAGCGCGAGGGCGGCCTCCCGCAGGGCCTCGGCCGTCGCGTCCGACGTGTCGAGGCGCCGGGCCACACCGAGCCCCTGCAGCACGTCGGCGTTGCCGAACTGGTCGACGGCCTGCGGTACGGCGATCATCGGCGTGGCCGTGGCAAGCCCCTCCTGACTGCCGCCCGCACCGGCGTGCGTGACGAACAGGTCGGCCTGCCTCAGCACCGCCAACTGCGGTATCCAGGACCGTACTTCGACGTTGTCGGGTACGACGCCCAGCGCGGCGGGGTCGACGTGCCGGCCGATCTGGAGCACGAGGCGCCAGCCGGGCAGTCCGCCGAAGGCCCGCACGCACTCCCGGTAGAAGTCCGGCCGGTCGGTGAAGGTCGAGCCCAGTGAGACGAGTACGACCTTCTCCGCGCCGGCGGGCCGGGTCCAGTCGCCCTCGGCCGCACGGTCGCCCTGGCAGGCGCCGACGAACGTGTACACGCTGTCGTCGACCCGGTCGGCGTGGGGCTGCAGCGCTCTGGGGATCAGGACGAGGGAGCGGGCGGGGTGGCCGGCGAAGGAGTCGGGGTGCTCGGTGATCCCGTTCTCCTCCAGCCAGGCGTGGAAACGGGCGTAGTAAGCCTTTCCGCGCTCTGTCTTCTTCGGCTCGGCCCACAACGGTTCGGCGACTTCCTCCTCGTAGCCCTTCCAGGCGACGAGGTTGGGCGAGAGGGAGATCGCGGGGACGCCCCAGCGGTGGGCGAGGACGCGGGCCGGGTAGGAGGTGATGTCGTGCAGGACGAGGTCCGGCTCGTCCCCGTCGTAGGTCTCGATCAGCTGAGGCAGCGCCTGGATCGCGTCGGCGAGGAAGGGTTCCACGTTGTCCAGGAGGGTGTCTCCCCAGGCGGAGGGGTCGTCGTCGGGTGAGGGCAGCGTCGAGCGCCATGGCTTGACCTCGGCGCCGGCGCCGGCGACCTTGTCGGCGAAGACGGGCGGGATCGCGTACGTCACCCGGTGCCCGCGCGCGACGAGTTCGCGGATCACCTCGAGGCTCGGGTTCACGTGGCCGTGGGCGGCGATGGAGAACATGGCGATATGGGCGGGGCGACTGGTCATGCCGTCGACGGTAGGCGAGACGAGACGTCTCGTGCAATGCAATTGAACGGGTCCATGACCTGCACGGTCGACAGGTCGGGGCACGGCGCGCGGTTCACGGCTCGGGGCAACCCGCACCGGATCCCTCGACGCTGCGGCCGACCGCGTTCGTCACCGTCACGGTCACCGTCTCGATCTCGGGGACGACGACGTGGCGGGCGTCGACGGCCGTGCAGATCAGCTGCGCCGCGGCGAGTTCGGTCAACTCGCTGCGGACGGAGCTCAGTTGGATCGCCACCTCGCCGTCCTGCGTGGTCACCTGGACGGAGGTCGACTCCGGGTCGTCGGTGGCGGGGGCCGCCATGGACGGAGCAGTGGTGGGCACTCCGGACTGCTCGGGGGCGGGGGAGGCATTCAGGAAGGAGGACCAGGAGTACATCTGTGGCAGCTGCGTGGTCAGGCGTCTCGCCCGCTCCGCGTCCGTCGGGCCCGAAAGGAGCGCCTCCACGGCCAACTCGACGTCGACCTGTCCGGCGACCTTGCGGGGGACGGCGACCAGGGCGCCGTCGGCGACGAGGTAGACCCGTACCGTCGGCGCGATCCCGTGGGCGGGTCCGCCCGCCTCGACCACACCGGTCGCGGGAATTCCGCAGGAGACCAGTGCGCACAGGGCCGGGACGCACAGCAGCACGGCTCGGGACGCGGCTCGGGACGCGGCTCGGTTTACGGCGCTCACGGTCGCGCCTCCTCGGCCGACTCGTCCCGCCGTAGCGGGATTTTCACGGTGAAGACGGCGCCGCCCTCCGGCCGGTTCTCCGCCCGGACGGTGCCGCCGTGCATCCGGACGTTCTCCTCGGTGATCGACAGTCCCAGGCCGCTGCCCTCGGTCCGGGAGCGTGCGGCGTCCGACTTGTAGAAGCGTTCGAAGACATGGGGCAGCACGCTGTCGGGGATGCCGGGCCCGCTGTCCAGCACCTCGATGACCGCCCACCGCCCACCGCCCGGCCCGTCGCCCTCGGACAGACGCAACCGGACCGGCCGGGCGCCGTGCCGCAGCGCGTTGCCGACCAGGTTGGCGACGACGACGTCGAGGCGACGCGGGTCGACGCGTCCGCGCAGCGCGTTCGGCGCCGGCAGCACGGCGTTCACCGTGTCGGTCCAGCCGCGGGAGGCAAGGGTCCGCCGAAGGGATTCGGCGAGGTCGATCTCGTCCAGGTGCAGGACCGCCGCGCCCGCGTCGAAGCGGGAGATCTCCATCAGGTCGTCGACCAGTCGGGCCAGTTTCACGGTCTCCTCGCTGATCAGCCGGACCGCGGTGGCGGTGTCCGGGTCGAGTTGCACGGCGTCCTCGTCGAGGACGTCGGTGACGGCCGACATGGCGGCCAGCGGAGTGCGCAGTTCGTGCGAGACGTCGGCGGCGAAACGACGGGCCCGGGCCTCCATGCCGCGCAGTTCGGCCACCGACTCCTCCAGGGCGGCGGCCGTTTCGTTGAACGTGTGCGACAGCTCGGCGAGTTCGTCGGAGCCGTCGACGGCGAGCCGGGTGTCCAGCCGGCCCTCGGCGATGCTGCGGGTGGCGTCCCGCAGCGCCCGCACCGGCCGCAGCACCCCGCGGGCGGCGAGCAGCGCGAGCAGGACAGCGAGGACCAGGGCGGGGACGGCGGCCCGCTCCACGGCGGTGACCAGGGCGTCGACGTAGGCCTCTTCGGTGGTCTGCGGCACCGTCAGAAACACCTTCACGCCGGAGAGGGGCTTGACGCCCGAGGAGTCGACGGGGGCGAAGGCGACCGACATGCCGACGAGGAGCGCCGTGTGGTCCACGCGGTTGACGCGCTGGAAGACGGTGGCCGAACTGGAGTTCACGGCCTCGCGCAGGGCGGGCGTCAGCTCCTTGAACGGGTCGTCGGGCACGGACGTGGCCTCCAGGCCGCGGTAGGCGACCAGCACCCGCCAGGCGCCCGACTGCTCGGCGCCGGCCACCTCGGACGCGAACCGCCGCAGTTCGGCCTCGTCGGGCGGGAAGGCGAGGTCGGGGGCCAGCCGGGTCACCTGGGTGCGCAGCAGCTTGATCACGGTGTCCTGGCTCTGCTGGAGCACTCCGGTGCGCGCCTCCCGGAAGGTGAGCGCGCCGGTGGTGGTGGCGGTGACGGCGGCGACGAGTGCGAACGCCACCACCAACCGCATGCGCAGGCCGCGCAGTCGATGGGTGCGGAAACGTGTTCCCAGGGCTCTCATCGGGCGGCGAACCGGTAGCCGAAACCGCGTACGGTCTGGATGTGCCGGGGCTCGCGCGGGGGTTCGCCCAGCTTGGCGCGCAGGCGTTTCACGCAGGCGTCCACCAGGCGCGCGTCGCCGTGGTAGCTGTGTTGCCAGACCGCTTCCAGGAGTTGCTGTCTGCTGAACACCTGGCCGGGCGATGCGGACAGGGTTGAGGTTCCCCCGAGATGCGGAGTGTGTTGACAGAGGGTCAGATGGTTCTCATGAGAGGAACATCGACCATGGCCGCCCCCAGAAAGTACTCGC